>JBFMFT010000037.1:0-20096 GCA_040751925.1 Chloroflexota bacterium
CCACCGGCCGCTCAACCGGCCGCCCACGTAAGCCAGAAGGGCCATTGCCCCGGTCAACGCACTCAACAGCCAACCACTGACCAGAGCCGCCCGCTCCACCTCCACTTCCAACACGTTGACCAGCAGCGGCACGTTGATCATGGCGATAATCAAGACGCCGCCGACCAGGAAATTGACCAGCACGGCCGGCGTGAAGTTAGGGCGACGAAAGAGGCGCAAGTCTACCAGAGGGAAGGCCAATCGCCTCTCTATCCAGACAAACAGGCCCAGGCAGGCGCAGGCCGCCAGGTAGAGCGGCCACACGCCGGCCGAACGGCCATCCGTTAGCTCGGCCAGGCTGCCCACACTCTGAACGTCGCTGCCTCGCAGGAGAGCTAGATTAAGGGACAATAGCCCGGCCGTCAACGCAGTCGCTCCCCACCCATCCAGCCGCTCTCGCCCGGCCGGGCGCGGCCAATCGCGCAGGGCGTACCAGGCGGCGGCCATACCCACTACGGCCAGCGGCACGTTCAGGTAAAATTGCCAACGCCAATTCAGGTAGCGAATGAGCAATGCGCCGTAGAGCGGCCCCCACACCCACCCGGCCGTATCCACCGCGCCTAGTACGCCCAATGCGCCCGGCCGTTGGCGCGGTTCGTACACGTCGCCAATGACGGCCATCCCCACTGGCACCATCGCCCCACCACCCAGGGCGGTCAGGACGCGGCCGACAATAAAGGTGGGCAGGTCGTGGGCCAGAGGCAGCCACACCGAGCCAACCAGGAACAGGGTAAATGCTCCCAAGTACACCGCCCGCCGTCCCCACAGGTCGCTCAGGCGGCCGGCCAGGGGCATGACTACCACGTAGGCAATCAGGTAAGCATTGACGATCCAGGCCGCGTCGTTCAATCCATCGGGCAGGGGAATCCGCAGGTCGAAGATGATCTGGCGCAGCATGGTGGAGACGACGGTGAGGTCGTCGGCCGCCACGAAGACGCCAAAGGAGACAACGGCTAGAATGGCGGTGGGCGAGGAACGGCGCATGAGACGTGAAACGTGAAACGTGAAAAGACGTTTCACGTTTCTGGGGCTTCGATATTGACCGGCTCATTAAACGCCGAGAAGGTCAACAGCCAATCGGCCGCTTCGCCAGTTGGGGTGGCTGTGGTGAACTGAAGTTGGAGAACGTAAAAGGTGGTGGGGTCTAACCAGACCTCGAGGTTGACCGGCTGATCGCCCACGATACCGGCCGTAATTGCCCGCACCCGTTCACCGGCAGCCGTCGCCCCAATCTTCAGCGCACCCTGTCCGTTCAACTCCACTTCGTCCACCGGCGTCAAGTTGCTCACGTCCTCGTTCAAAAGGGGACGCCAGCCTAGCTCCGGGTCGAACAAGACGGCCGGATTGAAACCAAAGCCCTCCGGCAGCTTCTCCCACCGTTGGGTCAGGGGATTCGTCACCCACTGGCGGTCGCCGACGGCGATGGTGTTCATCACCACCGTCAGCCCTGGCCCCTGCACGGTCAGACGGGCCTGGATGGCGTCAGGGCCGGCGTAGTCGCCTTCGGCCGCGCTGAACAGGAGTTGTTGAGCCTCGTCCAGATAGGCCGGCCCGCCCGTGCGGGTGATGACAAAGTGGACGCTCTGTAAGCCCTGCATAGCCTCACCCGCCTGGCGTAAGATAGCGGCCGGGTCGGGGGTAGGTGTCGGGGTAGGCGTTGGAGGGGTGTTGCAGGCAGGAAGTAAGAGTAAGAGTAAGAGTAAGAACATACCCCTTACTCTTACTCTTACTGACGTTGACGGTCGGCGGTCCGTGATCATAGTCTCTGATCTCCAATTTCCAATCCCCCGGCCGCCACCCTATCCACCAGCCATAACAACTCCCCGTTGACGGGCTGGATCACCTGGGCCGGCCGTTCGTCGGGGCGGTAATCGTCGGTGTGAACGGCCGCCAGCGGCCCAGCCTTATCCGCCCCTACCACCAGGAAGGCCGCCTGGCGGGCCAGGTTCAGGACGGCCGGGGTCAGGGTCAGCCGGTAGCTTTGCAGCTTCGGCACGTGATGGGCCACCACCCACAGCGTCTGCTCGTGGATGGCGGCCGTACCAGGGAACAGCGAGGCTGTGTGCATATCCGCCCCCATACCCAGAAAGACCAAATCCAGGGGGTCTGCGCCGAGAACGCGGCGCAAGGTTTGTTCGTATTCCAGGGCGGCCGTTGGCGGGTCGGCCTCGCCGCGCAGCCGGTAGACCTGCCCTGACGGGATAGGCACGTCGGCTAGCAGCGTCTCCTGGGCCATGCGGTAATTGCTGTCGGGGTGGTCAGGCGGCACGCACCGCTCGTCGCCCCAGAAGACGTGGACGGCCGGCCACTCGACCTGCTCCCGATAGGACTGGGCCAGCCGCGTATGCAAGGCGCGGGGAGTTGAGCCGCCGGACAAAGCCACCAGGAAACGGCCGCGCGCAGCAATGGCCTTCTGGGCGGCCGTCACGAATTGGTGAGCGGCCGCTTCGGCGACGGCCGCCACGTCAGGCAAGATAACAATTCTACCTCTGGACATGATGTTCAAGTTTGGAGTAAGAGTAAGAGTAAGGTATTCTTACTCTTACTCTTACAATACCGGGAGGATTCATTCGTGAACAAGTTCTTTAGCTTCTTAGCCGGGGCCTTGTGCGGCGCAGTGGTGGGCGGAGCGGCCGTTTTGTTGTTTACGCCCGCGTCAGGTGAGCAATTGCGCGAGGATGTCACCTCTCGCTGGGAGGAGGCCCTGCGTGAAGCCCGCCAGGCCATGGAAGAAACTCGCCGCCAGATGGAAGAGCAGTTTGAACAAATGAGTAGAACGAGTTGAAAAGTCGTTCTACCTATAGGGCCAGAATTGGCGTTTGTCGCCGGCCGCCCATTGCTCACGCATTTGGGGGTCGGTGATGTCCCAGTCCGGGCGAATTTTGCGGGTCACTTCCCGTAAATCTTGCCAGAGGTCGTCGGCCGACGGCCGACCCCAAAACCAATAGCCATTGTAAATCTTGTAGATGATCAACCCCGGTTCCAGGACAAAGGTGTGGGGAATCATCGGGTCGTGGTGGGGGTCGGTGTATTCCTGGATGTCCAGGTCCTTTTGCACCACCCGCCGCACGTCGGAGAGGAACGTCCACTGCGCGCCCACCGAGTCGCGGAACTCGTTGAGTTCCAGGATGTTATCGGTAGAAATGGTGACGATCTTGGTATAGGCCACCGCAATCCGGGAGTAAAAGGCGGCCATTTCCAGGTGTTGCTGGTGGTCTTTGGGGCAAAAGTGGCCCCGCGACAGGATGAGGATCAGGGGGTCATTCCCCTGCAATTCACTCAACCGCCGTCGTTGGCGGGCGTGGTCGGTCAATTCGTAATCGGGGAAATGCGCCCCTGGCACTATGTCTGGTCGCATACTCTATTTCCTTCTTGTAACTGCTCACCGCAGAGGCGCAGAGAACGCAGAGTCTCCACCTGAGTCTTCTCGGCGGCCTCCGCGTCTCGGCGGTGAAGCCGAGTAGATACTCCTTCCTTCATAATCAGGCGGTCTCTCGCCGGCCGAGACTTTCCGCTAAGATGGCCGTTACCAGAGCATTCATACTGACACCCTCCTGCCTGGCCCGTATGGCCAGACGAGTAAAGAAATCAGAAAGCCGCCGCCTTCTTCCTCTGTTAGCGGCCGAATCTCGAAAGGGTATTGACTTAGGTCTCTCTTGTTTTGCATCCGTTCGAGGAGTTTGTCTGCCTTGCTCACAAGAGGAATGATACTGTATGTGATAGCACAGCGCAAACGCGGCCGGCGTCATGGGCAGCGAAGGAATTGTAAATTTGCGCCTCGTCACGTAGAATACGTGACCTACGCCTGGACAAATAAGATAGGTGACCTGCTATTTCGGAGAAACGTATGACTTTGACCCTGGAAGACGTGGAGAAGATCGCTACCCTGGCCCGGCTGGAATTGACGGAGGCCGAAAAGGTACAGTATCAGACCCAACTCTCGGCCGTTCTTGACTACGCCGCCCGCCTCAATGAGCTAGACCTGACCGGCGTCCCTCCCACCGCCTCGGCCGTCGCCCTGGTCAACGTTCTGCGCGAGGACGTGGTAGAGCCGTCCCTGCCCACCGAAGACGCCCTCTTCAACGCCGCCCAAACTCTGGACGACCAGTTCCTCATCCAAGCCGTCCTGGAAGAAGGATGAACCAGGAAGGCTGAAGGCTGAATTGGCAACCTTTTCATCCTTCATCCTTCAGCCTTCAGCCTTTATGATTACGGCCGTCGTGATGGTGGGTGAGAGTGGCGGGGAGAGTGAGCCGGTGGCCTGGGTGCAGGCGGCCCGGCGAGCCGCCGCCGCTGACTTACTAGAACAATTAGCCCATCAGCCCCTCATTGAACAAACGATTCTGGTCACACCAGAGGCTGAGGGCCTGCCGACGGCCGCCGCCCATCACCTCGTCACCAGTTTGCCTGGGCCTTTACACGTCGGCCACCAACTGGCCCAACTGGTCGAACAATTCCAGATAGAGCGGCTATTATACTTTGGCGGGGCGTCCGCACCCCTTCTCAGCAGTGAGTCACTAGCTGAAATCATCGGCCAACTGGCGACGGCCGACCACACGATTCTGACCAACAACCGCTTCGCCAGTGATTGGGCGGCCGTCACCCCGGCCGCCTCAGTAATTAAGTGGCGCGAGCGGCTGCCCAAAGACAATATGCTGGGCTGGGTGCTATCCACTGAGGCGGGCTTGACCTGCCAGGCGCAGCCAGCGACGGCCGCCACCCGCCTGGACATAGACACCCCCACTGACCTGCTGACCCTGCGCCTGCACCCCCGCACCAAGCCCCACCTGCGCCGCTGCCTGGCTGGCCTCCCTCTGGACACCGGCCGCCTGGAACGGGCGTTGGCCGTGCTGAATCGGCCGGCCAGCCGTGTGTTCATCGCCGGCCGCCTGGGGCCGGAAGTGTGGCTGGCTCTCAACCGCGTGACTCAAGCCTGGCTGCGGGTTATTTCTGAAGAAAGGGGACTGGTGTCGAGCGGCCGGCAAGAGCGGGGCGAAGCCCACTCTTTCGTGGCGGAATACATCGAGGCGGCCGGGATGGAGCGTTTCTTTGGCCTGCTGGCTGAGTGGGCAGACACCGCCTTCATGGATACGCGGGTGTTAATGACGCATGGCGGACGGCCGCAGCCGGCTCAAACCAGCCGCTTCGCCTCCGACCTCGACCAACCAGAATGGATTGAAGAACCCTGGCTGCGCGACTTCACCCGGCTGGCTTCGGCCGCGCCCATCCCTATCATTCTGGGCGGCCACTCCCTGATGGCCGGTGACATGCTGGCCTTCTGTGAGATGCCGAGATACAATCTCGTCTAAAGTCGGGGTAAAGATATGAAAGTAGAAACCGTAACCCGAGAAAAAGTAATCGAGTTAGCAAGAACAATGCCCCTTGAGAAATTAGCCAGTTGGTATGAATTTGGCCTATTCATCCAGTGGCGCCCCTTGATCCTGACTGCCCCGGAAGCCACACTAGCCGATCAACTCCAGTTGAAGCAGGAGTGTGCTACCTGGGAAGCCGCTAGCGATGAGGATTGGCTCAAGCTAGAAGACAGTTTATCCTGAGCATTAGTACCATAATGGCGCGTGGGGACGTGTTGTTGGTCAGCTTGCCCATTAGTGATGGTCGTGAGCAGACAGGACGGAGGCCGGCCGTTGCCGTACAGACCGACGTAGCCGGCGAACCTATGCTGATGGTAGCGCCCATCACGTCAAATCTGGCTGCGCTACGCTTTGCCTTTTCTGTGCGCGTAGAAGCAACACCAGAGAACGGCCTAACGACCCCTTCAGTGGTCATGGTGTTCCAGATGCGAGCACTTGATAAGGCCCGTATTGTCCGTAAGATTGGACAAATGTCGGCCGCGGACATGGCCCGTATTGATAGTGAAATCTGGCGTATGCTGAAGCCTCCCACGAATAGCTAGACCAAGCGTTATCATGCCCCACGTCATATTTGTTTGCACCGCCAATATCTGCCGGTCGCCAGTGGCCGAGGCCGTTTTACGACAACGATTCCAGGAACGTGGGCTGGAAAGTTGGACGGTGGGCTCGGCCGGAACGTGGGCCGAAGAAGGGCGGCCGGCTTCCACCTACAGCGTACAAGTAGCGGCCGCGCGCGGGCTGGACATCAGTGACCACCGGGCACGCCTGGTCACGAGGGAGATGTTGGCGCAGGCCGACCTGGTGCTGTGCATGACCGAGGGCCACGCCGAAGCCTTACGGGCCGAATTTCCCACCCAGGCCGCCAAAATCTACTTACTGACAGAGATGGCTGGCAAGCACTATAACATTAGCGACCCCTACGGCCGCTCCCTACGCGACTATGAACAAATGGCGGCCGAGGTCATGGCCTTGATAGACGAGGGCTTACCCCGTATCCTGGAAATCGGTAAAGCTAATTGGTAATTGGTACGCAATTACCAGTTACCAACTACCATCCGGTAATGAACGGCTCCCACTCAGCGTGGGTTTCCAGGTGGCGGCCGAAACGATATTGAGCCGAAGGGGATGGCTCAAAGGGCGGCCGGTGCAGGCGCATATTGGCTTTCTCTGGCGTATGTCCGCCTTTGCGCCGGTTGCAGGGTTGGCAGGCGGCCACCAGGTTATGCCAGGTGTGATTCCCTCCCAGGTGGCGGGGAATCACGTGGTCAACCGTTAGATTGGTGGTCTGCCGGCCGCAATACTGGCAGGTGTAGTTATCGCGGCGCAGGATTTCTTTCTTGGAGAGGGCAATAATGGGGTGCGGCCGTTTGACCATCTGGACGAGCTTGATCACCGAGGGGATTTCAAAGTCGCGGGACGCGCTGTGAACCACGCCCCGGCCGTTGAGAATGATCTCCGCCTTGCCATCAAAAACCAGGCACAGGGCGCGTTTTGTGCTGCAGATGTGCAGTGGCTCGTAGTTCACGTTCAGGATGAGAACCGGCTCATTCAGCCGGGGAACCGTACTCATACAGAACAGCAGTATAGCATGGCATCCGGCCGAACGTCAATGCTCGTAACGGCCGCTTCCCCTCACCCACTGTGTCTCACAGAAGGCTACCAAATGACTTGCACGTGGCGTGAAGCAGTCATTACCTGATCGCTGGTCAGAAGTGGAAGGGGAAGCGAATTGACCCTCTCTTCTACTCTCTCCTTGGCCAATGTCGTCAGTTCCATGGAGTCACCTCATCGCAGGATATTATACCTTATAGAGCAAGTCCATGTACCGCTTGAGCAGGTCGCTGACCACTGTGCGGGCGGGGAGCGAGGCGGCCAGACCGTAGATGGGGGCCATACCCTCTTTAGCCTCTGGGTTGGCTTTGACCTCGGCTACGGCCGCCTGCAAATCGGCCGTAAACCGCTCGGCCACGCCGGGTTGGGTGTGAATCAGGGTAATCGCCAGGTGCGCCCCGGCCGGCTTGTGCAAGCCAATCAGATGCCAGTGGCGCTTACTCATGGCCTCCATCACCTGGTAAATGTCCAACGTGTCCGAGGTAAAGCCAAAAATCCACAGGGGATCGCCCAGGATGCGTAGTTCGAGGATGGCCTCGATGCCCTGGCGAATGGTTTGGGCCGTTTCCATGATGCGGCCGGTCGCTTGCAGGTAGCCCTGTTCGCCCAGGCTGACCATAGCCGCCCAACAAGCCGCGCTGAGGGCCCCCGGCCGGCTGCCGGCAATCGTCGGTGAAAAATAGAGACCACCCGGCCACTCCGTCGCCGTATAATACTGGTAATGGCGCAGACCCGACCCCCGGTATAGCACGACCGACGTGCCTTTGGCCGCGTAGCCGTACTTGTGGGTATCCACCGACATCGAAGTCACGCCGGGCAGGCGAAAGTCGAACGGCGGCACCGGATAGCCCAATCGCTCGGCCCAGGGTAGGACGAATCCCCCCAGGCAGGCGTCGGTGTGGAAGCCAATCCCGCGCTGGCGGGCCAGTTCCGATAGTTCCACGATGGGGTCAATCACCCCATGCGGGAAAGTGGGGGCTGAACCGACCAGGGCAATGGTGTTCCGGCCGATGGCCTTGCGGACGGCCGTCACGTCGGCCCGGCAGTCCGGGCCAACCGGGATGCGAATAACCTTGATACCGAAGTAATGGCCGGCCTTGTCAAAGGCGGCGTGGGCAGTGGTGGGGGCGATGATTTCCGGCCGGCGAATCCCCTTGCGCTCCCTGGCCCAATCACGATAAGTCTTCATCGCCAGCAGGATGCTTTCTGTGCCACCCGACGTAACTGCCCCGCAGATTTCGTCGCCTAACCCCAACGCGCTACCACTGGCCTGGCTGGCCCCCAGCATGGCGGCCGTCATAGAGACGATTTCCGCCTCGAATTTGCTGGCGCTGGGCCACACGTCGGCGTGGAGCGGATTGCTCTGCGAATGGAGAGCGTAGACGCGGCTCAAGAAACTGGTGTGGTCGTCGTCGCCGTGATAGACCGCCCCCGACACGTACCCTTCTTTCCAGCGACCTTCCTCGGCCGCCTTCATCGCCTCTATATCTTCCAGGATTTTGGCCGGGTCGCGGCCGTTCTCTGGCAGGCGTGGGAAGCTGGCAAACGTCCCCTGATACGGCTTGAGCGAGCCTGCCAGTTCGGCCGTCAGCCTCTCAAATTCCTTTTCCACCCGCTTCTTAACGAAGGGGATGGCCCGTAGCGGCCGTTCGACGAGGGAAACGATGCGTTGTGTAATGGTCATTGCATACTGATCCTATACTGCCAACGGTCATAAACTGGCACTTTCTTCACCTTGTCACCCCCTCAACTTGTCACCTTGTCAGGTATATTCAGCCGGGCATAAATCGGCCGGTTGCGTTTATACAGATTTAAGAACTCACGGAATAACTCGCTATAAAGCTGGTGGTGGTCGGGTTGGGGTTGGTAGGTGTGGGCGATGGCGACCCGGCCGGCCGTCTCCTCGAAATGGCCGTAACCCAAAGCCACCGAGGCCAGAATCGCCGCCCCCCGCACATTCGCCAGAATTGGGTCCTGGACCTGGCGAATCGTCCGCCCCAACACGTCGGCGTGAATCTGGCACCACAGGTCGGAGTTAGCCCCACCGCCTACCACGTTGAGGGTATCCAGGCGACGGCCGACGAAGCCCTCCACACACTGCAACAGCCAGCGCGAGTTATAGGCCACCCCTTCCAGCACCGCCCGCACCAGGTGGGCGCGGGTGGTTTGCAGCGATTGGTTGAAAAAGCCCCCCCGCACCAGGTGGTCTTCCACCGGCGTCCGCTCGCCGTTGAGCCAGGGGGCGAAAATCAGCCGGCCGCTGCCCGGCCCCACGCTCGCCGCCAGCCGGTTCAGGCGGTCGTATACGTCAGGGGGTTGGGGATGGGTCGCCAACTCGTCGGCCGGATACAGCACGTGGTCAATCAAATAGCTCAGGCATACCCCCGCGCACTCCTGTTCGTTCACCAGCAGGTAGCGGCCGGGAATGGCCGAGGGAAACGAGGCCATATTGTGCAAGAGGTCCGTCTGCTTGCGCGGCACGTGGCAGGACAGCCAGGAAGAGGTGCCCAGGTACAAATGGGCCTCGTAGTCGCGCAGTGCGCCCGAACCGATAGCCGCCGAATGGACGTCGGGCGCACCCATGATGACCTGCACGTTGGGGGCGAGTCCCAATTCGGCCGCCACCTCCGGCTGGATGGGGCCGAGTACGTCGGTGGCCGGCCGCAGGTCAGGCAATTTATGCCGCTCAATCCCCGCCCAGCGCAGCAAACGGTCGCTGTAGACCACTCGCCGGACGTGGCGATTATCGGTCAGCCAGTGGAGGGTAATGGAGTCGTAAGAGGCGACGGTCCGGCCGGTCAGCCGCAAGTTGAGGTAATCCTTCGGCTCCAGAAATTTGTCAGCCTGGCGATAAACCAACGGCTGCTCATGCTTCAGGTACAAAATGTGGGCGATGGAATCTTTACCCGAATGGCCGGGGACACCGCCGGTTAGCCGAATCCAGGTCATCAGCTTACCCAGGCCGTAGCCCTGGACGCGGGGCAGGCCGTCGGTTAATTGCTTGACGTAGGGCGCGCCGCGTGAATCCATCCAGATAATCGCCGGCCGCAAGGGCCGGCCGCCCGCGTCCACTGCTACTGTCCCCGACCACTGGCTGGTGCAGCAGAGGGCGATAATATCTTCGACAGGCACGGCCGCCCGGTTCAGCAGGCGCGCCGTCGCTCTTTTAATGGCCGCCCACCAATCCTCCGGATTCTGCTCCGCCCCGCCGCCCGGCAGCAACGACAGGGGCGTACTCTCCCGCTCCCAGGCCACGATTTCCGCCCGCGTCGTCGCCAGGGCCACCTTCGGCCCCGAAGTTCCCAGGTCAATAGCCAGGACATATTGCGGGTGATCGGCCGTCACGTTTACCTCATAACTGCTTACCCTCACCCCCTACCCCCTCTCCCTACCAGGGCGAGGGGAGGCATTCGTTCCCTCTCCCTCTGAGGGAGAGGGTTGGGGTGGGATTCGCAACAACTTACCCCCTACCTCCCCCCTACCAGGGCGAGGGGAGGTATTCGTCCCCTCGCCCTCTGAGGGAGAGGGTTAGGGTGAGGGTGGGGGTGGTCAAGTAAATACTCTACCTCTCTAATTGGGCCAGGGCCAACTGATCTGGTTGCACTTGCGCGCCAGTAAGGTCGGCCGTCAGCAACACCGCCTGGCGCAAATTCGCCCCTTCCAGGTTAGCCTGCTGTAAATTGGCGTGGCCCAGGTTAGCCTCGGCCAGATTCGCCCCCCGCAGGTCGGCCGACCGCAAATCGGCCGCCTGTAAATCGGCCCCGCGCAGATTCGCCCCGCGCAAATTGGCCTCTACCAATCGCGCCCCGCGCAAATTGGCGACCATCAGGTAAGCCCCAGAGAGGTCGGCCCGCTCCAGGTTAGCTCCCTGCAAGCTGGCCTGGCCTAACTTGGCGGCGCGGAGGTCGGCCGCCCGTAAGTTAGCCCGATCCAGCGTACTCTCTCGCAAATCGGCTTCGCGCAGACGGGCCTTTACCAGTTGGCTGCCACGCAAATCAGCCTGGGGCATTTCGGCCTGGTACAAAATGGCGTTATTGAGAGTGGCCCGCACCAGGCAAGCCCGGCTCAAGATGGCCCCACTCAAATCAGCCCCAGTCAGGTTCGCCCGGCACAAGTTAGCGTCGCCCAGACCCGCTTCCACCAGGCTGGCTCCGGCCAGTTCGGCCCGGTACAGACTAACCTTGATCATAAGGGCGCGGCGTAAGGTAGCCGTGCGTAAATCGCTGCTCTGCAAGTCCGCCCCATTGACCACCGCCTGGCTCATGTCCGCCCCACTCAGGTTGACCTGGTTCATCTGCGCTCCCCGCAGGTCGCCCCGCCGGAGTTGGGTTAAACTCAGGCCAGCCCCGTTCAGATTGGCCTCCCGCAAATTGGCCCCCACCATGGCCGCCCGCCGCAGGTCGGCCCGCCGCAGGTAGCTCTGGCTCAAGTTGGCCCCTAACAAGACAGCCTCGGCCAGATTGGCTCCATCCAGGAAGGAACGGCTGAGATTGGCCCGGCTCAAATCCGCGCCGAGTAGGTTGGCCTGGAAAAGATTGACTTCGCGCAGATTGACCCCGCGCAAATAGGCCCAACTGAGGGCGGCCGTTCGCAGGTCGGCCATGCGGAGGGAGACGGCCGTCTGCCCATTGATGAGTTCCGCTTCATAGAGGAAGCGAACGAGAACCCCCTTGCCTTCGCTATCCAGCCGTCGCAAGAGGGTGAGGGTGCGGGCGCGGGCCACCGTGCGGGCTTCGCCGCTGCTCTCGGCCGCTCGCAGTCCATGACTGACCATCAACGTCGAAATGCGGTCAAAGTAGCTCTGTAGGGCCTGGGTTTGCTCCACTGCCCGCGCCCGTTCGCCTTCGGCCGTGATCGCTTGCGTAGCTATCTCCTGCCAGGCCCGCTGTTCGGCCCGCTGCAACCAGAGGACGCTGACCAGGAGGGCGGCCGGCACAATCAGCAATTTAAGCCAATCCCACAGCGTCTTGGCCGGCTCCACCTGGCCCTCCACCCACACCCGCTCGCCAAAACCCGTCCAGGCCTGGCTATAACCGGCCCAAGTAAGGGCGACGGCCGCCACCCCTGCCAAACCCAGGAGAAGGAGACGACGGCCGCTGGTTCGCTGGCGCAGAATAGTCAGCGCGGAAGTTACTCCCCGGCCGACCCTCCTGTTGACCTCCTGCCACCGTCGCTGCGCCAAACTTATTTCCTTTCGCGGCAACGGATAGACAGCCGAAAAACGGATACGTCCTGGAACATCCGCCTATCCGTTGGCTATCCGCTGCCGCTCACTGAACTCTCTCCACCACCAGTGTACCTACAACAGTAGAAAACGCCAAAAAAGCGCATTGCCCAATTGGGTGGCTGTCCTATAATAGTAGCCGGAGTTTCTCAACGTAATCCGTAATGCGTAATCCGTAACGCATTACGCATCACGCTTCACGTTTCACGCTTCACGAGGTTTCGACCATGTTCCAGAAAATTCTCTTTCCCACCGACGGTTCAGAACACAGTGAGAAGGCCCGGCCGTTCGCCGTTGACCTGGCTAAATTGACCGGAGCCACGATAGTGGTCATGCACGCCTTCCAATCACCCCTAACCCTCCGCAAGCGCGGGGCGATTATGCTGGAAGAACTCAAGACGACGATCGAAGAAGACGCCAAAGAGTTCGTGAGCGAGGAAGTAACGGCCGTCCAAACCGCCGGGGTCAGCGCCACCGCCCTCCTGGTGGAAGGCTCGGCCGCCGAAGGCATCCTGCGGGCTATCGAGGAAGAACAGCCCGACCTGGTGGTGATGGGGTCACGCGGCGGCGGCGGCCTCCCCGGCCTCCGCCTGGGCAGCGTCGCCGAGCAGATCGTCCGCCATTCGGCCGTGCCAGTCCTGGTCGTCAAGTAAAAGCATAGGACGCGGACGACGCGGATGGACGCGAATAGGCGCGGATTTTTCTTTTGCCCGCGTTCATCCGCCTGATCCGCGTCATCCGCGTACCAAAAGTGATGATATAGGACGCTGATGACGCGGATGGACGCGGATAGGCGCGGATTCTTCTTTTGCCCGCGTTCATCCGCCTGATCCGCGTCATCCGCGTACCATTCTGATTCGACAATGATTTCAGAGCCAACCTTGACCCTGGCCGGGGCCATCACCGAGGCCGTCTTTGGTTACGTCCTGGGCAAAGTAGACCCGGCCGACAAGCTGCGCGAAAAACTCCAACTCGACCCCGTACGGCTGGCCTACCACCGCGCCCTGGCTCGCGCTCTCGACCGCTGGCAGGCCCAAGATACAGCGTGGCGGGCCACTCTTTTTAACCAGGCGTTCTTGCAGGAGGACGGCGCGCCGGTGCTGGCCCAGTTCCTTTTACGACACGGCCGGCCCACTGCCAGCGATCTGGCTGCCCGTTGGTCGGATAGGCTCAATGTTACCGACCCCGAGAGGCGTACCGTTCACGCCCGCGCCGTAGAGCCGGCCGCCGCCGACTTCCTGGACCTGGTAGCCCACGAACTCAAGTCTGAACCAGACCTGGCTGGCCTGTTCGACGGCCGCGCCCTGGAACAACTGGCCGAAGACGTCCAGGCCCTTCGCCACGCCCTGGGCGCAGGCAAAGCCACCCCCGGCACGCGCCGCGACTACCTCCACTGGCTCATCGAACGCAACCTCTACCTGGACCCGCGCGGCACATTACAAACCCGCCGCCAGGTGCAGGTCAAGCTGGACGATGTCTACATCTCCTTGCGCGGGCAACGGGAGGAGGAACCGGCCGCCGCCGACAAACGCCTCCTCGAAGAAGAACTGGCCCGCCTGGAAGAGAAACTACAGCAGCGGGGAGCGTCGGCCGCCGAAGTCGAGGACGAGCGCGAAAGCGCATTGGCCCGCCTGGAACGCCGGCTGGTGGCCCGGCCGCCCGAGCCGCCTAGAGAGTTGCACGAGGTGGTCAAACAGCGCGACCAGTTGGTCATCCTGGGCGACCCCGGCAGCGGTAAGACCACCCTCTTGCGCTACCTGGCTCTGAAACACGCCCAGGCTTTGTGGGATGGTCAGGCTGTGGCCGGTCTCCCGACCGCGCCACCCCCGTCATTGGGGCCATCCGCTTTCCCCATCCTCGTCCGCATCGCTGATTACGCCGAGGGCGATACCTGGAAGACCCGGGCTCTCGACGACTTCCTGGCCGGCCACTGCGCCGGCCAGGGCTGCCCCAAGACCGGGCTGGGCGACCTGCTGGCGACGGAACTGGCCCAGGGTGGCTGCCTGGTGGTGCTGGACGGCCTGGACGAAATCGTCAGCGCGGACGACCGGCGCGGTGTGGTGCGCCAGATCGAGAACTTTGTCCACCGCTACGACGACGGCGGGCGGCGCGGCCGTAACCGCTTCGTCGTTACCAGCCGCATTGCCGGCTACCGCAGCGCGCCCCTGGCCGGCCAGTTCCAGCATTACGTCGTCGAGGAGATGAACGACGAGCAAATCCAGCGTTTCCTGGAACGGTGGTGTCCGGCCGTCGAAGCCGCCCAGACGCCCGAACTCTCACCAGAAGCCCGCCAGGCCACCGCCCAACGGGAGATTGAGGCCATCCTGAAAACGGTCAAGAGTAACCCCGGCGTGCGCCGCCTGGCCGCCAATCCCCTCCTGCTCAGGGTGCTGGCCCTCATCCACCGCACGGGGGCGCAACTGCCCCAACGCCGGGTGGAACTGTACAAGCTGGCCGCCGACACCCTGGCCCGCACCTGGCGTCCCGCCCAGGGTGTGCCGGAGTCGGCTCTGGTGGAGGAGAGTTACCTGACCCGTCTCCTGGGCCGCCTGGCTTACTGGCTGCACAAGGAGAAGCCCACCGGCCTCGCCACCCGGCGCGAAGTGGTGGCTGAACTGGGCGAGGAGTGGGCGCTGATCAAGGGTTTACCCTGGGACGCCGACGACCCATCCCCGGACGTGGTGGCCGAGGTAGATAAGTTCCTGCTGGTCGTGCGGGAACATACCGGCTTGTTCGTGGAGCGCGCGCCGGGGCGCTACGGCTTTCTCCACCTGACCTTCGAGGAGTATTACGCCGCCCGCCACCTGGTGCGCCATAGCCGCCAGCGGGCCAAACTCATCCGTCAGCACCTGCACGACCCCCGCTGGCAGGAACCGATTTTGCTGGCCCTGGGTTTCGTGGCCTTGGATTACCCCGACGAAGCGGCCGAACTGCTGCCAACGGCCATTTTGGCCGAAGGGGAGAAAGCGCAGAGATTAGGCTTCACCCCCAGCCCTTACGAAGACCTGTTAGGCCGTGACTACCTCTTTGCCCTGCGCTGTCTGGGCGACCACGTCCCGGCCGCCCCGCCCCTGTCGCGCCGCCTGGTAGACCGCCTGGCCGACGAACTTCTCCATCGGAGCGGCCCGGCCCGCTTCACCCGCTACCGTCAGGCTTTGGACGAATTATTGAGCTATCTAGGCGGCAGCCCGGTCGGAAGAGGCCTGGCATCCCTACTAAAAACTGTCCTAGACGATGAGCAGGAGTATGTGCGAGAGCGAGCCGCCGCCAGCCTGGACCAACTGGGGCCAACTGACCCCGAAGTCGTGGCGGTCTTCCTAACAATAATGCATGATGACGATTGGGCTGTCCGGGCGCAGGCCGCTGCTAGCCTCGGACACCTTGGCAATGCCGCCCCCGAGATTGTAGCTGCCCTTCTGGTTGCTCTGGGTGATTCCGATGGGGACGTGCGAATGAAAGCTGCCGAAAGCCTGGGACAATTAGGAAAGGCAAACCAAGAGGTTATGACTGCTCTACTGTCCGCCCTGCGCGACAAGGACAAATACGTGCGGGCTCAGGCTGCCGCCAGCTTAGGCCAGCTTGGTCAGGCCAGCCCCGAGATCGTTGCTGCCCTCCTAACCGTCCTAGGCAGCAGGCACGGCACAGTTCGAGAGGGGGCCGCTGCTGGCCTAGTTCATTTGTGCAGGTTGAATCCTGAGATCGTGACCGCTTTTCTGGCTAATTTGAGAGATAAGCCCAGGGTGGTTCGGGAATTGACGGCCGCCAGTTTGGTTCAACTGGGACAAGCCAGCCCGGTGGTCATAGCCGCCCTTCTGGCTGCCTTGGGTGACGATGAGTGGCAAGTGCGGGAGCAAATCGTCATCAGCCTGGGGCGACTGGGTCAGGCCAGCCCCCAGGTGGTGGCTAGTCTGCTGGACGCCCTACGCGATGACGCCTGGGACGTCCGAGCCGGGGCTGCCGCCAGTTTGGTTCAACTGGGCCAAGCTGGCCCCGAGGTAATGACCAGTCTGTTGGCCGCCCTAGGGGGTCCTACCCGGGGCGTGCGCGAGCGGGCCGCCGCCAGTCTGGGTCAACTGGGGCAAGCTGGCCCCGAGGTCGTGGAGGCGCTGCTTATCGCGCTGCGGGATGTAGCCTGGGCTGTGCGGGTGCGGGCCGCCGCCAGCCTGGGTCGATTGGGCCAGTCCAGCCCCAAGACCTTAACTGCGCTGCTGGCCGCCCTGAGCGATGACAATTGGGCTTTACGGGCGCAGGCCGCCGCCAGCCTGGTTCAACTAGGCCAGATCACGCCTGATCTGATTACTACAGTGCGCGAAGCCCTGAGCCTAGCTGGTTCTTGGACGGGCCGCCAATTGGCCGCCCAATTATTAGGCCAACATGCCCCGGCCGACGACCCTACCCTGGCTGTCCTCCGCCAGGGACTCCTGGATAGGGACAACGACGTGCGCCAGGCCTGCGCCGAAGCTTTGGCTCGCCTCGGCCGCCGCTTCCCGGCCGCCCGCCCCACTATCGAGACCGTATTGGTCGAGGTCATCCATGACCCTGCCTTTGCCCAACCAGACGCGATTAACCATCGGAGCGGCCACGACTACGCCTACGACGCCCTCTGGCAGTTGGTCGCCGGCTCCGCCCTTCTTCCTTACCGGCCGGGCCTTAAACAGCCTGTTTAACCCCCCATGTTATCCTAACCACATGAACACCCGCCCCATTCATCATTCATCATTCCTCATTCATCATTCCGCCTTCCCCCTGCCGCCGATAATTAAATCCCCCATTTTCGCCTGACCACCCAGGCCCCCATAGGCCTTGATAATTTTGATAATCTTGATAATCCAGACCAGCCAATATCAAAATATCAAAAGGGCGATTTTGGAAAATCGCCCTACACCCGCCGCAACTTGCGGTAAGTAATACGGTGCGGCCGCTCGGCCGCCGCCCCCAACCGCCGCCGCCGGTCCGCCTCGTAATCACTGTAATTGCCGGGAAACCAAAAGACCTGGCTATCGCCCTCAAAGGCCAGAATATGGGTGGCTACGCGGTCGAGGAACCAGCGGTCGTGAGAGACGACGACGGCGCAGCCGCCGAAGTTCTCCAACCCCTCCTCTAATGCCCTGAGCGTGTTCACGTCCAGGTCATTGGTCGGCTCGTCCAGCAGCAGCACGTTGGCCCCCGACTTCAACACCTTCGCCAGATGGACGCGGTTGCGCTCACCGCCGGAGAGCGCGCCTACCTTCTTCTGCTGGTCACCCCCCGTAAAGTTGAAGCGGGCCACGTAAGCCCGCGAGTTGACCAGGCGGTTGCCCAACGGGATTTGATCCTGGCCGTCGGCGATTTCCTCCCACACCGTCTTGTTAGCGTCCAGCACGTCGCGGCTCTGATCCACGTAAGCCAACTCGACGCTGGAACCGATAGTAAGCCGGCCGCTATCCGGCCGTTCCTGCCCCACCACCATCCGCAAGAGGGTCGTCTTGCCCGCTCCATTCGGCCCAATCACCCCCACAATCGCCCCTGGCGGCACGTCAAAACTCATCCCCTCCAACAGCAAGCGGTCGTTGTAGCTCTTGCCCACCTCTTCGGCCCGAATGACAATATCGCCCAAGCGCGGGCCGGGCGGAATGTAAATCTCCAACTCCTCCTGCGCCCGCTCCGCCCGCTGCTCCAACAGCCGCTCGTAAGCCGTGATACGCGCCTTGCCCTTCGCCTGCCGCGCTTTAGGCGTCAGGCGAATCCACTCCAATTCCCGTTGCAGCGTCCTTTGCCGCTGCGACTCAGCCCGTTCCTCTTTTGACAACCGCTGCTGCTTCTGCTCCAACCACGACGAATAATTGCCCTTCCAGGGGATGCCCTGGCCGCGATCCAGTTCCAGAATCCAGCCGGCCACGTTGTCCAGGAAGTAGCGGTCATGGGTAACGGCGATAACCGTCCCCTGGTACTGCTGCAAATGCTTTTCCAGCCAGGCCACCGATTCGGCGTCCAGGTGGTTGGTCGGCTCGTCCAGCAGCAGAATGTCCGGCTCCTGCAGCAGCAGGCGGCAGAGGGCCACCCGCCGCCGCTCGCCACCCGATAAGACCGCGACCGGCGTCTCCCCTGGCGGGCAGCGTAGGGCGTCCATGGCCAGTTCCAGCCGGCTGTCCAAATCCCAGGCGTTGAGGTGGTCGAGCTTTTCCTGCAATGCGCCCTGCTGCTCAATGAGTTTGTCCATTTCCTCGGCCGTCATCTCCTCCCCAAACCGGGCGTTGATTGCGTCGAACTGCCGCAGGGCCTCCACCACTTCTTGCACCCCTTCTTCAACGACTTCCCGCACCGTCTTACGGTTG
The DNA here is from genome assembly GCA_040751925.1 of Chloroflexota bacterium. Classification (GTDB taxonomy): domain Bacteria; phylum Chloroflexota; class Anaerolineae; order Promineifilales; family Promineifilaceae; genus JBFMFT01. The sequence continues at coordinate 18,561 of JBFMFT010000037.1, forward strand.
TCCAGGACTGGCTCTTGCTCCAAAAGGCCGACACTATGGCCGGCGGCCAGCACCGTTTCGCCCAGGTACTCCTTATCTACACCGGCCATGATCCGCAGCAGAGTGCTTTTGCCAGCCCCATTGAGACCAATCACGCCGATCTTGGCTCCATAGAAATAGGATAGGTAAATGTCCTTGAGAATTTGCCGGTTGGGCGGGACAATCTTCCCCACCCCAATCATCGAGTAAATGACTTTGTTTTCCATCGTGGTACAATTTGGACAGGATTGACAGGATTAAACTCCATCCTGTGAATCCTGTAAATCCTGTCTATTTCTGGATAATGACCAGCGAGAATTATACACCGGCCGACCCAAAACAGCCGGATTTCCAAACCCTGATCGCCTATCTGCGCCACTGGCGCGGCCGTCGCCGCCTCACCGACGCCGTGTTATGGCTGCCGCGAGGGGTGTTGGCCAGCCTGCTCCTGGCGGCCGTCCTCGCCACCCTCGCCCGCCTGCGGCCGTTCCTCACCAACAGCGAACTCGCCTACCTGGCCCTGGGCCTGGCCGGAGTGGGGACGCTGATCACGCTGGTCGTGGTCATCATTCAGCGGCGGTCGCTGGCTGAACAGGCCCGCTTCGCCGACCACCACTTCCATTTGCAGGAACGGGTCAGCACGGCCGTCGAAATCGCCGCCGGCCGCCTCTCCACCTCCTCCATCCTGGCCCGGCAACAACTGGCTGACACGTTACAGGCGGCCGGCCGGGTAGATATTCGGGCCGCTCTCCCCCTGCGCGTCTCAGGCCAGGACAGCTTGCTTTTGCTGGCCTTCACCCTGCTGCTGGGCGCGGCCGTCCTCCTCCCCAATCCCCAGGCCGCTGCCCTGCTCAAGCAGCGAGCAATTGACAAGAGCATTGCCGCCCAGGAACAGGCTTTGACTGAACTCCTGGAGGAGATTGAGCAGAACCCCGACCTGAGTGAAACACAGAAGGAGGAACTCCAACAGCCCATCACCGGCGCACTCGAAGAGTTGCAGACCGGCGACTTGAGCCAAGAAGAAGCAGTGGCCGTTTTGTCTGAAGCGGAGGCCGACTTGCGCGAACTCGGCCGGGCTAACAGTACAGAGGCGTTGCGCCAGCGACTCAACGAGGCCGGCCAACCATTGACCGACAACCCGGCCGCCCAATCGCTCGGCCAGGCTTTGCAGCAGGGGAACCTGGCCCAGGCTGGCGCGGAGGCGGCTGCCCTGGCCGATTCTTTGCCTACTTTAACGGCCGACGAGCAGGCTGCCCTGGCCCAAGACCTGGCCGCGACGGCCGCCGCCCTGCAAGACGTTGACCCCGAACTGGCGGCCGAGTTAGCCCAGGCTGCTCAGGCTTTGGAGCAGGGCGACACGGCCGCCGCCCAACAAGCCCTACGCGAAGCGGCGGCCACCCTGCAACAACGGGCGCAGGAACAGGCGACGGCCGCGCAAGCGCAGGCGGCCGCTAACCAATTGAGCCAGGGACGGCAAGAGGTGGCCGGTGGCACGGGGCAGGTGGCAGGTGAAGGGGA
>JBFMFT010000370.1:0-5503 GCA_040751925.1 Chloroflexota bacterium
GGCAACCGCTCTGGTTGCCAGCGTCCTTTTTGTTTTGGTCGAGCAATTTGGCAAATCGCTCTACAGTGTTTGAGGAGGATACGATGACTAAGATACTCGATGGCCTGTACTACACCAGGAAGGATGAATGGGCGCGGGTGGAAGGCAACACGGCCGTGATTGGCATCAGCGACTACGCTCAGGATTCCCTGTCCGACATTGTTTACCTGGAAATTCTGCCCGGCGTGGGCGAAACCATTGCCGCCGGTGAGCAATTCGCCACGGTCGAATCGGTCAAGGCGGCGGCCGAAATTTATGCCCCGCTCAGTGGTGAAGTGGTGGCCGTCAACTCGGCTCTGGCCGACACGCCGGAAGCGATCAACAGCGATCCTTACGGCGCGTGGATGATTCGGGTTCATCTGAGTGATACGAACGAACTCAAGCGGCTACTGGACGCCAACGCTTACCGGAAATACTGTGATGAACGCGCATGAACTGGTAGGGCGATTTTCCTAAATCGCCCCCATTCGGCGGGACGATTTGGAAAAATCGCCCTACGTTAGCGGAGGTAAAAATGAAACTAGACCTCTTGCGCCCGGCCGATACCTTTGCCCGGCGGCACCTCGGCCCGACCCCGGCCGACATTCAGAGCATGGTAGCCACTCTGGGTCTCTCTTCGCTGGATGAACTCATTGACCAGGCTGTTCCACCAGCGATTCGCCTCGACCGGCCGCTCCACCTGCCCCGGCCGCTGACCGAGTCAGAAGTCCTGGCCGACCTGCGCGACTTGGCCGGCCGTAACCAGCTCTTCCGCTCCTTCATTGGCCTGGGCTATTACGACTGCCTGACACCAACGGTCATCCAACGCAACGTTCTGGAGAATCCAGGCTGGTACACGGCTTACACACCCTACCAGGCCGAAATCGCCCAGGGGCGAATGGAAGCCCTGCTCAACTTCCAGACGATGGTTAGCGACCTGACCGGGCTGCCCATCGCCAACGCTTCCATGCTGGACGAGGCGACGGCCGCCGCCGAAGCCATGACCCTCTGCCTGCGCGCCCGGCCGGCGAAGGCCACCTCTACCACCTTCCTTGTCTCCGAACGCTGCCACCCGCAGACCATCGCCGTTGTGCAGACGCGGGCGGCCGCCCTGGGCTTGGAAGTAGTGGTGAATGACCACGAATCGTTTACCTTTGGCCCAGAGGTTTTTGGCGCGTTGGTGCAATACCCAACGACCGACGGCGACGTATTGGATTACGAGGGCTTCTGCCAGAAGGCGCACCAGGCAGGGGCGTTGGTGGTGGCGGCCGCCGATTTGCTGGCCCTGACCCTGCTGCGGCCGCCCGGCGAGTTTGGCGCGGACGTGGCGGTGGGTAACAGTCAGCGTTTCGGCGTGCCGATGGGTTACGGCGGCCCGCACGCCGCTTTTATGGCTACCCGCGACGAATACAAGCGCATCCTGCCCGGCCGGATCATTGGCGTTTCGGTGGACGCCACTGGCGCGCCGGCCCTGCGCCTGGCCCTGCAAACGAGAGAGCAGCACATCCGGCGGGAGAAGGCTACCAGCAACATTTGTACGGCTCAGGTGCTTTTGGCCGTGATGGCCTCGATGTATGCTGTCTATCACGGCCCGGCCGGGCTGCGACACATCGCCCAACGGGTGCGCCTGCTCACCGGCGCGTTGGCCGAAGGATTGCGCCGCCTGGGTTACACCGTCAATCGCGCTCCCGTCTTTGACACGCTCAAAGTAACCGGCGGGTCCCGTAAGCCGGCGGACGTGCGGGCGGCCGCTCTCGCGCGCCAGGCCAATTTGCGCTACTATGACGATGGGGCGGTGGGTGTCTCCCTGGATGAGACCTGTGGAACGGCCGAAGTGTCCGCGCTGCTAGAGGTTTTTGGGGCGGCGCCGGGCGCGTTCCAGGTGGAAGAACTGGCGGCCGGGGTCGAAGTGGCTTACAGCCCCACCCACCAGCGCACGTCGGCCTACCTGACCCATCCCGTCTTCAACTCCTACCACTCCGAGACAGAGATGCTGCGCTACATCCATCGCTTGCAGGCCCGCGACCTCTCGCTGACCCATTCGATGATCCCGCTCGGCTCCTGCACGATGAAGTTGAACGCCACGACGGAGATGCTGCCGGTGACGTGGCCGGCCTTCGGCCACCTGCATCCCTTCATTCCGCTTGAGCAGGCCCAGGGCTACCTGACGCTCTTCCAACGGCTGGAAAGCTGGCTGGCCGAGATTACCGGCTTCGCCGCTGTTTCCTTCCAACCCAACGCCGGCTCACAAGGAGAATACACCGGCCAGTTGGTCATTCGCGCATACCACCGGGCGCGAGGGGAGGGGCAGCGCAACGTTTGTCTCATTCCCAGTTCGGCCCACGGCACCAACCCGGCCAGCGCAGTGATGGCCGGTATGGAGGTCGTGGTCGTTCGTTGCGACGACCAGGGTGATATTGACGTGGATGACTTACGCCAGAAGGCCGAACAATACGGCGACCGGCTGGCTTCACTGATGGTAACGTATCCCTCCACCCATGGCGTCTTTGAGGAGCGCATCGGTGAGATTTGCCAGATTGTCCACGACAATGGCGGGCAGGTCTATCTGGATGGGGCGAATATGAACGCGCTGGTGGGGCTGGCCCGGCCGGGCGACGTGGGCGCGGACGTGTGCCACCTAAATCTGCACAAGACTTTCTGCATCCCGCACGGCGGCGGCGGGCCGGGGATGGGGCCCATTGGCGTGGCCGCCCACCTGGTCCCTTTCCTACCCGGCCACCCGCTATTCCACCGCCGAGACGCGGAGGGCGCGGAGAGCTTTCGTAAGGGCGAGGCTGTCGGGCGACCAGGTTCGAGTTTCCCGGTAACAACTCTCCCGACTGCCTCGCCCCTACCTCTGCGTCTCCACGGTGAACCCATTGGCCCGGTTTCGGCCGCGCCCTGGGGCAGCCCCAGCATCTTGCCTATCTCCTACGCTTATATTGCCATGATGGGTCATGCCGGCTTAACCGAGGCCACCCGCCTGGCGATTCTCAACGCCAATTACGTCGCCCACCGGCTCGACCCCTATTTCCCGGTGCTATACAAGGGGGCCAACGGCCGGGTGGCCCACGAGTGTATCATTGACCTGCGGCCGTTGCGCGAAGCCACCGGCGTTACGGCCGAAGACGTAGCCAAGCGACTGATGGATTATGGCTTCCACGCCCCCACCCTCTCCTTCCCGGTAGCCGGGACGTTGATGATTGAACCAACGGAGAGCGAATCGAAGGCCGAACTCGACCGCCTGTGCGACGCGCTGATCGCCATCCACGGGGAGATGACGGCCATTGCCGCCGGTCAAGCCGACCCCCACGATAATCCGCTCAAGGGCGCGCCGCATACGGCGGCGATGATCGCCAGCGACGACTGGCAACGGCCGTACTCGCGCCAGGTAGCCGCCTTCCCCACCGCCTGGGTTAAAGCGCACAAGTTCTGGCCGGCCGTCGGCCGGGTAGACAACGTCTACGGTGACCGCCACCTGGTCTGCGTCTGCTTGCCCATCGAAGCCTACCAATAAGGGTGGTTAAAGGTTGAAGGTTAAAGGTTAAAAGTTCAACCTTCAACCTTCAACCTTCAACCTTCAACAAATTCAACTCATAGCGGGCGCTGTCTTCGAAAAATTCCTGCACCTGGATCGTCCAGACGCCGCTCACGGTCAATGTATAGGCGAGCAGTTTTTCGGGACTGCCGGCCACGGTTTCATCTACTTCGGCCACCGTTTGACCCTGGGGGTCTTGTAGCACGATGATCAGGTCGCTGTTGTTATCCAATGGGATGAGGTTGATGGCAATGGTGTCGCCGGCCGCCCCGTTGAAACTCCAGGCCGCTCCCCGCCCCGGCCGCAAGCGGCCGTGAACACTCTGACCATAGGCTAGACCGCCGGCCGTGTCAATCCCCACGTCACTGCGCTCATCGAGGGAGATTTCGTATTCGCCGGCCTCGCCAAAGAACTCGCGGATTAAGATGGTGTAATGGCCGTCGGCCGGCAGGGCCGCGCGGATCGTTTCTGGCTCATTGGATAAGAAATCGTCCTTGTTACTCAAGCGGTCTACGTTCGGGTCGAGCAGCCACAACTCCAAGTCCATGTTCGGGCCAATGGGCGTGACGACAATGGTCACTTCTTCGCCGGCCCGGCCGCTAAAATACCAGGCGTGTACCTCTTTAGCCTGTAAGACCTCGCGCCGGCGGTCGCCATAAACCAGCGTACCGGCTTCCCAAAAGTTAGCCGCTTCCTCGCGCCCCTCGTCCAACGATAGGGCGTATTGGCCGGCGTGGTCGGCGAAACCCACCACGCGAATGGTATATTCGCCGGTAACGGGTAGGCTAAAGCCATTCAGCACCTCGGCGTCGCCACTAAATCCTTCGTCCAAGGCGGCCAGGCGGCTGCCATCTGGCCCGCGCAAATCCAGGATCACGTCCAATTGCTCATTGAGCGGCTCCAGGATGACGCTGACGGTCTGGCCGGCGATGGCGTTGAAGAGCCAAAAATGCTCCTGGTTGGCCTGTAGGTCGGCCGTCACCTGCTGGCCCATCTCAATCCGGCCGCCTCCACTGAACTGCGGTTGGTCGGTCAGGGCCAGGCCCAGCATATAGCGGCCTGGCTCGTCAAAAAACTCGGCTACCCCAATCTGGTACAGGCCACTCTCCGCCAAATAAACGTCCAGCATGGTTTCCAGGTCGCCAGCGTAACCACCATCCACCGATTTGATCGTCTTGTTGGAGGGAGAGAGCAAGACCAGGGTCAGGTCGAGGTTGTTGCCATCGGGGAAGACGGTAATGGTGGCGTAGCGGCCGCCCTCGGCCGTAAACGTCCAGAAATCCGTCGCCCCGCTCGCCAGAACCCCGTTGACCTGGTCACCGCTATTCAGGTTGCCCACCACCTGGGGAGCGGTTGGCGACGGGTTGCTGGCGGCCAGGCTGCTTTGCACAACGACCGAAGCTACCATCCGATTAAAGAGCGGCTCGGCGGCCGGCCAGTTTGCTTCGCCAGTACCGAAAAGAAAGAAGACCGGAATGCCAGTCTGCGGGCTGATCAAGAGGGTGATACGCAGGTGGTCAGCCGCCGCCAAAGCTGGAAAGAGGCCCATTGGGTCGCGGGGGGCATCCACGTAAGCTCCTGGCGCCGCATTTTGGGTCAGCTGCTTCACCTGGCTCGGCGCAACCACCCCTTCGACCAGGGCTTGCAGGATAGCCAGCGGGTCAGCCAGGGCCGGGTCTGGCGCGGCCGGGGTGGCCGCCACGATTCCTAGCACAAACGCCCCCTGGCCTAGTTCGCGGCCGGCCAGCAGCCGGTCGCCCGTTTCGCGGCTATCGGCCAGGAATAGTGCGCCGGGCTGCCAGGGGCCGGCCGCGCTCAGGGCTGGCGGCAAGGTTGCCAGGCTCACCCACTCTGGCGGCACAGCTATTTGCAGGCCGATGGCTTGCTGGCTCACCTCTTTCCAGCTTTCGCCGGCCGGTGGGGCAGCCAGGATCGGGGCGGCTGAGG
>JBFMFT010000371.1:0-5497 GCA_040751925.1 Chloroflexota bacterium
CCGGAGGACATTTAGAAAGCAACTGGGTGGCCCGGCGGCCGGTTAATCCGTTTCAATCTCCACGTTGGCGGTCATGCCCCAACGCAGGAGCGGATCTGCGTTGTCCAGGGTAATGATAACCGAGTACTTGGTGACGGTCGGGTCCAGCGCGTCGGGCGTCGGCCGCAGCCCCACGTAACTAACCGTGCCGGCCAATTGCAGACCAGAAAGGGCGTCGAAGGTGATGGTCGCCTTCTGGCCGGGTTGTACGGTGGCGACGAATAGTTCATCCAGGTCGCTCGACACGACTTGCATGTGGGTCAGGTCAGCCAGGACGATCACCGGCACAGTCTCGCCGTCCACGATGGTCTCTGACGGGCGCACCGAAACGGACACCACTACGCCGTCGAAGGGGGCGGTTAACAGGGATTCCTGGACGGCTACGTTGGCGGCGTCGGCGGCGATAGCCAGGGCAATTTCGGCCTCGCGCATTTCTGCTTGCAGGACGGCCACTGCTTCGGGGCTGCTGCCGGCCAGGAGCAGATCGAGTTGGGCCTGCACGCTCTCCACGTTGGCGCTGGCGGCCGTAATGCTGGAAGCGGCGGCAGCCAGGGATTCACCCGACGCCCCGGCCAACAAGTCGTCCAGGGCAGCTTGGGCGGCGGTCAAAGCGGCCGTGTCGGCCTGCCAGGCCAGGCGGGCCTGTTCTTCTGGCGTGCCGAGGATATTGTTCATGATCAATTGGTCGTGAAAGTCGCGGCTTTGCTTTTCGGCGGCGGCGGCGGCGGCGACGGCGGCTTGGGCGGCGGCAATGTCACCGGATCCGGGTCCTGCGTTGACCAAAGCGTACTGCGCGCTGGCTGTGCCAACGCCCGCGCTGGCCGCTTCCATGAGGGCGTTGAGGGCGTCAATTTCCTCTTGCCGGGGGCCGGCGGCGATTTCGGTCAGGCGAGCGGCGGCGGTGTCAACGGCCGCCTGGGCCGCGTCAATGGTCAGGCTTAGGTCGCTGATGTGCAACCGGGCTAAGGGCTGGCCGGCCGAGACGAATTCGCCCTCAGCCACCAACACTTCTTCGATGCGGCCGCCGTTCAGGAAGCTCAACTCCACCCAGTTGACCGGCTCCACCGAGCCAAAGAGGGTTACGGTGTTGCTGGTGACTACGGGCGTTGGGATGTCCGGCACGGTGGCAGGATCGGCCGTGCCGAGCGGCACCGCCGTTTCAATAGCCGTCTGAAAGGACGGCGTGCCAGGTGGCAAACCACAAGCATTTAAGATGGCTACAATCAAGAGCCACAACGCGATTAAGGCAACGTACTTGAAAATCTTTTGGTGCATAGCCTAACGACCTCCACGATACCAGGGTAATCTACTTTCTTCCCCTTCAATACTATACGCAAAAGGGCTGGTTCTTACAGCCGATCTATTCTTTTACTGGAAAAATTCACTCGATTTTCACCTTGTGATTTTCGAGTTTCTCGACCAAGCTAACGGCTTCGAGGATATTGTCCTCGATGGAGCAATACTTCCAGCCTCCGTAGCGGCCGATCGAATAAACACCCGCCTGCGCCAATTCAACCATGAGCCGGGCCGTTTCTTGCTGCGACTCCTGGGTGATATGGACGTAGGCCGGGTCTAGCATGACGGAATGATAGGATACGAGTTGGTGATCCCGGATAACGCCAGCCACAGTCAAGTCTCCCAGCACTCGCTGTAGCCACTCGTCGCTATTGACCTCCTCGTGGGTGGGCAGGCCAACTTCCACGTACAAGCTCATCCGGTCTGTATTGAAGATGTTATCGTAAAAACCAACTCGATAGAAACAGTACTTCCGTTCTGGAAAGTACACCCAATGAACGCCGTTCCAGCCCTTTTTGTCGAAACCCAGGTTGAAGACGAGCACCTTGTTAGAAGTAAAGACGCGCGGCTCGTGTTCCACGCGGGTCATTTGCAGGAGGCGGTTGAACGGGGCCGAGGACACCAGCGTTTGGAAAACGACCTCCCGCTTATTGGTGACGGCGACTCGCTCGGCCAAATCCAGATAAAGCAAACGTTCTTGCAGGCTAACCTGGCTATCGTCCACTTGGGCCTTGAGGGCTTTGATGTACTCAATGGCCCCGCCACGCGGGTAGGTGAAGGTGGCGTTGTAGGAACTGTTGTCGGCGTGCTTGAAGTTGCGAATGATGTCTTTCAAGTCGGCGTAGGGGAAGAACCGCCCCATCGCGTCCACGTCGAGTTCGGCCAGGTCGCAGGCGTAGAGTTTCTCGTTGTAAGGTACGAGGAATCGCTCACAGATGCCCCGGCCGAACTTACTGTAGAGCATTTCCTTGAAGTTGGTAACTTCCGTCTCTTCGCGGAAAAAGAGGTCGTACAGGCATTCAATAAAATCGGCCTGGGGCAACTGGTGGATATTCTTTTGGAAAGGAAAGTCAATCAGGCGGTCGCCGAATAGGATTTTAGAGGAGCGGACGATTCGTTGCACCTCGCCGGCCGGCATCCGCGACACCAGGTAATCTTCAATTTCCGGGTGGCGGAAGTGAAAGAAGTGACCAGAGTAATCCCATACAAAACCGTCTTGCTTGACCGTGCGGCAGTAGCCGCCGATTTCATTCTCTGCTTCAACGATCAGGTAGTCGTCTTGGTTGGTAAAGTTGGCGTAAGCGAGGCTGCTGACGCCCGCGCCGACGATGAAGGTGTGTACCTTTTCCATATAATAAACGTCGTCGTCCTGGTTAGCGTTGCGTTTTCCGGCCGCCGGACAATTAGCCAGCCTTTTGCACCTTCTCTTTCTGAATGGGGCTGACGATTTTGGGTAGCTGCATTCGGGTTAGCCAGAGGCTAAAGAAACCGGCCGCTACCACCAGCGCAGCCAAAGTCAGGTACACCCAGGCTGGTTGGCTCAGGGTCAGGCCGATGCTGAGTAGGGCCAGCGTAGCCCCCACGCCGTAAACAGTGACGACGATCTGCCGAACGGAGTATCCTCTGGCGAAGCAGCGCAGAGGGAAGTGATCTTTGCTGCCCATCCACGGGGCCTTGCCATTGATGGCCCGAATGGTAGAAGTAAAGGTCATCTCAAAGAGAGGGATAGCCAGCACAATCAGGGTTAAGAAAACAACCCTCTGGTTGGTAATGATAATTTCCCGGCCGGTGACGGCCGTCACCCCTTTGAGCAGCATGAGCGGAAAAACTGCCAGCATCAGGCCGAGAAACTGGCTGCCGGTGTCGCCCATGAAGATTTTGGCCGGGTTGAAATTGAAGATGAGGAAGCCGATAGACCCGCCAGCCACCGCCAGAGCCATGATAGCCACGACCTCATTACCCAAGAGGAGAGCAATGCCAGCAAAGCCAATGGCGGCCATTGTGGAAACGCCCCCAGCCAGGCCGTCCATAATGTCCAGGAAGTTGACGGCGTTCATCATCCCGACGAGCCAGATAAAGGTGATGGTTACGTCAATGATGCCGTAGTTGAAGACAGAAGGAATCCCGATGATTTGACGGCCGACGACCAGAAGGAAGACGGCCGCTACGAACTGGCTAATCAATTTCCCACCCACGCTCAAGGCTTTGGCATCGTCAATCAACGCGCCGCCGGCTACCACAATCGCCCCGACCAGTACCGGCCACCAGGTGAACGGGCCGGGGGCCAACACCAACGACGTGACCAGGGCTGCCACCAGAATAGGCAGGCCACCCAGGTAGGGAATGGGGTTGACGTGGGTGTCTATGGAGATGGCCTTGGGGTAATGCACCGAGCCCAGGCGGAAAGCCAGGCGGCGGGCCACCGGAGTCAGCAAGACGGACAGGACAAAAGCCAGCACTAAGGCGAGAACGTACTCTAGCATGATGGATACTTCCCTCAAATGATTGCTAAATCCTAGTGGGGTCACGCAGTTGAAAAAGCCACCACCTGAACACGGTAAATTGCGTAAGCCCCTCCTACACTAAGATTATATTATGACCGCCATACCTTACGATCTACGTTAAAGCTCGAACTTTGCATTTAGTCTCCCCTGACTACGCAACTGGAGCTATAAACAAATCAGGCAACGGATTTCTCCGTTGCCCTTACGCCGCGAGAGCGAGTGACGGGACTCGAACCCGTGACATTCAGCTTGGGAAGCTGACGTTCTACCGCTGAACTACACTCGCTTTTTTTAATCCGTACAAACCCATTATAGTTGTGTCGTTTGGGGCTGTCAAGCTAGAATTTGCCGGGGCGGACGAATCCTGAGTGGATTAGTTCAGCGTAAGACACTCTTGCGCGTTGTCGTTTTAGCCTTATAATGGCGTCATTGTCGTTGAATGTTTTTGGGGTGAAGCTTGTTCGTTTGAGATCAGGCCATGGGCGACGTGACGATATTGTTAATCCAGGGGCAGGGTATAGGGGTCGTTTCCCTAGAGCCAGCCTTGCGAAAGGAGGGTTTTGCCGTCAACGTCTTCCACACGGGGGCCGCGGCCCTGCGCTCTTTGGATGACCATTTGCCCAGTATCGTCGTCTTTGACTCGTCCTCCATGCGCTCCAACGGCCTTCGCAACTGCCGCCGTCTCCGCCGCCGCTTGCCAGAGGTTCCCATCGTGCATATTCGCCCGTCTGGTGCGGAAGAAGACCGTTCGGCCGGGGCCGACGTTTACCTGGCCCAGCCCTTTACCCCCCGCAAGCTGATCAATCGCATCCACGCCCTGCTGCCGGCCGAACAAACGGCCGGCGACACCCTGCGCGCGGGGGCTATGCGCCTCCATTTGAGCAAACGCTCGGTAGAGATTGCCGGCAAGGGGGAACACCGGCTGACGCCCAAGCTGGCCCACCTGCTAGAGCAGTTTATTCTACACCCCAACGAGACCTTGAGCCGGCGCTGGCTGATGGAGACGATCTGGGAAACAGCCTACCTGGGCGACACCCGCACACTGGATGTCCACATCCGCTGGATCCGCGAGTTGATTGAGGACAATCCGGCCCGGCCGATCTGGTTGATCACGGTGCGCGGAGAGGGCTACCGTTTTCTGGTTCCCGCAGAGAATGATGACAACGGATTAGCAGAATCTACGGCCACTTCTCCTGAACACAAATCCGTTAATCCGGCCAATCCGCGTTCTTAAGTCGTAACTATTCAGGCTCTCTGAAGAAACCAGGTTTTTTTGTTGCCAATGATCACGCTCTGTCAGGGACAAACCTGGTTTCTTGCTGAATAGTTACCTTAAGTCTACTGCTTGGACTGGGCGGCGGCCAGGGCGGCCATCAAACGGCCCTTGCGCCGGGCGGCGTTGCGCGGGTGGACAATCCCCTTACGGGCGGCCTTATCCAACACGCTATAAGCCATCTGGGCCTGCTCTTCGGCCTGGGTAAGGGCCCCGGCCGCCAACGCCTTGCGCGTATTCTTCACGTAGGTGCGGGCCGAGGCGCGGTAAACGCGGTTACGGGCCTGCCGGCGGGCCGAGCTACGAATCCGTTTCTTTGCTGCTGCTGTATTTGCCAACGACGAATACCTCCACGAAAATAAGCGGCGGCCGCTGACGGCCGACC
>JBFMFT010000372.1:0-5451 GCA_040751925.1 Chloroflexota bacterium
AGGACGGCCGGCTGAGTGTTGACTTTCGGCGTGTCCCCTACGATTTGGCGGAATTGCAAGCGGCCGTGCGTGCAACCAACATGCCCCACGCCGAGTGGTGGCTTCAGGACTGGACGTAGAGCCGTTGCAGCGGAACGTCTCTACGGATTGCACGCTTATGGGTGAGTGACACGGTACAGTGTGCCGGAACTATGGTCGCTCATCAGTAGTGTGCCGTCGGACCAGTTCAGTAGGTGCTGTGGATTCTGGAAACCAGAGATGAAAGGCTCGACCTGCCCACTGCTCTGCGCTCCATCGGCCTGAATCTTGACCTGTACAACCTCGCCCTGATTCCACAAGGCTATCAAAAGCGTCTCTGGGTGCCAGGGGGAAACGACCACACTGGTCGGTGTGGCGTGAGGTGGAAACAGGGCTACGGCCGTCTGGGTTGCCTGGCAACCGGCTTCTGTCCCCCCATAATTGACAGCCGGCTGCTGAAAGCCAAAGCAAGCCGGCCAGCCAAAGTCGGGGATCGAGCTATCGGTCCAATCCATTATCACGTTGAGTTCGTCAGGAGGCGCCTTGCCATTGACCGGGTCGTCGGCTACGTCAGTTATCCACAGCCGGCCGCTCGTGTCCAACGTATGCGCGTAAGCATTCTTCAATCCGACCGCCAGGGGACGCGGCGCGGTCGGATTAGACGTGTCCAACGCCCACAACACGGCCGACCCCGGCGCGGCTTCTCGACCCACCCGCTGGCCGCTGGTCTCGTAGAGAAGGAACCCATTGGGCGTCACGGTCAGTGTGCCATTAGAGCGGCCGTTAAATGGCAAGTCCTCCAACACCGTTTCTGGCGAACCAGGGCGGTTGTTTGTGTCCAGGGGGGCGCGCAAAAGGTCACGGCCGGCCGCTACCCACAAATAACCGCCGGCTACAGCTATGCCAGTCGGCTTGAACAGGTTTTCCAGCAGCACGCGCCTTTCGCCTGTCTCTAAAGACAAAGCAATCACCTGTCCCTGCCCGTCTTCCTCCGCGCCATTCAACTGGGCCAGCCACAGCCAACCATCCGGGCCGGCAATCATCTGCGTTGGTCCGGATAGCCCTTCCTCTACCACCGTTGCCTGAAAACTATCAGGAAGGATGAGGGGAGTAGGTGGGGTAGACGGCCGGGCCTGGCACGCCGCCAAAAGGATGCCGGCCGCCAGGCTAAACAAGTAAAGCCAGGAGTTCGGCCGGCTATCCATTGTATTTCTCTACCAGATATTCGTAATAATCTTCTAACCTTATTTCAGGGGGCAGGATCCCATTTAACTGGCGCACCAGGGCGGTCTCTGGTATGAACTCGTCTGGGCTACTCAGGTTGCGAAAGAAGGATTCCACCAGGTGCGAAACCGACGTGTCATGTTGTGACGCGTAGGCTTTCGCTCTCTGGATCAAATGTTCCTCTAAACGCAAAGTTAGTTTTCGTTTTTCTTCCAGTTGCATCTGTTCTTCCTCCGCACCATGTATCAACGTGACGTATAGCATACAACAACCCTATACGTCGGACAAACTGATACTTTCGTCCTGGCCCCATTTTCCTGCAACCGGGCTAAATATCGTTCTATACCAGGGGTTGTTGGCCGTCAGTTAGCGAATAGTCCCTTTGTCCTGGGCGCAACGGCCGATACAACCTAACCCCCTCCCCCTTTACGATGGGCGAAAAGTAAGGCATCAGACCTATGCTTATCGCTCATCGAACCACCTCACTACCTTTACCATCACGCCGCCTGTGGCTGATGGCGGTTTTCCTGGCAGCGGCCGTCTGGCTCATCGCTTCCCCCTTCTTCCCCTCCCGGCCGGCGGCCGCTGCCTCCCCCAACACCGTCATCTTCCCCGCGCCCCTGTCCGATTACTTGACCAACCCCGGTATTGGTTGGCAGGAAGCCCACAACTTCGACAATCCCACCCTACCCGAAGCCGTCTCCTTCCGCCGGCCGCAGTACGCCTGGAAGAACCAGAACCCGGCCGACGACGTGTACGATTGGTCAGACGTAGACGCCGATTTGCAAGCGGCGGCGGCCGAAGGGCGGCAATTCTCCTTCCGCATCTACTCCATGCGAAGCGTGTCTAACACCGGCCACCAGGTACCTGATTGGGCCTTAGACAAGGGGGTAGTTATCCGCTCTGACGGCGAGGTGGATTACAGCAATTGCGTCTACCAGGCAGAGTGGGCCGAATTTGTGGAGGCCATGCGCCAGCGTTACGACGGCGATCCTAACATCGCTTTCATTGACATCTCTGGTTACGGCAATTACAACGAATGGAGTTGGCGCGACCAAACCGACACCAACACCGAATCCCTGGATTACCAGGCCCGCCAACGCCTAGCCGATGTGTTCATTGGCGGTTCAGGCACGATTGAGTGCCAGAACGCCACCGGCCAGGTACAAACCGTTTCCTATTCCTATCCGGGTTTCCAGACCACCCAACTGGTCATGCCCTTCGCCGGTATCCAGCAATCGAGTCGTTACGTGGCCGACCGCCGCCCCGACGTGGGCATCCGCCACGACTGCCTGGGGTCGGAGTCGCACACCGATATACTGTTGGAGAAAATTGGCGACGTGATCGCCTCCACCTGGCAGAACGCGCCTATCATATACGAGTTTTGCAGCAATGGGGGAACCAATGACCCGGAGTTTATCGCCGAGGCGGATAGCGTTCTCCAGCAAACACACGGCTCGGTCGTTCACGACAATACGATGGACGGCCGCGACCCAGACGTGCTGGCCGACCTCTTACATTACGCTGGCTACCGTTACGTCCTTCGTGAAGCCTCTTATCCTGACACCTCTATTGCCGGCTTCCCCTTGAATCTGGACATGACCTGGGCCAACGAAGGCTACGCCCCCTCTTACCCGCGCATGGGCCAGGATTACGAACTGCGCGTTTATCTCACTACCACCAGTGGGAGTGTTCTCCAATCGTGGAGTGCGAATACTGACGTGGCCGGCTGGCTGCCGGCCGACCCCTGGCCGGGTGAAGCCCCCGAACAGTTCATCAACGCTGATCTGACTCTCCGCCCCGACCTGGCCGGCGGCATTTACTCCCTGAGCCTGGCTATCGTCAACCGGCAAACCGGGGAATCCATCAACCTGGCAATTACCGGCCGCGACGCCGACGGCCGCTACCCCCTGGGGACAATTACCATAACACCCTCGCTAATGACGGAACAAGTCTTCCTGCCCACATTGATTAGGAACTGAAGTAGGTCACGTTGAGAAAAGTGGCTGCTAATCAAGCAGGTCAATGGGCCCCCGGCCGGACTCCAGATGGCACTGCACGCAAGCCGGCAAGACAATCTCATCCACATTGACAAAGGTATCGGCCGGGTCGCCCGTGACGTGGGCGCGGTGGCAATCCATACACGTTACGGCCGTTTCCTCAGTTTCCAGCGCGTCTACACCATCCGTGCCGCCCATCCAATCGTCCAGGAAATAAAGTTGACCAGTCTGTTGGAAAACCGTTACGGCCGCCGGCAGTTTGTGGTGGAAATGGTTCATCAGCCCCAGGGTGGTCAGCGTTTCCTGATGGCACTGCACACAACTGGCGTTCAAGACGGAGACCTGTTTACTAAACTCCTTTGCCCCGTGCCAACGGCCGTCGTTGGGGTCGCCAGAAGGAACGTTGGCCTTTTCCAGCATTGGATCACTCTGCCCTGTGACAAAGGTAATCGTATCCCCCATGGCCAGGACCAGGACTTTGGCCCGGTGGCCCAGGCTTTGATCCCCGCGATGGCAATCAATACAGTTGAAAGCTGGTTCCTCGGCGTAATGGAAACTGGCGAGGTCAGGCGCGGTCGCCGTGCCACCACTTTGGGCGGCCGTGTGCGTCCGCTCATAATAGACTACTTCAGGCGCGGTGTGACAGCTAATGCAAAAGCTGTCGCGCTCCTCAAACTTAGACACCCCAAAGGAGCCGCTAAAGAATAGTACAGCCAATCCAATCAGGGCTATTGGTATCAGTTTCATAACAACTCGCCTGAAAAGTGAGGAGTGAAAAGTGAATCGTGAAGATTCACCACTTTTCACTTCTCACTCATCACTCGTCACTCTTCACTGCCCGTGGCTTAAATGTCATTTCCTCCAAAGAGTGTTTGTAAGGCGACTCGCCCACCTTCTCGAGGCGAGCCTTGCCTAGCTTGAAGCGATAACGGTTGGTGATGGGGTCAGGCACGCGATGGACGAGCGAATTGGCCGGACTCCAGGGATAGAGGGCGTTGGTGAACAGCACCCCCGGCCGTATATTCTCCGTCACGATAGCCACCGCCCGTACTTCACCCCGGCCAGTGCGGATAAGCCCCTGTTCCATCAATTTGGTGAACGTATAATCACTGCCCTTGACCATCTGCCAGCCGCCGGTCTGAATGAGTACGTCGTCGCTCCACAGGCGCACCTCGTCGCCACTCTCGATGCCAAACTGAGCGGCGTCGTCGGGGTGAATTTCCACGAAAGTATCGGGCCAGCGGTTTTGCAAGTACGGCTTGCGCTTGTCGTCGAAACTGGTCTGCCACACCTCGTTGATACGGCCGCTGGTCAACCACAGTTCCCCTTTGGCCGGGTCGGGCTTAACTCGTTCGTAAAAGTCGCTGAATAACTCCCAGGGACTCTTGTGCAAAAGAGCCTTACCCGAATGGGTGTTAAAGGCGGTTAGCCACTTGCTATGTACGGTCGGCCCCTCCGGGGAACTCAGTTGCAGGGTGGAATCGTGCAAGCGCACCGTGCCGACCATCTGGCCGTTCTCCCAGCGAATGGGCGTTTGGATGCCCTCGGTGCCCAATTGGCGCAGCAGGTCGTGGGCTTTGATACCCTGGCGACGGGCGTGCCAGACCAGGATGAAGTAATCCAACACGCCGCCCCGGCCGAAGCGGGCTGACTCCTCGAACACGTCATTGCTTTCGTTCCAGTTGTAGCCCTCGTAGCCCATCTTCTGGGCAAAGCGACTGATGGCCCACCAGTCGGGCTGGCTTTCCCCAGGCGGATCGTAGAATTTAGAATAGAGGCGTAGGCGGCGTTCCCCATTGCAACGGGTGAAATCGTGTTCACCCCAGGTAGCGGCCGGCAGCACAACGTCGGCAATCTCTGTGCCAATTGGCTCCACGGGATAGATGTCTGAATGGGTCACGACCATGCCGCCGCTATCTACGCGGGCAATCAGGGTGTCAATGATGGCCTGCTTATCCAGTGACTTGACCTGGTTGGGATTGTCCACTGTCATTTCGCGGAAGCGTTGGGCCAATTCCTGGCTGGCGGCCATCGCCGCTGTCCAGGTCGTGCCAATGACCCAGGCAAAGCGCACCTGGCCTGCTTCCACCCACCGATCCAGGTCAATCTCCATGCGCCGACGGCCGGGCAGCTTCAGGGGCGACTTGTCAATCGGGTAAGAGGCGGCCCCCATCCAACCGCGTTGGTGACCACCCAGGCGGCTAATGAC
>JBFMFT010000373.1:0-5441 GCA_040751925.1 Chloroflexota bacterium
CGACAACCCGGCCGCCCTCGTCCAGGTCCACCTTCAACAGGGCCGGCTTGGAGGGGAGGCCGGGCATGGTGCTCATCTCGCCGCATAGGGGGTAGATAAAGCCCGCGCCCACGCTGGCCCTGACCTCACGGACAGGCAGGGTGAAGCCTGTCGGCACACCCTTCAAGGCCGGGTCGTGGCTCAGGCTGAGGTGGGTCTTCGCCATGCAAATCGGCAGGCCGCCAAAGCCCGCCTTCTCATAGGCAGCGATCTGCTGGTCGGCCAGGGGCGTGTAATCCACGCCGGCCGCCCCATAGACCTTCGTGGCAATGGTGCGAATCTTGTCCTTGATCGGCAAGTCCAGGGGATAGAGGAAGTCAAAGTGGTTGGCCTGCTCGCAGGCGTCCACGACCGCTTCCGCCAGAGCGATGGCCCCGGCCCCACCTTCAGCCCAGTGGTTGGTCGGCACGGCCGCGTAAGCCCCGGCCGCCTCCGCCTGGCGGCGCACCAGGTCAATCTCGGCCGGCGTGTCGTACTTGAAGCGGTTGATCGCCACGACCACCGGAATACCGAACAGCCTGGCCGTTTGGATATGCTTGACCAGGTTGGCACAGCCCTTGTCCAATAACCCCAGGTTCTCTTCGGTGTAAGCCTTGTCGAGATCACGGCCGGCCACCACTTTTGGCCCGCCGCCGTGCATTTTCAGGGCGCGAATAGTCGCCACCAGCACCACTGCATTGGGTACCAGGCCGGAGTAGCGGCACTTGATGTCAAAGAACTTCTCCATGCCAATATCTGCCCCAAAGCCCGACTCCGTGACCACGTAATCGGCCAGCTTGAGGGCAATTTGGTCGGCCACAATGCTGCTGTTGCCGTGGGCAATGTTGGCAAACGGCCCGGCGTGAACAAAGGCCGGCACGTCCTCCAACGTCTGCATCAGGTTGGGCATGATGGCGTCGCGCATGAGGACGGCCATGGCCCCGGCCGCGCCGATCTCCTCGGCCGTCACCGGCTGCCCCGCCCAGTTTTGGCCGACCACAATCCGGCCGAACCGCTGGCGCATATCCTTCAGGCTGGTGGTCAGGGCCAGAATCGCCATCACTTCACTGGCGACGGCAATGTCAAAGCCACCTTCACGCGGATAACCGTCCCCTTTTTCGCCCAGGCCGACCACAATGTGGCGCAGGGCGCGGTCATTCACGTCCAGCACCCGGTTCCAGGTCAGGGCATAAGGGTTGATGTTCAGCCGCTTCCGCCCCGATACGGCCTCAAAGCGCTCCCCGTAGTTGCGTTCGTGCAGGATGCGGGCGTCAATGGCCGCCGCCAGGAGGTTATTCGCCGCCGTCACCGCGTGAATGTCGCCGGTCAGGTGCAGGTTAAAATCCTCCATCGGCACAATCTGGCTGTAACCACCGCCCGCCGCTCCGCCCTTGATGCCGAAAGTCGGCCCCTGCGAAGGCTGGCGGATGCAGATCATCGCCCGCTTATTCAGGTGCGCCCCCAAAGCCTGGCCCAGGCCCACCGTCGTCGTCGTCTTGCCCTCGCCCAACGGCGTGGGCGTGATGGCTGTCACGTCAATGTACTTGCCCTGCGGCCGATCCTGGAACCGCTTAAGCACCTCCAGGTGGACCTTAGCTTTGTACTTACCGAAATAGTCCAGGTCGTCCTCGGTCAGGCCCAACGATTCGGCCACCTGGCGGATCGGCCGCAATACGGCCGCTTGAGCAATCTCGATGTCACTGGGTACTGGATGTCGAATGGTGATCACGTCTAATTCCCCTTGTTTTGGTGTATGATAGGAGATGCGCGCTCATTGCTTCCTCATCTCCTGGATAATAGGCAGTGTGCGTCTCCACCAGCATAGTATAAACTGGTAGTCTGCTGGTCAGTCAGTGACGAATTATACGTCTAGTCGTGACGAAAGTCACCTACACATTCTCTCCGCCCGTAAAGCGGAAAAGAAGCACCAGAGGATTTATGAAGGAAGAAGTTAAAGTCGAAGACATCATTGTAGATGTCACCGAAGAAGAATACCAAACTGACTTAGCTCGGGGCTTGGAGGAAGATGAAGTGCTGAAACCCGGCCGCCATCGCTTCAAGCGGGGTGGCTTTCTGGCTCGTCATGGCCTCCAGCCAGGCCAGGCTAGTGCGCCGGCAAAGGTGCGTATCTCGATCAATTTAGACGAAGACGTATTGAATCACTTTAAGCAACGTGCCGCGCGACCGAACGCTGCTCCATACCAAACGCAAATCAACAAGGCCCTCCGTGAAGTGATGGAAAGGGAACAGCAAACGTCTAGCACGTCGCTCTCGCCACAGGCAGTGGAATTGTTGGCGGACCAGCGTTTCATCGAGGCTGTGGCTGAACAAGTAAGAGCCAGGGGGTTATGATCGAATCCAGTCAGAGCGAAACGGCGGCCGGCCGTACCGGTCGGTCAACGAGGAGTGTTGGCTATGATTGACGAGAAAACGGTGAGGAGTATTCAGGGCAAAGTTCAACGATATTGGGACGAATTGATCCAAGACCCTGATTTCGTGAAGAAGATCGAGGACAGGAGAATGATAGAGGAGGCAATGAACGGTAGAAACTTCACCCGTCATAGCCCCGAAATCAAATCGTTAGATGGGACATTCGAGTATAATCAGGGGCCATTCCAGCAACCAGCCAGCCGTCAGCCTGTCCAAGTTGCCTTGCCTCTTTTCCAATAAGCAAGTATCCTTGTAGTGTCGTCAAGCCGCTGTTGGTCACATCAAACATGAGGTGGAGAGGTCGCGTCTGTCGTCTATCGGCCGTCATCTATCGTGGTCAGAGCAGGTCCATCCTCTCGGCCGCCCTCCTCATCACTTTCCTCCTCTCGGCCGCCTGCCGCGACGGTCGTCCGGCCACCCCAACGGCCGCCGGCCCCACCACTTCACCCACCCTCGCTGAAACCAGAACCTACTTTCCCGACGCTCTGAGCGCGCTCGTGGGAGCCTTAGCCCAATATCATGAGCAGGTCGCCCCCGCCCAGCCCCTACGAATCACCCAACTCCGCAACGAAGGGGATTGGGCCTACGCCACCGGCCAGGCAGTGGATAACAACGGCCGTCCCCTTCTCCATCCCTACGTCGTCCTTTTGGCCCATAGCGAAGCCGGCCGGGGGTGGTTCGCCCTGGCCCCCCAGGTCAGCCCGGCCGCCAGCTACAACACCCTCCTGGACGCCTTCCCCGAAACGCTCATTGACGAAGCCAGCAAAGCTTACCTACGCCAAATCGTCTTTGCCCCAGAAGCAGAGAATTTCACCGGACACGCCCTGCCCTGGCCGGCCGCTCAGTTGGGCTGGGTCACCCGCCGCGATGGTTCCGGCCACGAAAGCCAGGTGGACTTTGACATTCTAGGCAACGCGGCGGCCGGGGCTGTCTACGCCTCGCGGCCGGGCACCGTCGTTTTCGTCAAAGAGAGTAGCAATACCAGTTGCCTGATCCCCCCTCCGGACCCCTGCTGGAAAAAAGCTAACATGGTCGTCGTCCAACACAGCGACAGCGAATACACCTGGTACGTCCACCTGGCTTTCCAGAGCGTGCCAGTTGAAGTGAATGACCTGGTAGACTTTGGCGTTCAGATTGGCGTCGAAGGCGAAACCGGCTACTCTAGCGGCATTCACCTGCATTACATGGCTTCCACCGGCCACACCAAATGGACGGACCCCCTTGACCCTAACGACGCGCCCTGGGCTTTGGGCAAGACACCAGTTGACTTCTACGAAGTCCCCTGGTCGGGTCTCATCGTCGGCCAGAGCTACGAATCGCAGAATGGCGCGTTGGGAACGGCCACGCCTACAGTCACCACCACACCTGGTCCTACGCCCACGCCGTCCCCAACCCCTACACCACCCCTGGTCGAGACTGTCCGCCAAACCTATTTCCCCATCGTCGTGCGCGGCGGGCGGCCGACCCCGGATGAGTGAAACGTGAAACGCAAAGAGATAGGTCACGTTCCACGTTTCATCTATGGCGTAACAACCAAACCCGTAAACCCGAGTGGCACCAACTGAACAAAGCTATTGCCGGGGGCCAGAGGGAGGATATTGCCGTTCAGATCGTAGAAGGTCAACATGTGAGAGGGATCGGCCCGCCGCCAACGGCCGTCAAAACGTTGCCCGTCGCGGAAAAGGGAGACTGGCCCCTCGCCCCATACCTGTATCTGAATGGAGTAATGGCCGCCGGCCACCATATCTTCTAGGATGTCTGTGTCCTCGTGGTGAGCGGCTACGACAATGACATTCTTGAAATTGACTTGCGTCGCTGTATTGGCGTCCAGGTGTGGTTGTCCATCCGTCCAGCGCACGTAGCGGCCGCTGGTCGGGTCATATTGCCAGTAGACGTCGGTGGCCGCGTAACGCACTTCGACCGCGCTGGCTGGCGCGCCACCGGCCGGCGGCTGGGCGGCAAAAGCATTATAAGTCGCCAGGCTCGGCGCATGGTTCTCCCCCCGTTCATCCAGAATAGCCCACAAGGTATCCGGGTTGGCAAAGAGCGTATGTTCGATGGCCTTGTTGGGATTGTTGGGATCGGTGATGCGTTGGAAACCGCCATGCCCAAAATCAGGCGAAATCACGCGACTGAAGAAACCACTGTTGGCAATCATCTGGCGCACCGGCCCACTGGAGCCAGAGTAGGCGAATGCCGCGTCGTACATGACCGGAATCTCCAGGTCAATCAGGCGCGCGCTGCGGACGGATCCTACCAACTGCGCTCCACGACTGTAGAAGACGGCCGTAAAGCGCGTTACGGCCCCTTCGGCGTAATGCTCAAAGATCAGGTCAGCGTCGTTTAGGCCAGCCTGCGGCCGGACAATAGCCGGATAGTTAGAGATTTTGATCGCCAACGGCCGGCGGTTTAGCACGGCCGGGTCGGCCACCACTTCGCCGGTCAAGGGGTTGACGTTGGGCGGGAAGTTATCGGGGCCGATCATGCCCTGGATGGCGGTCGGCGCGGCCGTCGCTGTTGGCAAACCTGCTCCGGCCGTCGCCGTTGGGGCCAACGTCGGGGCCATACTCGTCACCACCAGGGGTAGGGGAGGGGTGGGTGAACTGGCGACGGCCTCGGCCGCCGGCGTGGATGGTAAACTAACTGTTGGCGTAGGAGTGGGGTTGGACTGGCAACTGACTAGAGCCAAGCCCAACACAAGCCAAAGCCCCAACTGCCAAATGAATGTAAACCGTTGTATCTTCAAATTGAAACTACTCCTCAGCCCTATCTAAAATGAGATAGAGCAATTCTAACAACACGTTCTTGACGCTTTGCCTATCCAGGGCAACGCAAGGGATCACTTTGGCCGCGGCTTCCAGGCGCAGGGCCAGTCGCAACTCCTCCGGGGACCAGGCGTCGGGGCAATCCTGTTTGTTGGCGGCGATCACGTAAGGGGAGGGGGCGCATTGCTGGAACGTCTCTAATAGTTGCCGGGCCTCACGGAAGGTGTC
>JBFMFT010000374.1:0-5435 GCA_040751925.1 Chloroflexota bacterium
GCTGGATTGGCCGCTCTTGCTCTTGTTGGTCATGGTGCTGGTCAGTCTGTACACCACCTTTGACCTGTCTTTCAGCCTGCCTAAAGTTGCCGGGGTCGTCTATGGGATAGCCGTCTACTACGCGGTCGTGGCGGCCGGCCGGCGGTCAGCCCACCACCTGGCCTGGGCGACGGCCGCCTGGCTGGCCCTGGGAGTGGGTATCGCCGCTTTTAGCCTGGTGGGAACGCAGTGGCCGGCCAAAATCCCGTTGCTGGACGTAGTGATTGCTTACCTACCGGCCGGGCTGGTCAGTTTGCCTGGCGCGGCCGAGGGCTTCAATCCGAACCAGGTGGCTGGGGTTTTGTTGTGGGTGACGCCGGCGGCTCTGGCGCTGGGAGTGGCAAGTAGCAAGTGGCAAGTGGCAAGCAAGAGTAAGAGTAAGAGTAAGAGTAAGAGTAAGAGTAAGAGTGCTACCTGCCACCTGCCACCTGCCACTTGCTACCTTCTACCCTTATTGGCCTTCTTTCTCACGGTCGTCCTCCTGCTCACTCAGTCGCGTAGCGCGTGGGCGGGGCTGTTGGTGGCGGCCGGCGGCATGACTTTCATGGCGAATCCGCGCTATCTGCGCCATCCGCGCCTCGTTTTCATAGCGGTTGTCGGATTGCTCCTGTTGTTGGTGGGTCTCGTCTTTGCCAGTAGCCGCGATTTCTCCATCGTGTCTCTGCGCGGTATAGAAACCGCGCCTACAGACCCTATCCCCCGGCCCCCAACCCTTAACTCCCAATCCCCAACTATCTCCCTGGCCGGCCGCGTGGAAATCTGGTCGCGGGCCATATACGCTATCCAGGATTTTCCCCTGACGGGCATGGGCATTGGCACGTTTCGGCGGGTTATCCAGACCGCCTATCCCTTGAGCTTGATTGATCCGACGGCCGACATCGCTCACGCTCACAACCACCTGCTGCAAGCGGCTTTGGATTTAGGTGTGCCGGGTCTGGTGGCTTACCTGGCTCTGTGGCTGGGGGCGGCGATGATGTTGGGGCGGAGCTGGCCGGCCGCCACCGTCCGGTGGTCACGCGCTCTGGTCATAGGGCTGGCCGGGGCCTGGCTCGCCAGTTTCGTCTATGGCCTGACCGACACGGTGGCTTTGGGGGCGAAACCGGGCTTTCTGTTTTGGTACTGGTTGGGGCTGGTGGCTGCTCTTCACAGTAGACGTCATCAGAAATAGACAGGATTTACAAGATTTACAGGATTGGACTTCACCCTTCTCGGCCACAATTTTCTCTGCGCCCTCTGCGTCTCAGCGGTGGGACCGAGTCAACATGACAAGACAATTCAGGCGAATTGTCTTACATAAGGAGTTTCCCCATAGCCTGAACGTGTCGGCGGCCGGCTCCGACCTGCGCGTGCAAATTCAGACTGACCAGCGCTACAGTGATTTTGTGGAGCGGGCCAGTATGCAGGAAGTTCTGGGGCTGGCTTTGCCGGTAGCCAGCCTGGAAGATACGCTACAAGGTAAACTGTGGGCCCGGCAAGACCCGGCCCAGTGGCCGAGCAAGCGCCAGAAAGACCTGGCTGACGTGGCCCGTCTATTGGAGGAATTTCCACACCTGCGCGACCGGGTACCGGCCGAAGTCAGAGAAAGGTTGGAGATGGGTGATTAGATTTTCGGCCGGGGAAAGGTGTGCTGGTGGATGATGGTCTGGGTGGGGAGCAGGTGGGCGAAGCTGTAGCCGGGTAGATGGTCGGTGTCGTAGCTCGTCACCTGGTCGGTGGGCCAGGCCCCAAACTGGGAAAACGCGCTGGCCGCGCTGACGTAGAGAATCCCGTCGCGGATGGTCTGCATGGGCTGGTGGACGTGGCCGTGAAAGACCCCACGCAGCCGGTCACGGGCCGGCCGTAAAGCCTGGTGCAAGGCCTCGCCATTCAGAATGAGCATATTGCTATCCATCCAGGGAGAGTTTAAGGGTAGAACGGGGAAGTGAATAAAGACGGTCAGGGGTGGCCCGGCGGCCGTCGCCTCTCGTCTAACCACTTCTAATTGCGCTTCTGACAAAAGGCCATGCGGGTCAATCTCCTCTGGCCCACGCGCATCCAACACGAGAAAACGGTAGCCCTTGCGCTCAAAGACGTAGGATAGCACGGCCGGCTCGTCGCTCACATCCTCCTTACGGCCCATGGGCAAGTGGTGGCGGATGTCCCTGGCTGTGTCGTGGTTGCCCACCACGTAATAAATGGGTACTTCCAGGCGGGTAAAAACCTCGGCCGCCAGGCGGTAAGCGGCCGGGTGGGGGTGGTTGGTTACGTCGCCGGTGTGAATGACGAACTCCGGCCGCACGGGGAGGTTATTGATGATCTCCACCAGCCGCCGGGCGCAGGCGAGGGGGTGATGGCCGCGCGGCCGGAAGTCGGCCGTCGGCCCGAAGTGGGTGTCGCTGACGTGGACGAAGTAGAGGGAATCCATAGACCCTATCCTACTTCATTGCCGATAAATTGCCGATAAATTGCCGATAAATTGCCGATAACGTGTAGCTGCGGGTGCGATGGCGGCGGCAGGGGAGTATGCTCCACCGCTGCTCGCGCCCCTTCAATTTGCATGAGCCAGTTGGCGGCGGCCGGGGTGAGGGTGTAACGAGGTTGCCAGGTATGAGGATTAACAACCATACTCAATAGAGCCTTTTTTCATCTGACCGTCCCCTAATCATCATATACCTGGAGTAGATACGAATCAACCCTGCTTTGGTCTGGTTTGTACTTCCAGAAATAGACTTCTGTATCAAATGAGGCAGTTTGACCTGGGTCCAAATCGTAAGGATTGGTATAGCTGTAATCAACGCCGATCACTTCACCATCGTGGTCGTACATAGTCACAAAAGCCTTGATGAATGTGCGAGGCTCCCCGTACTGGTTTCTGATTTCACCTACCACGTGGTAGGCATCGTAGTTGTCGAAGTAGGCTGTGTGATTCAATATCTGCAGCGGGTATGGTTGGTCAGATGTCGTGTCCCAGGTAATCACCAAGTCATAGGATGTCCATGCCGGGGGGTCAAAGAAGATTATCCAGAAGGGTGATGTCATTCCAGGGGTAAGTACGTCGATCATAGAATAGGTGTATTCGCTATCTACAACATTGCCCCAGGCATCACGAAGGGTCGCATTGATCCTAACGAACTCCACATTCTGGCCCGTATTGTTCAAGACC
This sequence comes from Chloroflexota bacterium, assembly GCA_040751925.1. Taxonomy (GTDB): domain Bacteria; phylum Chloroflexota; class Anaerolineae; order Promineifilales; family Promineifilaceae; genus JBFMFT01. The sequence continues at coordinate 3,182 of JBFMFT010000374.1, forward strand.
TCACCCACAATATACAGACTGCTTGAACCTTCATAAGGCACAAAGTCGTTGCTGCTCAACACAATCACCCCAGAAACTAGCGTTGGGGTCGGCGTAGGCGTTCGTGTACTGGTCGGAATTGGCGTGCGCGTCGGGGTACTCGTCGGGGTGCGCGTTGGTGTTGGTGTTCGGGTTGAAGTCGGCGTGGGCGTCGGTGTGGGAGTGAATTCATAGATAACAATAGGCAACCTGATTTCAGGCAAAGGAGTTGGCGTAGACGTGCGGGTAGGCGTGGGGGTGCGAGTCGGAGTCGGGCTTGGAATCGGGGTACTCGTTGGCGTGTTTGTGGGAGTCCGGCTTGGTGTTGGGGTCGGTGTAATCGTGGGTGTATGGGTTGGGGTTGGGGTTGGCGTCGGAGTGTTAGGCGGTAGAACCGTCAACGATACAGAAACGGTACGCGTGATGGGGGAGGCCATCGTTCCACTAATAAGATCGCCAACGCCGATAATGGTCAGATTGTACATACCAAGCGACGCAAACGCAGCGGCCGTCAGGCGGACGCTGGCGACCGAATTGGGAACGGCCGGATTTGGCTGCACCAAACCATCTACACCATTCGGAAGCCCCTGCAATGATAGAGTTACAGGGGTCGTGAACGTGGCCGAAGCTGTTATGGCCACACCGTTTGTCACCGTACTGCCTTGATTGATACTCCAAGTGGGCGGAATAGGTATTAAGCCGAAGTCAGGTCTGGCTACAGTGATGGTTACGGGAAGGTTTGCCGTTAATTCATCCGCTCCCACGGTTATCGTGATAGGCCAGACGCCTTCCTCGACGGCCGAGGCCGTCGTTAAAACCAAAGTAGCTACGGCCGTTGGCGTTATGACGGCCGAGGGGCTGAAGTTCCCAACCATCCCTGGTGGCAACGGTGACGTACTCAGAGATGCTTGCTGGCGCGTTCCATCTACGACGACCGTGAAAGTTGTCATGTCACCAGGCACGATGGCCCTTTCAGGTGGGTTGACTTCCAGGCGGACGGATTCATACAACCAGGTCTCGTTGACCCGGCCGCTGGCGTCCGCACCTCCGAAGACCACCGCGCTGCGCCGGTTCGCGTCGTAAGCCATAGCGTGCATCAAGCGGGGCGAAGGTGCGGTGATCGGCTCGGATTCAAGCCAAATAGTTCCGTCCCATTCCCAAGTATCATTGAAGTCGCTACTATTGTTGCTTCCGCCAAAGAGGATAACTCGCTGACAGTTACTGTCGTAGGCCAGGGCGTGACTGTTGCGGGCTGAAGGATTGTTGACCGAAGCACGTGGCAGCCAATTTACGCCATCCCATTCCCAGGTATCATTCAGCATACCTGAATCACCGCTTCCCCCAAACAGAACGACCCGGCCGCGCACACTATCATAGGCCATAGCATGAAGTTGCCGGGCCGGAGGAGAGTTAGCAGGAGTGCGAGCTGTCCAGGTAAGGCCATCCCACTCCCAGGTGTCTCCCATGTTGCTGGCCCCAAACCCACCAAACAGAACAACGACACCCCGGCCGCTATCGTAAGCCATAGCGTGTCCGGTCCGGCCGGGCGGTGAGGTAGCAGGTGTCCATTCAACCCAGTCGGTTCCGTTCCATTCCCACGTGCTGTTGGGCCAGCCACCGTCAAACCCACCGAACATGACCGTGCGGCCGCGCGTGCTGTCGTAAGCCATAGCATGGGCCGACCTTGCCGAAGGTGACGCTGTGGGAAAGCGTTGGTTCCACTCATCACCGGTCCACTCCCACGTATCCTGTAGAAAGCTGTATGTGTCCTCTCGACCACTAAACAACACGGTGACACCCCGAAGACTGTCGTAGGCTAAAGCGGTCAGATCACGAGCGGGAGGCAATTCCGCTGGGAGAGCTTGCTGCCAGGTGACAGACTCGGAAAAGTGCGTGGTGCCTGACGGACGGCTTTCATTACAAGCAGTAATGGAAGCAGGGCAAAAATGAGGATTAGAAACAGAGGATACGGCCGGCAACTCACCCGTTGGGATGTCGGCGCCTTGAACTCGCCGAAGGATCGCCTCATCGGTCAAGAGAGCAACCGCAAACGCAGCTAAAATCGCTGTGAGCGTGACAATCAGCAGCTTTGCCTTCATTGATCGAAATTTCTGTGGGGTTGGAGAATATGGGGGAATATTAACAACGTTTCCAGCGATTTAGCAAAACCATCCAGGCCGGGAAAAAGAGTGGAGTGGTTTATATTCATTCGGTGCAAATTCTGGAGGATTTCTTT
>JBFMFT010000375.1:0-5419 GCA_040751925.1 Chloroflexota bacterium
GCTACGGCGCCCGCCGCCACCGCTGTTGCGGTTGAAGCTGCTACGACGATCGCGGCCGCCACGATCCCCACCGCGGTCGCCACCACCACTGCGTTCCTCACGCGGGCGGGCTTCGTTGACCGTCAGGGAGCGGCCGTCAATTTCCTTGCCGTTCAGCCCTTCGATGGCCGCTTTGGCTTCGGCGGCGTTAGACATTTCCACGAAAGCGAAGCCGCGCGACTTGCCGCTGAACTTATCCAGAATAATCGCCACAGACGAAACCTGTCCAAAGCCGGTGAAGGCTTTCCGCAAGTCGTCCTCAGTTGTCTCGAAAGACAGGTTTCCAACGTAAATGTTCATTCAGGTATCTATCTCCACGTCTGATTCACAACGGGTGAACCAATCAGTAAACCAGGCCACAAACGGCCGTTTCACGTCCTGACAAGAAACAAAAAAAGCGCGGAACTTGCAAAATCAGGTAGAGCCATCAGCGAAAGGGGGGCCAACTACCCGAAGGCAAGCCTGCGCCTTATACCACGGACGTGTCTATCGAGATATAATCATAACACATTTCGTCAGGCGCGCAAATCCAAAATTACTGCTCCTCCTGGTTATCACATTCTCTATGGCTAGTCATCAGGATGACTGAACTATGGTCATCGCTAACTTGTTTTAAGCAGCAACAGGGACCCATTGAAAAACGCGGCCGAGCCGGGCGGCCGTTCTAATATCGCTTCGTCGAAGGAGCGCGTAACCGTTTAATTGAGCAGGCGATCATATTCATCGTGTTTGCCAATCCAGTACCAATAGACTGTATCGCCTTCCAGGATGCCCAGAGCGCGGTAGTTGCGCCCAATGCGAACTGATACCTCGTCGCCAACTCGCTTAAAGCGAAGGCCAGGCAAATCGGGGGTCTTGCTCCACAGTCGGTAGGCCTCTCTGGCTCGGCGTCTGACGTCGGCCGGTAAAGCCTTGAAAGCCTCTCGAAAGCTACGAGTTGTCCGTGAGTTCATTAGAGGGCAAATTCACCCTGTTCGTCGAACATCGGCCGGGTCGTACTGGCGGCAATCTCGGCGCGGGCCGTTTGCGCCAAAGTAGTGAATTTCTCACGATGGCGGGCGTAAGTAGCTTCCCACAACGCATCCTCCTCCCGCAACTGTTCTTCTGTATCGTTCAGCCAGTCGTCATCAGTAATCGTGATTGGCGGAGGGGATACGGGCTGAGAAGTCAGGAAGTAGGCGAAGTCGTAAACCTCGGCCGCCCGCTCCACCGGCAGAGTCGCCACCAGAGCGGCGACCGCTCTGGCATAGTCTTTGGGTTGGGGCATTTCTTTGACTTGCATAGGTGATGATCTCCAATACACACCAACAGACCATTCCCGTTGGATTATAGGCCGAAGGGTGACTTTTGTCACCCTGGAAAGTGTGATCTGTCACTGTCACCGGCCGCCCCTTTTCCCGTACAATAGCCGACAATGCCACGTTTTCACGCAAGGAGGCCTGAACGATGAAGGCTAAACAAATGATTACCATTGACGGCAACGAAGCGGCCGCCCGCGTTGCCTATAAACTCAGCGAAGTCATTGCCATTTACCCCATTACCCCCTCGTCCCTGATGGGCGAGTTTGCCGACCAGTGGGCGGCCGAAGGCCAGCCCAACCTGTGGGGGACGACGCCCCTGGTGGTGGAAATGCAGTCGGAGGGGGGCGCGGCCGGCGCGGTGCATGGCGCGCTGCAAACCGGGGCCTTGACCACTACTTTCACCGCCTCCCAGGGCTTGCTGCTGATGATTCCCAACATGTATAAGATCGCCGGTGAGTTGACGCCGACGGTCTTTCACATCGCCGCCCGCTCGGTGGCCGCCCACGCCCTCTCCATTTTTGGCGACCACAGCGACGTGATGGCCGTTCGCAACACCGGCTTTGCCCTGCTGGCTTCTAATTCCATCCAGGAAGTCTCGGACATGGCCCTCATCGCTTCGGCGGCCACCCTCGAAGCCCGCCTGCCCTTCCTCCACTTCTTCGACGGCTTCCGCACTTCCCATGAAGTTGCCAAAATGGAACCGTTGACCGACGAGGTGTTGCGGGCGATGGTCAGTGAGGAGTTGGTGCAGGCTCACCGCTCACGCGCCCTCAATCCTGATAGCCCCTTTGTGCGTGGCACAGCCCAAAACCCCGACGTTTTCTTCCAGGGGCGCGAGCGGAGCAACCCCTATTACCTGGCCTGCCCTGGTGTCGTGCAGAAGACGATGGATCGTTTCGCCGAATGGACCGGCCGCCATTACCACCTGTTTGATTACGTGGGCGCGCCCGACGCCGAGCGGGTGTTGGTATTGATGGGGTCGGGGGCGGAAGCGGCCGAAGAGACCGTTGAGTACCTGGCTAATCAGGGCCAGAAGGTAGGTGTGGTCAAGGTGCGGCTGTACCGGCCGTTCGACGGGGCCGCCTTCGTTCGCGCCTTGCCGCCTACTGTCAAAGCCATCGCTGTCCTCGACCGCACCAAAGAACCTGGCGCGGTGGGTGAGCCACTCTACCTGGACGTGGTGGCGGCCCTCCACGAATACAGTGATGAGTTGAAAGTGATGAGTGATGAGTCGGGAAGTTCACTCATCACTCATCACTCATCACTCGTTCCTGTCGTCATCGGCGGCCGTTACGGCCTCTCCTCCAAAGAGTTCACCCCGGCCATGATCCGGGCTGTGCTGGAGGAATTGGCGAAGCCCAAGCCCAAGAACCACTTCACGGTGGGCATCTACGACGACGTGACCCACACCAGCCTGGAGTTCGATCCCGAATGGCACATCGAGTCGCCGGACACCGTGCGGGCCTTGTTCTATGGCCTGGGGTCGGATGGGACGGTCGGGGCCAACAAAAATTCGATCAAGATCATCGGCGAATATGGTACGGGCGAGGCAGTCGGGTGGACGGCTGTTTCAACACCTACAACTGACCTCCCGACTGCCCCGCCCCTACATGCCCAGGGCTATTTCGTCTACGATTCCAAGAAATCGGGGTCGGTGACAGTCTCCCACTTACGCTTTGGCTCGCGGCCGATCCACGCCAGCTACCTCATCCAATCGGCTAACTTCGTGGCCTGCCACCAGTTCAACTTCCTGGAACGGTACGATATGCTGCGCCTGGTTGCTCCAGGCGGGGTTTTCTTGCTCAATAGTCCTTATGGCCCAGTCGAGGTCTGGGATTACCTGCCGCGCAGCGTTCAACAAACTATCCTGGACAAACAGTTGCGCTTCTACGTCATTGACGGCTATAGCGTCGCCAAAGAGGCGGGGATGGGTCGCCGGATCAATACGGTCATGCAGACCTGCTTCTTTGCCATCAGTGGCGTGTTGCCCCGCGAGGAGGCCATTGCCGCCATCAAGCAGGCCATTGAGAAGACTTATGGCAAGCGGGGTGAAGTGGTGGTGGAGCAGAACTTCGCCGCCGTAGACGCGACGCTGGCCCACCTGTACGAAGTGGAAGTCCCGGCCGCCGTCACCAGCACGTTCGAACGGCCGCCAGTCGTCCCCGCCTACGCGCCAGAGTTTGTCCAATCGGTAACGGCCCGCATGATCGAAGGCTTGGGCGACCAACTGCCGGTGAGCGCCATGCCGGCCGACGGCACTTTCCCGGCCGGCACAACTAAATGGGAGAAGCGCAACATCACCGACGAAATTCCAGTGTGGGATAAGGACATTTGCATCCAATGTGGCAAGTGCGTCTACATCTGCCCGCACGCGGTAATCCGCATGAAGGTCTACGACCCGGCTCTGTTGACCGACGCGCCACCGACTTTCCAATCGGCCCCGGCTCGCTATAAAGAGTACAAGGACATGGCCTATACCTTGCAGGTGGCCCCAGAGGATTGCACGGGCTGTACCCTGTGTGTGGAGATTTGCCCGGTGAAGAATAAGCGGGTGACCGGCCGTAAGGCGATCAACATGACCCCTCAACGGCCGCTGCGCGAATCGGAGCGGGCTAACTGGGAGTTCTTCTTATCCCTGCCCGAAGTAGACCGGGCGACAGTCCCCTTGAGCCAGGTCAAATACTCCCAGTTGCTAGAGCCATTGTTTGAGTTCTCGTTGGCCTGCTCTGGCTGTGGGGAGACGCCCTACTTGAAGCTCCTCAGCCAACTCTTTGGCGAGCGAGCTTACGTCGCCAACGCCACCGGCTGCTCTTCGATCTATGGCGGCAACCTGCCCACCACCCCCTGGACGAAGAACGCCGACGGCCGGGGGCCGGCCTGGTCCAACTCCCTCTTTGAGGACAACGCCGAATTTGGCTATGGGATGCGGGTGGCTCTTGACCAGCGCATGGCGACGGCCACCAACCTCCTCCGACAAATCATTGGCGATTTTGGATTTTGGATTTTGGATTTTGGATTGGAAGAGCCAGGAATCCAGCGTCTAAAAGCCTTAGCTGATGAAATACTCTACGCTGACCAGCAAGATGAAGCGGCGATTCAAGCTCAACGGCGGCGCGTCGCTGAGTTAAAAGCCCTCTTGACGGATCTCGCCTCACACATCACGGATTACGATTTAGACCCATCCAAAACCCAAAATCTAAAATCCAAAATCCAAAATCTCTTGTCTTTGGCCGAGGTATTTGTCAAGAAAAGTGTGTGGATCGTGGGAGGCGACGGTTGGGCTTATGACATTGGCTATGGCGGATTGGATCACGTGCTGGCTTCCGGCCGCAACGTCAACGTCCTGGTGCTGGATACGGAGGTCTACTCGAACACCGGCGGCCAGATGTCCAAAGCCACCCCACGCGGGGCGGTGGCGAAGTTTGCGGCGGCCGGTAAACCCCTGCCTAAGAAGGACCTGGGCCTGCTGGCGATCAGCTACGGCAACGTTTACGTGGCGCGGGTGGCCATGGGGGCAGACGACGCTCATACGAGCAAGGCTTTTCTGGAAGCGGAAGCCTACGATGGGCCGTCGCTCATTCTGGCCTATAGCCATTGCATCGCCCATGGCTACGACATGAAGTTTGGGCTGGAGCAGCAGAAGGCGGCCGTTTCTTCCGGTTATTGGCCGCTCTACCGCTTCAATCCTGACCGGGTGGCCCAGGGGCTCAATCCTTTCCAACTGGACTCGAAGCCGCCCAGCCTGCCGTTGGAGCAGTACGTCTATCGGGAAGGGCGTTACCGGATGTTGACCCAGAGCCACCCGGAGGCCGCCGCCCGCCTGTTGGAACTGGCAAAAGTGGACGTGGACGCTCGTTGGGCTAATTATCTACGGCTGGCTGATGGGCAAAGTGGCAAGTAGCAGGTGGCAGGTGGCAGGTGGCAAGTGGCAAGTGGCAGGTGGCAAGTGGCAAGTGGCAGGTGGCAGGTGGCAGGTGGCAAGTAGCGCAAGCCGCCGGCTTGCCCGCAATCGAGCCGATTGCGCTACAGTGAGGTGGCAAGTGACAGGTGGCAGGTGGCAGGTGGCAAGTGGCAAGTGG
>JBFMFT010000376.1:0-5414 GCA_040751925.1 Chloroflexota bacterium
CAGTCGCGTCACGTGAGTGATGGGGTTGATTTCTTTACTGGTAAATTCCAGCCGGTTGCGCCGGTAGCCGCTCAGATTCACGTCAAAGTGACGAATGTTATCAGCGTCCACGATGATGAGCCGGCCGGTGCAGGGGTGGAGCATGGCTCGGCGGCGGCGGCCGGTTACGACCACTATTGTGGCCGTGAGGGCCAACAGGAGAGCCAATAAACTACCGGCAATGGGCAGGTGGAGTGGGTGGCGGACGCGGGCAATCGAAGTTCGCACTTCGTCCGTCCGATAAAGATACCCCTGGCGCAAGGCTCCCGTCGCCTGTACGCGCAGATCGTATTGGCCCATACCGAGAGCCTGCGTCTCGGCCCGGTAGAGACCATCCTGGCCGGTGGAAGCCAGAACGAGAGCGGCCGACTGGTCGTTGCGCTCTTCGTCTGTCACCGTCACCTGGAGAGCCTGGTTGGGATCGCCGATGAAGACCTGACTGGCTTCCAGGGAGCGGCCGGCGTCGTCCACCACCTGCACTTCTAGCACCAGCGGCGTGCGGGCAAACGGCCACAGACCCGTGTTCGTCTGCTCCGCCTCCTGGGGCTGCGTCAGGGCCAGACTAACCAGAGTAGTGGGGGCCACGTCGAATTGGCCCACGTCAGCGTCAATGACGGTGTAGTTAGCCCCAGAGCTGTCGCTCACTGTCGCCTTGACGTGAGCGGTGTGCGGTCCAGCCACTTGCGGGCTATAAGTGGCCTGGTAGGAGCCGTCGGGCTGTGGGGCCAACGTCAACGGCTCACTGTTTTCACCCGTGATGGTAACCACCACTTCCATCGGGGCGGCCGTCGTAATAGGAAAGCCGCGGTCATCCTGCAACTCGAAGGCGAAGGTGGTCTCATCGTATTGCTGCACCTGGCTGGGTACATCCAAAGGCGTCAACACGGCCGCCGACACGTTAAAGCTGCCAATTTGCTGGTCGAAGACGATGACCGGGTTGCCATCGGGGTCCTGGCTTTCGGCGTGGACGAAAATGGTGTGGGGTTCTGCCAGTACCGGCGTGAACTCTGCCTTGTAGACGTTGTTAGGTTCAGCCATCAGCGGGATGGGCCACGATTGGCCGCCGGCCTGGATGTTGGCGGTGACGAGCAGACGGTAGCGCGGATCGGTGTAGGATGGCAAGGGCTGGTTCAGGTCATCCAGAAGCGCGTATTGGATGGAGACTGGAATATACTGCACCTGCGGGCCGGTGGGGCTGTGCAACTCGCTGCGGGCAAAAATCTGGCGCATGGTAATATCTACGTCCACACCAGGCGGGTCGGTGGCTACCTGCCAGCGGCCGGGCTGCGGGTTGGTAATTCGCACCGCTTCAATAGGGCCATTCTGCCCTTCGATAAAGACATTCCCCTGTCCCAGGTCAATCGGCCCTTGCTCATCGGCCAGCACCAGGTGCTCGGCCGGATCACTCTTGAAATAAGTAAAGGTGATAGAACTTAAGTAAGGCGGCACAGGCAATGGTCCCGGAACGACTGCCTCATCCACGACTTCCACCCCCTCCGGTTTGGGGAAGTTACGGGTCAGGTCTTGTAAAATGTCCTGAAAGCGATGACCTACGTCGTCGTTACTGGCCACGACGCTGGCTCGATCCAGGCTAGGATCGGGACACTCGGCCGCCATACAGGGGTCGTTGGTCAACTGTTCCCAGGCTGGTTCCAGGGCGGCCCAATAGTCGCTGCTATAGTCAATCATGGCTACCACGTAAATGCGATAGCCTGGTTCGGGGAAGCTGGTGGCGGCCAGTTCTTGCAGCCGGCGCATGTGGCCGGCCGCGTCCTCCCCCTCTATGGAGGGCTGGCCATCGGTCAAGACAATAATGACCCGTTGGCGATTCCCTTCCCCAGAGGCCAATTCGTCGAAGACCATTTTCGCTGCCTCGAAAGCCTCTACGAAGTTAGTCGCCCCCAGGTGGCGCTGGGAGAAATCGTCGCGCAAACTACCCTGCAACTGCTGGTTGAGGTTGTCGTAGGTGGGCTGCCAGGCGTCCCGCGAGGCGGGGTCTATCTCTTGCCAATGACGGCCGCCACCAAAGTCCCACACCTCGGCCGTTGAGCCGAAGCTAACCAGGGCTAGACGAAAGGTTACGTCCGGGTGGAGCAGCAGATGGTCTTCACCCATCCAATACATGGCGTACCACGGGGCGTAGAAACGGAGTCCCAACGGATCGTTGGGCTGCACCCCACTGGTCAGGCGGGCCATGGAGTCCGACTGGTCCACAATGAACAAAACGTCTAACCCATCCACGGACTCGTCTTGAGCCATAGCGGGCAACCAGCCAGCCCAGCCAGCCAGCAAGAGGATTATGAGTAGAAAGTGTTGCGGTCGCACGGCTTTCTCCTTTTGTATTTGCTCAGGCCGGTCTCCTGACCGGGCCGGCTGCGGCGCGGTCAAAGACCGACCACAGCCAGAGAGGGTCCTGTCAACAGCGCGAATCCAGGAGAAACCCAACTTCCTGCAAGAGGTCGCTGTAAGGTTTCTCGTCCATCAAGCGTCGCGTTACCTCCACGTTGTAGTGAACGCGCCGGAAAACTAACGTCTGGCTGTCGTCCCAATCTATGACCACGTAACCAGGGCAACCGGAACCATCGCGTGGGAAGCCTACACTGCCTGGATTGAGGCAAAGTGGCTGGCAGGTTAGGTCGCCCAGAGGGTACGTCTGATCGAGCGGTAACGGCTGCCACTCCGACCGGCCGGCTTGCCATCGCCACAGCCCGGCCACGTGGGTATGGCCGAAGGCAAAGAGGCGGGCTGGCGATTCATCACCCGCAACCAGGTCGTGGACGGCCGCCGGCTCACGGGTAGCCGCCTGCCTGAACTTATCCACCAGCGTCGCTACGGGTTGTACGGGCAGGCGCAGGTAGCGGGTAACGGCCAGCCGGGCATTGTCCTCAAAGGAGCCATGAGCCAGGTAGATACCCGGGCGCGGCCGGCTCATCACCGGCCGCCCGGCCAGGTGCCCCATCAACTCCTCGTTGTCTTGCAGGATGAGGCGGTGCCAGCGTAACACCTCCTCTGCCTCCTGGCGAAAATGGCTGATCTTGAGGGACCCCCCATTAACACCATCCAAATAGGGAAAGAGGGCGCTCAAGACCAGTTTGCCGACCAGTCCCCAATCGTGGTTGCCAGCCAGCCAGCCGCCGGCCGGGATTGGTTCACGCCGAAGGTCCCGCCAGACAGAGAGCGGTTGCGGCCCATAGCCGGCCATGTCGCCCAGGTACCACACCTCATCCGGCTCAAAGTGGCAATAGGCGTCATCCAACACCGCTTTCAGCGCAGCGTGATTAGCGTGGATGTCCGATAGAATCAACGTTTTCACTATCGCCTGAGAGGTAATTGGTAATTAGTAATTACCGCCGATCCGTCCCATTTAACAGTGGATGGGCTTCCTGCCCCTCCAACGAAGGGTGCTGGGGAGCAATGCCCTTACAAACTAGAATAGCCTGAAAGACCCGCTGGCGCGCCTGCTCAATCCGTTCGCGGTTGCGCCGCCAGGGCAGCAGGCTGCGGTGCGCCTGCTCCAATTCACGAAAGGCCTGGGTCAACTCCGCAAAAGCATTGTCCCAGGCATAGCGCTGCTGCCCTACCCAGGCTAGTTGTTGCTGGGCCTGGGCCACGTGCGGCTGGAGTTGCTCGTGGCGTTCTTCCCCCAGGCTCAACAAGGCTCTGACGCGCTGGCTAAGAGCTTGTTCAGCCACGAGTGGGGGATTGCTCAACCGCTGCACGGCCGGTTGCAGGGCTAACAATTTCCCCGTTTCATCGTACCAGTCGGTGTTGCCCATCAGGGCTTCTTGGCCCAGGCGGTTGGCTTCGTCAAAACGACCCTTGTCTACCAAAGCCTTTATTTCCTGGGCGATGGTGGCCCATTGGACCACGTCACGCGGAGCATCTGGCGGGACGAGGATCACGTCACTGGTTGGCAGAATACCGGCCGAACCACTATGAGCCAGCCAGATGACCACCTTCTCCACCTGGTTGTGCCGGGCCTGTAGCCAATTCTTTAGCAAGCGCCAGTTGCGAATGGCTTCCTTCCCATTAGGGTCGGGCACCTCCAGGGCTGCCCGCAAACCAAACTCATCATTGGGGTCGCCCATCTCCAGGTCATTTTCCCACACCTGGATAATGCGTTGGGCCTCACTGAATTGTTCCCGACCAACAGCTTGCAGCAACTTCTCCCGTTGTTGCAGCAGACGCTCCCGCCGCACCTGCACCCGGTCACGTTCAGCGACCAACGCCTGCGTCGTGCGGTGGCTGCTAAACCCCAGTTCCCGTATCTGGTTGAGAACGACGTCAAAGTTGCGCCAATCCCCGCCGGTGCGGGCGCTATCTAGGAAGCTCTGGGCGCGGGCCTTTAGTTGCCGAAAGGCGGCCAGTTCGTTCTGGAAGCTCTGCAGAGCATCGAGGTTCTGACGCAAGATAGCGGCCAGGCTATTCACGGTCGGATCGTTAATTTGCTCCTTGAAGCTTTGCAGCATATCGTAAACAGCCCGCGCCTGATCCATAATTTCGGTGACCCGTTTCTCCTGGGCGTCTAGCACAGCCAGGTTTTGGGTGGTTTCCACGAGTAGTCCGTCGCGGTCGCGCAGCGTGCTATCCATCTGCTGGCCGGATCGGGTCGCTAAAACGGGCAATTCCTTGAGCAGCGATTGGGCGGTCGGATGGTCACTGTTCAAGACCAAAATCTTGCTCTGCCGGTCAAAACGTTGCCAGACGTCGTTGTCCCCAGTTAAGGCACTGGCTTCGTCGGCGAGAGTCTGGATAGCCTGGTCGCGAGCGTGCGTCCACCAATCGGTCAGGGCCACGTCATTCGGGTTATTCTCCAGTAACTTGACTGCTTCTTGCCTGGCCTTGACAAACTCCTTTAGACCGCGCTGCGCCTGCAACTTGCGCTCAATATCGGCCTTCTCTCTGGTGATCCGCTCGGCCTTAGCTACCAACTGATCCAGGTCGCGCGCACGGCCGCGCAGGGCGTCATTCACTACCACATCGGGGTGGGCCAGGGCTTCCTGGGCAACCGTCACCGCCTCGCGGGCCGCCGCGTAATAGCGCAACTGGTGGGTCACAGGCGTTGAGGGTTTCTGCGCCCGCCGCACGTAAAAGTTGGCCCGCCAGAGCCGTATTTCGGGGTCGAGGGGGATTTCCTTTTCCAAATCATTGAAGAAACCCCTGGCCTCCTCGTCGCCCTCGATTTGCTCCAATTTAATTCCGGCCGCCCGCTTACGCGCCTGCTGGCCGTTCAACTTGTAGTCCGGGTTCAAACCGTCGTGGGCCAGGGCCTCCTTCCATTTAGCGGCCGCCTGCTCCCACTCCTTCGCCTGAGCGTGCTGCTGCGCTTCCGCAGCAGCCGCCACGGCCAGGGCCAATTCGGCCACCTGGATGGG
>JBFMFT010000377.1:0-5394 GCA_040751925.1 Chloroflexota bacterium
TCGGCCGGTTGCCAGCAACAACCCACCGAGTCCGGCGCGACCCCGGCCGCCCCCACTGCCACCCCGGCCGCCACACCGACGGCCGAAAGCCGCCCCTTCCCCCGCCGGCCGGAGGAAATTCGCTTCATCACCGTCGCCACCGACGCCCCCAACCGCCCCTTCGAGGACATCAACGAATTTGGCGAAATCGTTGGCTTCGACGCCGACGTGATGGCTGACCTGGCCGCCGAAGTAGGCTTCCAATACGAGTTCGTTGTCACCGGCTTTGAGGGCATCCTGAACACCGTGGTCAATCGCGAGTTTGACGTGGTGATGGCCGCCTTGCTCATCCCTGGTCAGCCCGAACCAGGACTCGTTTACACCGAGCCTTATCTCGAAGTGGGCCAGGTGCTGGTGGTACGGGCCAACGAGCGCACCCTGAACAGCTACCACGACTGGCGGCCGGGGGTGATTATCGGCGCGCAGGCCAACAGCAGCGGCGAAGTGGCCGCCGGCCAGGTAGCCGGCGTAGCCGAAAACGATTTGCGCGTCTACGAAAGCACACCCAAAGCCCTGCAAGCCCTCATTGACGGGGAAGTGCAGGGGGTCATCATAGACAGCGACGACGCTGGTCATTTTACCAGCACCTATCCCCAGCAGTTGAAGGTCAGTGGAGGCAGCGGCCGCGAAGCCTGGATCACCTATAAAGCGTATGGGATAGCCGTTCACGCCGAGAATACCGTCCTGTTACAGGTATTGAACCAGGCCATCAGCCAGGCCCGCGCCGACGGCACGCTGGATCGCCTGACCCACGCCTGGCTCATCTCTCAGGAGCGTATCGCCGCCGGTGAATCGCTCATCGGCACGCCGCCCAATGAATTGGTCATTGGCACGACCGGCCAATTGAATGAACTGGAGCCGGCCGCCGAACCCAACGCCACCAGTTGGGAAGTGAAAATCAACACGATGAGCGGCCTACTTATGCTAGGTGCAGACAACGACCTGGTCCCTACCCTGGCCGCCGCCTTGCCCACCGTGTCGGAGAGCAAGCTAGAATACACCTTCAACCTGCGCCCCGGACTGGCCTTCCCCGATGGCAGCGAGTTGACGGCCGAAGACGTGAAGTGGTCTATCGGCCGCTCGGCCCGCCTGGGCAGTTGGCTGGTCAACAGCTACTTAAAGAACAGCGACGACGATGGCTTTGCCGATGAAGACGCGGTGCAGGTTCTTGACCCCTTGACGATCAAAATTGTGCTGCAAGAGCCGGTCGCCCACTTTCCGGCCATCGTCGCCACGCCCCCTTATTTCATCATTAACCAGGCCTGCTACGACGCTGGCTATGACCCGACCAGCACGTGCGGCGGCCTCGGCCCTTACAACATCGTGGAATGGGAGCCAGGGGTACAGATTCGGCTGAAGGCCAATCCCCAGTGGCCGGGCGACGCGCCAGCCTTCGAGAACGTGCAGCTTCGCTTCTACGACGACCCAGCCCGCATGAGACGCTCCCTGGAAAACAGCGCGCTCGACCTGGCCTGGACGCGCCTGAATCTGAATGACTTGTTGGAACTGCGGGCGGCGGCCGGCTTCCGCTTCTGGCAAGGCCCGGCCGCCTTCAAGAGCTACCTGGTCTTTGAGCAGAGCCAGTCCCCCTGGAATGACCGGCGCGTGCGTGAGGCGGCGGCTATGGCCGTAGACCGCGAGGCTTTGGCCCAAACGGTTTTCAACGACACGCGCCTCCCCCTTTACAGTCCCCTTCCCGACGAGGTGGTGGGCCACGCGGCGGTGGAGCCGCACCGAGATTTGGAGCGGGCCCGCCTGCTGCTCAACGAGGCCGGTTACAGCAACAGCCGGCCGCTGGCGATCACCCTATGGTATCTGAACGACGGCCGTTACACCCCCCTGGAAGAACAGTATGCTCAGGCTCTCAAAGCCCAATTAGAGGAAACGGGTATCTTCCAGGTGACGCTGCAAGGGGCAGCCTGGGAGGAGTTCCGGCCGCAAAGCTCCACTTGCAACTACCCGGCTTTCTTGTTGGGTTGGCCGCCCAGTGGCTCGCCCCCTCGTTTCGCGGCGGCGATGGACTGGCTGGATTATTTCGTCACCGACACCGGCCAGGTCTGCTCGAATTACCAGAGTGAAGCCATGACCACCCTCCTGCAAGCCGCCAAAGAGCTAGACCCCCTGGATACGGCCGCCCAGATAGAACTCTACCGCCAGATACAGAACTTGTGGGCCAGGGAATTTCCCACTCTGGACTTGACCCAGGCCCCCCAACTAGCCATCTCCCTGGACAACGTGCGGAACGTAGACGTCGCCATAGACACGATGGGCCTGCTCCACTACTCCCTGTTGAGCAAAGGCGGAGGATAACAGGTCTCAAACCAGTCAGATTTCCGCCTGGACCAGGCGGTTGGGCCGGCGGGCCAGGACGAACAGGGCCAGACAAAACAAGAGGGCTTGCAGCAGGACAATCGTCGCGCCGCTGGAAATGTCCACGTAAAAGCTGAGGTACATTCCCATTAGGCCAGTGAAGGCTCCCAGACTGGTAGAAATGGCAACCATGCGGTGAAAGCTGTCTGTCAACAGGCGGGCCGTAATAGCCGGTACCACCAGGGCCGCCGCTATCATCGTGACCCCCAGGATTTGAATGGAGACGATGATAGCCGCTGCCAATACCAGGGCGAACCAGGTTTCCACCCAGGCGGTCGAGACTCCGTACACCTGGGCGACTTCTGCATCAAAGGTCGTGAATAAAAGCTGTTTGTAGAGCCACCAGACCACCAGAACGACCGGGAAGGTGACTGCCACGATAACCGCCACGTCAGTAGCCGTCACCCCTAAAATGTTGCCGAACAGGGCGGCGTCGAAGGATTGGGTAAAACGGCGATAACGGGAGATAAGAGCCACCCCCACGGCGAAGCTGGCGGTCGTGACCACTCCAATGGCAGCGTCGGCATTGATACGGGTGTGGCGCACCGTCTGGTTAATGAGCAAGGCAGCGACGAACCCCCAGATACCTGCGCCCAGGTAGAAGTTGATTTGCAGGACAAAAGCGACCACCGCCCCACCAAAAATAGCGTGGGAGAGACCGTGCCCAATGTAGCTCATACCGCGCAGGACGATGTACACGCCAATCAGCCCACACAGGCCACCCACCAAAACGGCCGCGACCATGCCATTGCGAAAAAACTCAAACTGGAAAGGAGTGAGTAAAGTATTCATCTTCCATTATGTCCCGGCACGCCCCCGGCCACCGGCTCCGGTAACACGTCGCGATAGCCGTGCGTGTGGGGCCTCTGCTGGACAAAGAGGAGGCCGTTTTGCCGGATTACCAGCATCTCACCTCCATAAGTGCGGCTTAACAGTTCTTCAGTCAGGACCGTTTCCGGTCTTCCCTGGGCGATGATGGCACGATTCAGGCAGATAACCCAGGGAACGTGAGCAGCAGCCATGTTCAAGTCGTGGGTCGTGAGCAAAATCGTCATGCCAGTCTGATTCAAGTGAGCCAGCCAGTGAAAGATGCCTTCCGAACTCGGCATGTCCACGCCGTTGGTAGGCTCATCTAAGACCAGCAGTTCCGGCTCGGCGATGAGCGCGCGGGCCAGGAAAACGCGCTGTTGCTGTCCACTGGAGAGGTCACGGATGTGGCGTTGGGCCAACTCCCCAATACCCAGGCGGGCCAGGATGTCACGGGCCCGTTGTCTCTCGGCCGCGCGCGGCCAGGGCCAGCGGCCGGAACGCTGTGTCAAGCCCATCAGGACCACTTCTTCGCTGGTGACTGGGAAGTTCCAATCCACCGTTTCCAATTGCGGCACATAGGCGATGCGGAGGGGTGGGTTTTCCCGGCGATAAATTCGTCCTTTCACTGGCTGTAGCAGACCCAGAATGAGCTTCAAGAGGGTCGTCTTACCAACTCCGCTCGGCCCAGCTAGAGCGGCAAACTGGCCGGGGTGGAGGTGCAGGTTGATGTCATCCAGCACCACCTTCGACCCGTAGGCAAAATGAACGTTGGTTAGTTCAATGATTGGTTTCACGGAGAGGTTACTCTTGTTGGGAGACGGCCGTGTCCGGCCCTGGCACATTGCTGGTCGCCACGGTGTCCATCAAGGCGGGGTTTCCACCCAACGCTTCCGCCATAATCTTCAGATCATACACCATCAGACCCACGTATGAGTGATTCGCTTCGCCCGGCTCACCGGGCAAGTCATCATCCCGCAACTGGTCCACGTAGCGCACGCCGGCCTCCCGTCCAATCTGTTCCAGCACCGGCGAGGGAAAAACCTCTGAACCGAAGATGGCCGGCACGCTCTCCGCCCGTATCTGCCGAATGAGATCGGCCACCTCTTTGGCCGAGGGTTCGGCAAAGTCGGCCGGCTGGATGGCTCCAATTACCGTATAGCCGTAGCGCGGGGCGAAGTACGCGAAGGAGTCATGATAGGTCAGCAGTTTCCGATTCTGTTCGGGAATGCTCTGCGTCGTTGCTATGATTGCTTCATCCAGGGCCATCATCTGCCGGCTGAAGGCTTCGTAATTGGCGCGGTAAAACTCGGTATTGTTTGGGTCGCGGGCGACCAGTTTATCCCGCACGATCTCGGCGTACTTCAGGGCGTAAATGGGGTTTGTCCACAAATGGGGATTCGGATTCCCAGCTTCACGGGGAAAGGAAAAGTCATAAACGTACTGCTCCGGTGCGATGGTTAACTCGCCAAGCAGCACGATTTCCGCGCCTTCCTGGAGGTTGGCCCGCGCCAGTTCCAGGCTAGGCTGTTCCAGGTGTAGGCCATTCAGAAAGACCAAATCCGCCTGAGAAAGCTTGATGGCATCGGACGGGGCGGGTTCAAAGGTGTGGGAGTTTGTGCCTTCAGGGACAATCCCGGACAGTTCGATTTTATCGCCGGCCACGTTGTAAATGATATTGGTGATAGGGGAAACGGTCGAAACAACTTTGAGACGGCCATCATCTACTGGGGAATTTCCTCCACAAGCCACCACCACCAGGCTTAGGTATAGACAAAGCCAAAACCGTTGTAACACGAGCCACGTCCTCCCATTTCCTTGTTGCGAATTTTCGCAACAGCCAAACCTTATTATAGCAACTTACTATTAGTACGCAAGGCGGCCGGAAATACTTTCCACTGCACAGACGCAGAGAACGCGGTTCTTGAGTGATAAGTGATGAGTGGTGAGCAATGAGTGACTTAACTCTCATCACTCATTACTCATTACTGCTCGGCGCCCTGGTGAGACTTTGCCCAGATAGCTTTCCAGGGCTTCCAGGGTAGCGGGGAGGGAAGGAGGAGGGGTAGCCTGAGCAACGGCCGTGCCGGGGTCCTTCAAGCCATGCCCGGTCAGGACACAGACGACGATACGTTCACGGGGGTCTATGGCTCCAATGGCGATTTGTTGGCGCAGGGC
>JBFMFT010000378.1:0-5362 GCA_040751925.1 Chloroflexota bacterium
GAGGACGACGCGGCGGCCGGCTTCTTTCAGCCGCAGCAATGTGACCAGGATTTCGTCGGTGACAATGGCCGTCACCAGTACCAGGGTGGCCGCCCAGGGCAGGCGGGGACTTTCCCGCCGCATCAGATTCTCGATGGAGCCGGTGGCAAATTCGCTGACGGCGGCCAATGCTTCCAGGATTCGCATGAGTTGGTCGGGGGAGCGGCCGGGTGGCACGTGAATGGGTTGGTCGGAGCGCGGTACAGCCCCATTGGCGTACACACCCACTCCCCATTTCTGCTCGACGGCGTAGCTGGCAAGAGAGGCGGCGACACTCACGGCCCTTTCTAGCAAGGGGGGGAAATGGCCCAGCCAGTGGTGGGGTAGGGTGGCAACGTTCAGGAAGACGGCTACCGTCAAGCCGGTGGAAGGATCGTAGACTTTGGTTTGCAGGCTGCCGCGGCGGGCGGTGGCCTTCCAATGCACATCGCGGAAGCGGTCGCCAGGCTGGTAGTCGCGGATGCCCTGGGTCTTGATGGGGTCAGTGAAGAGGCTGCGGCGCACGGTCACGTCGCCAAATAGCTCTTTGGCGGGCAGGGCCAGCTTTTCCATGGGCAGCACTTCAGGATAGACGACGAGGGTGGCGGTGTCCGGCCGCTCCTCCTCCGTCGTGAAGAGGGTGAACACGTCGCCCGATTGCAGGCGGCTGGGGCCAAGCCGTTGGTAGCCTCTGGCCGGGAAGCGTAAGGTCACGGTGCGCCGGAGCCGTTGGCGGCCGGCCATGACCAGGGTGTATTGCAACAGGTAGCGGCCGGCCGTCTCGCTAATGGCTCTGGTCAGGGCGTCCTGGCTGTCGGGGGCGATGGGCAATTCGTCTTTCACTTGTAGCCAGGTTAGGGGGAGGAGTTTGTCGTTGGTGATGGTCAGGGTCATCTGGACGGGTTCGCCGGGGAAGACGTGGGTGCGATCCAGGTGGCGATCCATAAGGATACCCTTCAAGGCGCGATTCTTCCACCACGTACTGACCCCGACGATGAGCAGCAAACCGGCGGCCAGGGTCAAGAGGGGGGCGTTGCGGCCGGCCAGGTAGCCAATGAGCAGGAAAAGGATAGCCAGGGGGATCCAGGCGTCGCTGAAGATGCTGTTTTCGCGCGGCCGGGCGGCCAACCCCCGCACCTCGGCCCAATCTTCGACCGAGACTAGCCGCACGCCGCGCCAGGCCTGACGCAGCCTGGCCCGCGCCTCTTTGCGCGCCTTTTTGCGGTCAGCCCTGGGAGCGAGGCGAATCGCCATCGGTGAAGACCTTGTGGCAGGTGGCAGGTAGCAGGTGGCAGGTAAGACTTGCCACTTGCCACTTGCTACTTGCCACTTGTCAGCCCGTTACCTCGACGGGTACGGGTACGGTGTTCACCACGTCTACGATCACGTCTTCGGGCCGCCGGCCGCGCAGGCGGGTCTGGGGATTGACCATCAGGCGGTGGGTGAGGACGTAGGGAGCCATGGTTTTTACGTCGTCGGGGATGACAAAGGCCCGGCCGCGAATGGCGGCCAACGCCTGGCAGGTATGGTAGAGGGCCAGCGTGGCGCGCGGGCTGGCCCCTAGCTCGATGTCGCTGTGGGCGCGGGTGGCCCGGCCGATATTCACCACGTAGTTCCGCACCGATTCTTCTACCCGTACCTCACGCGCCTCGCGCTGCATGGTCACAATCTCTGCGGGTGTGATCACGCTGACCAGACTCTCGAGGGGGTCGCTGCGCTCAAAGCGTAAAAGGATAGCATTTTCTTCTTCAACGGATGGATAGCCCAGGCTGACCTTCATCAAGAAGCGATCTAGCTGGGCTTCGGGTAGGGGGAACGTGCCTTCTAATTCGACTGGATTCTGGGTAGCCATGACCAGGAACGGCCGGGGCAGCTTGTGGGTGGCTATATCTACCGTAACCTGGCGTTCCTGCATGGCTTCCAGGAGGGAGGATTGGGTGCGGGGGGTGGCCCGGTTGATTTCGTCGGCCAGCACGACCTGGGAGAAGATGGGGCCCGGCCGGAACTCAAACTCCTGGAGTTTCTGGTTGTAGTAGTAGATGCCGGTCACGTCGGAGGGCAGCAGGTCGGGAGTGAACTGGATGCGCTGGAAGCTGCACCCCAACGAGCGGGCGATGGTCTTGGCTAGAGTGGTTTTGCCCGTGCCTGGCACGTCTTCCAGCAACAGATGGCCCTCACAGAGTACGGCAATGAGGGCCAGGTTGATGACTTCGTCCTTCCCAACGATAACTTTCTGGATATTTTGGCGGAGGCGGGCGGCCGTGTCAGCAATCATAGTGTGGCACGTTCATAGAGGGCATCGGCCTGGTCTAGTAGTTGCTCGACTGTTTGACCGTCAGCTAACGTTATCGCCCCATCTTCAGCATCTATTAGTAGACGACCCACAATCCCAAGAGGTCCTAGACGAGAAGGGGTTAGTTGGATTGGCACACGCCAGTACAAATGATGTCCTATGGCTAATTCGGGTGGGCCGGCGCAAAGTTGATCTCCTGCCTGGAGGATAAGGAAACGATTCGCCTTTTGCCGGGCGACGAAGGCGGAGACGTTTATCTCGGCACTGACCTCTATCTTAATAGAAACTCGACTTCTCGTTGGCAATTCTACCCCAGCAAGTGTCACCTGGTCGCTCATAGTCTCATCCTCCTCATAACCTCGCCGCGCCTAAGTTCGACAGGGTTGCTATAAGGTCGCTGTGGAAGCGGCCGTTGTCCGCCACAATCCCGTTCACTTTGGGGCGCGGCCGGTTGAAGACCAACGGCTCACCATGCAGGTCGGTGCAACGGCCGCCCCCTTCCAGCACCAACAACACCCCCGCGCACACGTCCCATTCGTTCTTGGGGCCGCGACTCCAGGTGGCGTCGGTCAGCCCGGCCGCCACCCGCGCCAACTTATAGGCGATGCTGCCCATCGTGGTTAGCTCGACCATCCCCTCAAAGGGGGCAAACTCGCCGCGCTTGCGCTCGGAACGGCTGGCGTCTACCCGCGCCCCGCGCAGTTCGGCCCGGCCGCTCACAGTGACCGGGCGACCATCTAACCATGCGCCCATACCCTTTTGGGCGTGGAATAGCTGGCCGGCGGCCGGATTGAAGATGACGGCTAGAATGGGCTGACCATCCTCAACCAGGGCGACGGAAACGGCAAATTCAGGGATACCCAGGACAAAATCCTTGGTGCCATCCAGGGGGTCTACCACCCAAACCAGTCGCCGGGTGAGTCGTTGGGGATTGTCGGCCGTCTCCTCGCTCAACCAGCCCGCTTCCGGCAAAAGGGTCAGAAGTCGCTCTTTCAGGAGGGCGTCGGCGGCCAGGTCGGCCTCCGTAACCGGATTATCGGGCGACTTATCGCGTACCGTAAAGGAATCCTGGTAATAGGCTAAGATAGCTGCCCCGGCGGCGCGGGTGGCCTGGATGACCTCTCTCAATAGCTGATTCATGCTGAACGATGATGAGCGATGAGGGATGAGTGATGAGTGATGAGTATCCTCACTCATCACTCATCACTCATCACTATCTCACCTGCGTTGATAGGAAATCGAGAATGTCAATCTTGGTCAGGATACCCTGTAGCTCGTCGCCGCTGGCAATGACGACGACGTTCTTGTTGGCGAAGATGCCAATGAGAGTTTCCAGGGGGGTACTCGGCCGCACCACCGCCACGTTCGGGTCAATGATGGCCTCAATCGTTTCGTGGGGGTCGTGCTTGTGGCCGGCCGTGAGCAGGTGATTGAGCAGGTCTACCTCGGTCACGATCCCCAGCAGGCGGCCGTTGTCGTTGACCACCGGCACCTGGGAGATGTTGTGCTGCTTGAACAGGCCAATCACCTCGCGCATCAGGTCGGTGTTGCGGGCGGTGATGAGTGCGCCGTCCGACTTGGCTTTCTGGATGTCGCCGGCCCGCACGTCTACCCAGGTGCTTTCCAGGAAACCGTTCTCGCGCATCCAGTCGTCGTTGAAGACCTTGCTCAGATAGCGCGAACCGGAGTCGGGCAAGAGTACCACCACCAGGCTGTCCGGGCCTAAACGCTGTTCGTGGGCGTATTTGATGGCTCCCCACACGGCCGAGCCACTCGAACCCCCGCAGAAGATACCCTCTTCGCGCACCAGGCGGCGGGTCATCAGCAGGCTGTCGCGGTCGTTGACCGGCACAATCGTGTCTACTACGCCCAGGTCGGTAGTGCCGGGCAGGAAGTCCTCGCCAATCCCCTCCACCTTGTAGGATTCGGCTTTGGTGTAACGGCCGCTGCGGTGCAGTTCATACAAAATCGAGCCAATGGGGTCTACCCCCACCACCTGCACGTGCGGGTTTTGCTCTTTGAGGTAACGCCCTGCGCCGGAAATGGTGCCGCCGGTGCCCATGCCCACCACCAGGTGAGTGACTTTACCGGCCGTCTGCCGCCAGATTTCCGGGCCGGTCGTCTCGTAGTGGCTCTGGGGGTTGACCGGGTTGTAATACTGGTTCGCCAAAACCGAATTGGGTGTCTCCTCCACCAGCCGGCGGGCGACGGAGTAGTAGCTGCGGGGGTCTTCGGGCAGAACGGCCGTCGGGGTCATTACCACCCGCGCCCCAAAAGCGCGCAATAGCTGTATCTTCTCCTGGGACATCTTATCGGGCATGACGAAAATGCAGCGATAGCCTTTGACGGCCGCCGCAATGGCCAGCCCGACGCCCGTGTTGCCGGACGTGGCCTCGACAATGGTGCCGCCGGGCTGTAGACGGCCGCTCCGTTCGGCGTCGGCGATGATGGTTGGCCCAATGCGGTCTTTGACCGAGCCGCCCGGATTAAAAAACTCCACTTTCGCTAACATGGCGCAAGGCAGATCGCTGGCGACTGAGTTCAGGCGCACCAGCGGCGTCTCGCCGATGGTCTCTAATATACTGTCGTAAATTTCCATCTTTCCTGTCATGTCCTGGTCGTTCATGCACAATCACCCCGGTAGAGTAAGAGTGAGAGTAAGAGTAAGATAGGGGATTCTTACTCTTACTCTTACTCCTAGTATACACCAATCAGTCGTTCGATGCCGCTACCAGGGAGTAACGTAGTTCGACCAGGGTGGTCTCGGCCGCCTGTGTCCGCGCTAACCACTCATTGGCGTAAGGCATCCAGGCCGGATAGGCGTCCGCCCAGGCATGATAGGTGGCTGCCCACGCGGCCATTTCTGTACTCAGCCAATCCAGCAATTCGGCGACGCGGCCGTTAGCCCCGGCCGCCCGCCATAACCCCTCAGCCACTTGCCAGCGTGAGCCAAAGGGTAGCCCCAGGTTGAGCGACCTGGCTATCTGTCCCAGGCGCGCCCGTGACAAGAAAAGGCCACATTGGGCTGGAGTAAGAAAAAAGCGCAATAGG
>JBFMFT010000379.1:0-5355 GCA_040751925.1 Chloroflexota bacterium
GCCGGGGGTGAGGGCCATCCTCCCCTCGCCCTGCCAGGGAGAGGGGCCGGGGGTGAGGGCCATCCTCCCCTCGCCCTGCCAGGGAGAGGGGCCGGGGGAGAGGGTTAGTACCCCGCCACTGCCGCCAACGGCCGCGCAGCAGCGAGAAACCAATCGCCACCACCAAAATACCCGACAAAGCCGCCAACCAGGGGTAAAGACGCTCCGGCAGGACGTACTCCGAGGCCAGCAGCACCAATAGGCCCAGGGCAAAAACGCCCGTCGTGTGGGTAATGGTGGTGGTCAGGCCCAGGAAGAGGGCGTGGCGGGGTGTCCCCCGTGAGCCGACCAGGTAGGCGGCCACAATGGTCTTGCCGTGTCCAGGGGTGAGGGCGTGCAATGCGCCCCAACCAAAAGCGGCGACCAGGGCCAGTATGACAGCCCCGACCCCCAACGTGTCAATCGTGATCAGTTCAGCAAAGCGATCTTGCATAAAAAAAGACCTCCATCTGCCTGTTAATACGCAGATGGAGGCCGGCCGCATTTACCTGTCGAAACCAGGTTTTTGCAAAAACCTGGTTTCTACGAGATAAAACCCACCATCTTGACGTCGGTGGGAGTGGCGCTGGGAGTGCGGCCGGGCTCGAGGGAGACACCGGCCGCCCCATAAGTGCCGATAGTGGCCGTAGCTTTGATCAGTTGCACCGTGCCGGTGTTCTCAAACTGGCCGACGTTGGTGTACTGGTCACCCTGGATCAACCAGAGTTGGTAGGTGGTCGGTCCTTGTAGTGGCTCTAGCCTATAGGCGATGAAGACGGCTTCGTCGCTGGCCAGGTCGGCCACGAGAAAGCCCAACTGGTTGGACGGATCACCGGGTGTGGACAGGGCGGTCCAGGTCGCGGTTGACGAGTGCAAGATGGCTACAATGGCTTCGTCCTGCTCCCAGTCGGGTTTGATAGCCTCTAACTCGCTCTGAACGGCCGCCAATTCCCCACGCACGGCCGCTAGTTCATCTTGCCAGAGACCATTTTCCTCTTCCAAGTTGGTGACTTGACCCGTTAGCTCTGCGTTTTCGCCGGTGAGGGCAGCGATGCGGACATCCTTCTCCTTTAGCTGCTCTCGCTGGACTCGTACCGTCTCATTCAGCCGGGCAACTTCATCCAGCAAATCATCGTTGTCGGTTTGCAGGGCCATGATCTCGCTCTCCCGCGCCGCCAGTGTTTGGCGCAACGTGGTCGCCTGGCCGTACTCAAAGAGGGATAGGAGACCAGCCGCCAGCAGCACGGCCACCCCCAGGGCAGCCATGGCCGGGGTCAGGCTGAGTCGCCAGGCAAAAAGCCGTTCGAGAAAACCAGCTTGCCGGGAAGCGACCGGGGTGCGCCGGGCGACGGCCGCCCGCGCCTGGGCGTCAGCTTTGACACGGGCCATCAGTTGAGCTTTTACGTGTGGCGAAGGGGTGACGGGTGTTACCTCTTGTGGAATGTCCAGGAGCGACGTCTGTAGCTCATCCAGCCAGGCCTGGGCCTGGGGATGTTGGGCCAGGTAGCGTTCCACCTGAAGCCGTTCTTCCTCTGTGACTGCGCCCAGCGCGTAAAAGTGTAAGAGGTCTCTGATCTGCTCGTTCATGTCATTCGTCCAGCCCCTGCCCGGCTAACAGTTCGCGCATCTTCTGGAGGGCCAGCCGCGCCCGCGTGTGGACGGTGCCGAGGGGTTCACCCGTGGCGCGGGCGATTTCCTGCCGGGTTAGGCCCTGAAAGTAGGCCATCTCTAGCACACGATACTGTTCGCGTGGCAGGCGATTCATGGCCGTCCGCAGCCGGTTGTGGGTCAAATTGGCCCAAACTACGTCGGCCACGCCTGGGCTGGGGTCGGCGACGTTGCGGAATAACTGCTCCTCGTCCTCGCTATCCACTGGTTGCGGCCGGCTTTGCCGCCGTCGCCATTGGTCAATGGCCCCATAGCGAACGATGCCAAAGAACCAGTTAGCAATGGAGCCGCGCTCGGTGGTGTAGGAGTCGGCGTTTGACCAGATGCGCCAGAACGATTCCTGCACCACCTCCTCGGCCGTCGCCTGATCCTGAGTAATCTTGGCGGCCAGACCCAGAGCGGTGGCTGCGTAGCGGTCGTATAAGAGTTCGAGCGCGGAACTGTCTTTGGCCCGAATGCGAGCCATCAGTTCATCGTCACCTAAGATATCCGATTGCATAGCCCAGCTTTACGCGCCAGCATGGGTATATTAGATACGCACCATACTGCCCGTTGAATCTCACTACCCGGCGACCTGCCTGCGTGCGGCCGTTGGCCCGAACGCGACCCGCAGATTATAACTGGATTTGTCAAAGTTAGGCTAATTCCGTTATAATCGCTTTTCTATGGCTCGGCCGAGCGACGCATTCGGCGCGGCGGCGGCCCGGCTCAATCACTGAGTTCCCACAAGTTCCCTCAGTTCCTTCCCAGGGAACTCGAAGGAGCTCAAAGGAACTGAATAAGGAAAGGAAACAGAAAATGTCGTTGAATCCATCTGAGAAGACCGAATTGATTGAGAAATTTGCTACCCACCCTGGCGACACAGGCTCGCCGGAAGTGCAGATTGCCCTGTTTGACAAGCGCATCAAGCAGTTGCAGGAACATTTGAGTACCCACAAGCACGACGTGAGTTCACGGCGCGGCTTGTTGATGCTAGTCGGCAAGCGGCGGCGGCTGCTGGCCTATCTCCGCCAGAGCCACCCCGATCGCTATCGCGCCATCCTGGGCGAACTGGGCCTTCGTCGTTAGCCATTAACGGTTCTACAGGAGGTAACGGGATCGAGTCGTGAAGCGTAAAACGTGATGCGTAAAAGAGCTTGTTCACGTTTTACGTTTCACGTTTTGAGGCCATCGTGAAATTCGGTTTCGGCGTGTGAACCGGGTTTCTAAAATCAAGGTGGGGACTGGATGAGCGGCTTAGGAATTGGGCATTGTCCCCTACTCATTGTAGGGCAATTTTACGAAATTGCCCTACCAGTAAGAGCCAATCCCCAGCTCCTAAACCCTCCAGCCCCAACCACATACAATAGCCCAGTTGGGTGGGAAGACGTGACCCGTGTCGCGTATTCCGTATTTCGTAATGCGTAATCTGTCGCGAATGGTTTAGCTTTATCGTTGCGCGATACGCACCGCGCAATACGCAGTACGAGCCATCCCGCTCCATTTGGGCTACACCACTGGAGGTAGTTGATTATGTTAGAAGAGCATACATTTAGGACCTGGGTCGGCAATCACGAGGTGATTGTGGCGACCGGTAAGCTGGCTGAACAGGCCGGCGGGGCGGTGACGGTGCGTGTTGGCGACAGTATGTTGCTGACGACAGCCACGATGTCGAAGGGGATTCGGGAGGGGCTGGATTTCTTTCCCCTGAGTGTGGATTTTGAGGAGAGGATGTACGCCGCCGGCCGCATCCCCGGCAGCTTCTTCCGACGTGAGGGTCGGCCGAGTACAGAGGCCATCCTGACGGCGCGCTTGACCGACCGGCCGTTGCGCCCCCTCTTCCCCGAAGGGATGAGGAACGAAGTGCAGGTCATTGTGACCACCCTTTCGTCAGATGGTGTTCACCACCTGGATATACTGTCGGCTAACTCGGCCAGCATGGCCCTAACCATCTCCGACGTTCCCTGGAATGGTCCCATTGGGGCCGTGCGGGTTGGCTACATTGACGGCCAGTTCGTCGCCGATCCCACGATTCAGGAGATGGTAAACAGCATCCTCGACTTGCGGATGGCCGGCACCCGCGACGCGATTATTATGGTGGAGGCTGGGGCTTTGGAAGTCACGGAGGAGATGATGGTTGAGGCCCTCTCCTTTGGGCATCGCGCTCTCCAGCCCTTGATTGACTTGCAATTGGAGATGCAGGCGGCGGTGGGCAAGCCCAAGCGGGAGATCGCCCTGAGTGAGATTGACCCCCTCTTGACCCAGGCGGTGCATGATCGGATTGGCGACCGCTTGCGCGAAATCCTGGTGGAACACGACGACCGCAGCGGCCGGAGTGAGGCCATTGACGAATTGCGCGAGGAGGCGGTGGATAGCTTTGTGGACGCCGACGAAGCGACTGACCCGAAGGCGGTTCTGGCGGCCGTTGGCGACGAATTGAAGAAGGCGGTGCGGGATCGGATTCTATATGAGGGTATCCGGCCGGACAGCCGCGATTACACCACCATCCGGCCGCTATCGTCCGAAATTGGGATTAGCCCTCGCGCTCATGGGACGGGTCTGTTCCGGCGTGGCCAGACCCAGGTGCTTTCCTTCGTGTCGCTCGGCACGCCGCGTGAGGCACAGACGCTCGATGGTTTGTTCCCCGAGGTCAGCCGCCGCTTTATGCACCATTACAACTTTCCCCCCTTCTCGACGGGCGAAACGTGGGTGCTGCGGGGGCCGCGCCGCCGCGAGATCGGTCACGGCGCGCTGATCGAAACGGCTTTGTCGGCCGTCGTCCCTTCGGAAGAAGAGTTCCCCTATACCATTCGGGTGGTGTCAGAGGTACTGTCCTCCAACGGCAGTACCAGCCAGGCCAGTATATGCGCTGGCAGCCTGGCCCTCATGGACGCTGGTGTGCCGATTAGGCGGCCGGTGGCTGGAGTGGCCATGGGTCTGGTAACGGATGGCAACAAATACGCCATCCTGACTGACATCCAGGGTATCGAAGACCACCTGGGCGACATGGACTTCAAGGTGGCCGGTACTAGCCAGGGCATCACCGCCCTGCAAATGGACATCAAGGTTGGCGGCCTAACCAGTGAGATCATGGCCGAAGCGTTGGGACAGGCCCGTGTCGGCCGTCTGCACATTCTCGACCACATGGCGACCACCCTGGGCCAGCCGAAGGAGTCGTTGAGCGCGTGGGCTCCCCGTATGCTCTCTTTGCGGATTGACCCGGAGAAGATTGGGGCAGTCATTGGCAAGGGTGGCAGCACGATTCGCGCGCTGGAAGAGGAGTTTGAAGTTTCGATTGACGTGCAGGACGATGGCACGGTCTTCGTGGCCGGGGTGGATGGACCGAAGGCAGAGGCGGCCGTCGCCCGCATCGCCAGCCTCACGCGAGGCCCGGAACTGGGAACGATCTTTAGCGGCAAGGTAGTCCGTTTGACCGACTTTGGCGTTTTTGTGGAGTTTGTGCCTGGCACGGATGGCCTGGTTCACATCTCGCAACTGGCCTCGGAGCGGGTGCGGCGGCCGGAAGACGTGGTAGAACTCGGCGACGAGATTCTGGTGATGATCACCGACGTAGACGCCAACACCGGCAAGATTCGCCTTTCCCGCCAGGCCGTCCTGGAAGGCTGGACGCTGGAGGAGGCGCGGGCGAATGACCCGGCCCTGAATGGCAGCGGCGGCGGTCGCGGCGGT
>JBFMFT010000038.1:0-19922 GCA_040751925.1 Chloroflexota bacterium
GACGGCGGCCATCCAGAAGACGATCTGCCAGCCCAGGGTGACGATGAGGCGGCCGTAAATCGAAGCTAACAGTACCAGACCCAGAGCGCGGCCGGTGACCATCGCCCCCTGCACCAGCTTTTGTTCTGGCAGGGGAGTTACGTCAATCGCCAGGCCGTCGGTGACCGTATCGTAGAGAGCCAGGCCGCCGGCGATGACCAGGGCGGCCGGTAGAAAGAGCCAATAGCGCTCCACCGGCGGGATAAAGGAAGCCAGTATGGCACCGGTGGCGGTGGTGAGGAGCCCCAGGCGGATGTAGGGCAGGCGGTGGCCGTGGCCGAACAAGCTGACCTTATCGCTCCACAGGCCGATGCCAATCTTCAAGATGAAGGGGATGACCAGCAAGCCGTTCAGCAGGCCCAGTTGTTCGGCCGACGCGCCATGATTCCGCAGGTAGAGGTTGTTGAAGACCAGCACGTAAGCAAACAGCGACCCTTGCACGAAGTAGAGCAGGCCGAAGAGGGCCAACCGGCCGCCGCGCTGGTCGGTGATGGAGGCATCTCCACGAAGGGCACGAAGGTTCACCAAGAGGCGTTCTTGCATGAGGGGGTATAATAAATGAACAATGGACAATGAACAATGAACATTGTCAAGGTGGGGAGTATTTCAGTTTTGGGAAAGCCCTGGTGAACAAACATCCGACGTTTGCCAAACGTCGGATGTTTCCAAAGTAAAATGCACTCGTCAGGGTAGGCAGCTTTCCAGAACTGCTTACCCTCACTCCCTATCGCTCATAGGCCTGCCGGAGGGTCTGTACGTCAATCTTCTTCATCTGGAGCATCGCTTCTGTCACCCTCCTGGCTTTCTCCGGGTCAGGGTCACTCAACATCTCCATCAAAGTCGTCGGGATAATTTGCCAGGAGAGGCCAAATTTATCTTTGAGCCAGCCACAAGGCTGCTCCTCACCCCCGGCCGATAGCTTCTCCCACAACTCATCCACTTCCTCCTGCGACTCGCAGCTGACGAAGAAGGATATAGCCTCCGTGAAGCGGAAGAGCGGGCCGCCGTTTAAGGCCGTGAAGGTCAGGCCCTCCAACTCGAACGAGGCTGTCAGGACGCTACCGGCCGGCCCAGGCCCGGCTTCTCCATAGCGCGTCACGGCCCCAACCTTAGAGTTCTTGAAAATGGAGGTGTAGAAATACATAGCCTCTTCAGCTTGATTGTCGAACCACAAAAACGGGGTGATTTTTTGCATTGTTATCTCCTTGCCTTCGGATCGTCGGCCGTTGGGTTGGCTCGACTTATCTCAATTATAGTACATCTGTTCTACTGTGTCAAATAGTAGAGGGGGCGTTTTGATATTTTGATATGCGATGGTCTGGATTATCAAGTTTATAAAATTTATCATGGGGATTGGGGGTGGGGAGGGAGTGGTGGAAATGGGTGATTCAATTATCGCCGGAGGGGGCGAGGGCTATGGGCAGGCGGGCGGTGTTCATGGATGCAGTATAGCAGGGGGGGATAAACAGGTCGTTTAATCTCTACAGGGGGTGAATTTCGGTAGGGGGAATCGCGGCTACAGATTCATTATTCTGACAACTTGAGGCTGGGCCTGGCCGGGTAAAGACCATTGTTCATTGTTCATTGTTCATTTACAATCCGTCTATGTTTGATGGTGATGAGAAGACGCTGGCGGACGTGCCGTTAGTTGTCCTGGACACGGAAACGACCGGCCTCTATCCGGGGCTGGGCCACCGG
The DNA here is from genome assembly GCA_040751925.1 of Chloroflexota bacterium. GTDB lineage: Bacteria > Chloroflexota > Anaerolineae > Promineifilales > Promineifilaceae > JBFMFT01. The sequence continues at coordinate 1,738 of JBFMFT010000038.1, forward strand.
GTGGTAGAGGTGGCGGCCGTGCGCCTGGAAAATTGGCGGGTGGTGGACCAGGTGAATGAGTTAGTGCAGCCTGGTCGCCCGCTAGACCCCCAGGCGGCGGCCGTCAACGGTCTGAGCGACGAGCAGTTGCGCGACGCGCCGCCCTTTGGCGAGGTAGCCGGCCGCCTGTCGGCCCTGATGGACGGCGCGCTGTTGGTGGCCCATAACGCCGCCTTCGACGCCGGTTTTTTGGGCATGGAGTATTTCATTATGAACCTGCCCACCCTCCTGGGCAGCCGCCAACCCGTTTTGCCCAATCCCTGGCTTTGCACCCTGCAACTGGCGCGGCGGCAGTTTTATTTCGGCCGCAACAACCTGGGTGATTTGGCCCACCGCCTGGGGGTGCGTTACGGCCGCGCCCACCGCGCCCTGAACGACGTGTTTATGGTGGTGGAGGTACTCAAGCGGATGAACCGTGAACTGGCGAACCAGCGAGTGATGCGGGTGGGCGACCTGCTGCACGCCCAGGGGGGAGCGATCTATACGCCGCCGCCGCCGGCCGTCCTGCTGCGCCCACCCCTGGCAGAAGCGGTGCGCGACGGCCGGCGGTTGAAGATTCTCTACATGGGGGAGGGTGGGCCAACGGAGCGGGTGATTGACCCTCGCTACCCGGCCGAACACCAGGGGGTGGCCTATCTCATCGCCTATTGCCATCTGCGCCAGGGTCAGCGCACCTTCCGCCTGGATCGCCTCTTGAACGCGGAGTTCATCTAAAACCTGACAGGTTTCTGAAAACCTGTCAGGTTTTATAGGACGATTTTCCTATATCGCGCCACCCGATCTGCGGGAATTTTGCGTTTTAACTCCGTATAATCACGGATAACGGCCGGTACTATTAGGTTTAAGATTACGGTAATTGTGAATCTGACCATAAGTAAGTCACGTTTCCAAACGTGACCTACGACAGAGGGAAGCGTATGGCTGCTAAAGAAGCCCTATTGGACAAAATAAAGAGCCGCCAGGCCTGTGTGGGGGTCGTGGGGTTGGGCTATGTCGGTTTGCCCCTGGCGGTGGCCTTCGCCCAGGCTGGCTTTCGGGTGGTTGGGATTGACGTTGACCCCGATAAGGTCATTGCCTTGAATGAGGGGCAAAGTTACGTCCAGGACGTGCCGGGCGACGTACTGGCCCCCCTGGTGAGTGAGGGCCACCTGTGGGCGACCACCAATTATGCGGCCGTGGCCCAGATGGACGCTATCTCTATCTGTGTCCCCACCCCTCTCCGCAAGACCCGCGACCCCGATATTTCGTTCATTATCAACGCGGCCGACGAGATCGCCCAATACGGGGCGACGGGCAAGCTCATTGTCCTGGAAAGCACGACCTACCCTGGCACGACCGAGGAGATTATCTTACCCCGTTTGATCAGCAACGGGGATGAGGTCGGCCGTGACTTCTTCCTGGCTTTCTCCCCGGAACGGATTGACCCCGGCCGCATTGATTTTACTATCTACACAACCCCAAAGGTCATAGGTGGGGTCACGGCCAACTGCCTGGAAGCGGCCCTGGCTCTCTATGGCACAGTCGTCCAGAAGGTTGTGCCGGTGTCTAGCACGGCGGCGGCCGAGATGGTCAAGCTCCTCGAAAATACCTTCCGGGCGGTCAACGTGGGCCTGGTCAACGAAGTGGCCCTGATGTGCGACAAGCTGGGCCTGAACGTGTGGGAAGTGGTGGAAGCGGCGGCGACCAAGCCTTATGGCTTCATGCCCTTCTATCCGGGGCCGGGGCTGGGCGGCCACTGTATTCCTATTGACCCGTTGTACCTGAGTTGGAAGCTGCGGACGTTGAATTATACAGCCCGCTTTATTGAGTTGGCGGCCGAGGTCAATAGCCACATGCCCGATTACGTGGTGAGCAAGGTGGCCGAAGCGCTCAACGACGATCAGAAGGCGGTCAAGGGTAGCCGCATCCTCGTCCTGGGCGTGGCTTACAAACCGAACGTGAGCGACGTGCGGGAAAGTCCGGCCGTGGACGTGATTTTGCTCCTCCAGGCGAAGGGGGCGCAGGTGAGCTTCCATGACCCCTACGTGCGCGATTTGAGCCACGCCGGGGTAGCCCTGTCCTCGATTCGCCTGACGGATGAGGCTTTGCAGGCGGCCGATTGTGTGGTGATTGTGACCCACCACGACGCTTATGACTGGGCGCACATCGCCAACCAGGCCCGCCTGATTGTGGATACGCGCAATGCCACCCGAGGAGCTGGGAGCGCGCGCATCGTAACGTTGTAGGGCAATCCGCCGGATTGCCCTCTTTCGCAACCCGGCGGGTTGCGTTACAGAGGTAGTGGATGATCTATCGCCTACGCCTGGGTGGGTGGATGGGGCGCGCCTGGCGCGGCCGATTCGCCCGCGACGTGGCTTTGACGGCCGGTGGCAATTTCAGTGTGACCGTGGCCGGCGCGGTGGGGGGGATATTGGCGGCCCGCTTGCTCGGCCCGGCCGGGCGGGGGGAACTGGCGGCGGCGATTGTCTGGGCCGGGGTGCTAGGCACGGTAGCCCAGTTGGGGATGCCCCAGGCTCTCATTTATCACACGGCTCGCGATGCGGAGGCGACCCCCACGATCTTTACGACGGCCCTGGGCTTGCTATTGGCTCAGAGCGCGGCCGTGATTCTCCTGGGGCAACTGTTGGTCAGCCTGACGCTGGCTCGCTGGCAGCCGGCCGTCGCTCCGGCCGTGCGCTACTATTTGCTCTCCATCCCTTGCACGCTGTTGAGTACCTACCTGTGCGCCATTGCCCAGGGGCTTCGACGCTTCCACCTAGCCAGCCTGGTGCGGACGGCGATGGCCGCGACCTATATCCTGGCCCTGGTGGTGGCCTTTGCCTGGCGCTGGCAGGGGGCCGGCGACGTGCTGGCTCTCTTTCTGGCTTTGCAGGCGGCCACCGCTCTGATCCTCTTGCTCATCTTCCTGCGCTTATATGGCAGCGGCCGTTTGGATGGGGTTCGTCTGCGCGAGTTGATTGGTTATGGGCTGAAGGCAGCCGGGGGGGACGTGGCCTGGATTGCCAATGCCCGGCTGGACCAGTTTGTGATGAGCGCGTTTGTGTCGCCGTCGGCCCTGGGCCAGTACGCGGTGGCCGTCTCTTACGCGACGACTTTGTTTCCCTTGTCGGGGGCGTTGGCGATGGTCTTGTTCCCGCACGTGGCGAACGGGCGGCGGGGGCAGGCCGGCGGCCGGATTAAGCGCGCGCTGGCCTGGAACCTGGTGGTCTCGGCGGCCGGGGCCATTGTTCTGGCTCTGGTCAGCCCCTTGCTGTTGCCCTGGTTGTTTGGGGTGGAGTTCCAGGCGGCGGTGTGGCCGGCCGTCCTCCTCCTGGGTGGAACGGTTATCCTGGGCAGCAATTACGTCTTGAGTGACGGGCTGCGGGGATTGGGGCGGCCGGCTCTGCCCAGCGCGGCCCAACTGATGGGCGTGGGGGTGACGGTGGTCGGGCTATTACTGCTCCTGCCGGTGTTGGGGATTATGGGCGCGGCCGTGGCTTCGGTTTTGAGTTATGGTGTGGCTCTCCTTTATTTGGCGTGGGGGCTGCGGCGGGTGTTGGACACGGATGGGCAGGCTCGGTCGGGCGACCGGCTTGAGCCGATACAAGCGATTGATATAACAAAAATTCAATAATCATTCAATAATCGTTCTGGTTGGCGGCGGCCAGCGTGAGTAGGTGGTTACGGCTGTCGCCTGGATTATTGTAGCGGAAGGGGTTAAACAGGCTGTTTAATGGTGGAGGTAAGGTTGGGCGGCTGGCTTGAGCAGACTGGCTGAAGATCTATGACGAGAGTCGTTTTTCTCCTATGGTTGGTGGGCGCGGCCGGGTGGCTGGCGGCGGAGGCGCAGCAGGTTGTTTACCTGAACGTGGCGGCTGTTCACCTGGGGCGGGGGCTATCGGCCGCTCTCTCGCCCGTCTATCCTTACGTTCTTGACGCGGACGGCCGGGCTGAGTTGGGCCAGGCGATTAGGTGGGCCGAACGGGGAGCGGCGGCCGGTGATTCATTGCATCTGGCCTGTCTGCGGCAACGGGCTTACCTGGCTCTGATGGATTGGCCGGCCGCCCAGGCGCAAAGAGCAAGTTCCCTTGAGTTCCCTCAGTTCCCAGGGAACTCGGGGAACTTAGGGAACTCAAGGAACTTAGGGAACTCAGGGAACTCAGAGACTGATTGCCCGGCGGCTGACCAGCCGGCCGCCACCCAGAGTGCATTGGCTGGCTTAACTGCGCTTGAGGGGGGCGACGCGGCCGGGGCGCGCCGTTTCTTCCGCCAGGCGTTGATCGAAGGGTCGGGGGTTCTTAGTTTGTCTCTGGATGGCTGGCTGCGTCAGGTCGAGCCGGGGGCGGCCGAATGGACGCCGGTCAATGCGCCGCGCTTCCTGACCGGCCGCCTGCTGAAGTACCGCTGGACGGCCGGGCCAGAGCCGGCCTCGCCAGAGTGGACTTTGGTGGGCTTCGACCTGGACGAAACGGCCCTGGCGATGGGTTGGTTGGTGGATGGTTCGCTTTACTGGCAACCGTCACAAGCCGCTGGTGGCCTGTGGCGGGAGGACGGCCGCTGGCTCAACCTGGCCCCGGATAGTGGCTTTGAGTGGGCAGCGGATGGCGTGATGGTCTGGCAGGAATCGAATGGGGTCACGTTGTCCCATGGCTCTAGCCGGGTGATCGCCAGTGAGCGCGACGGCCGGGCGACGATGGTTAAGGAGATTTTAGCGGCGGCCGGCGGCCGGGCGACGATTATCGTCAGTCCGGTGTTGCCGGTGGCTGGGGGATGTCTGTACCTGGCCGGCGGCTGGCTGCGAACGGGGCCAGCGGCCAGTCCTGCTGTTAGTGTTGTTTGGGCTGGCGTTGCGGATCGGCCGGAGGCGCGGGCTTTTGTGAACCTGGTGGAAGGAGAACGGGCGGCGGATTGGCTGCACGTGGCCGGCTTGTTGCGCCCACCGGCCGGGGCGACGGGGGTGGCGATTTACGCCAGTAATTGGGCGGCGGCCGGGGCGAACGAGGCGGCCGTGTGGGTGGATGATTTGTTCGTTTTGCCCATTGCTGAACCAGGGGCGGAACGGCCATGTGGTTTTTATCGCGAATAGGACGAATGAGGCGAATGGGACGAATCTGTTTGTTTAGCAGCAGCGGATGAACAACGGATAAGCGGATGGAGCAGTCATGCACTGATTATCCGCTTATCCGCTGCCTATCCGCTGCCGTGAAGGTTGGTCAATAATCTGGATATGCAGGCGACGTACTTCACTCAGGACAGGGGTCAAGTTGGGAACGTGACTTCTGTAGGTCAAGTTAGAAACGTGACCTACAGCGGTCAAGTTAGAAACGTGACCTACAGCGGTCAAGTTAGAAACGTGACCTACAGCGGTCAAGTTGAAAACGTGACTTACGGGGGTCAAGTTGAAAACGTGACCGGCGAGGAGGGGCGGCCGGCCGCCGGCGCCTGGATTCGCAGTGGGTGGTTGCGGTGGGGGATGGTGGGGATGGTGGTTCTGATGGCGGCGGTCAGCGCGGCGGCCGGGGCTTCGCTGGAGTTTCTGCTGGGGCAGATAGCTTTGCTGATCAGTCTCTACCTGGCCCTCGTCATTTTGTCTGACCGGCCGCTGTTGAATCCGCCGCAAGCAACGGTGGCCCTCTTTTATTGGTGGTTTGGCGTCGGGCCGGTGGTGACGGGCGGCTTCTACCTGGCGGCTGGTCAGCCCACCCACGCCCTGTATACGATGGAGTCCGGTCGCGAGTCCCTGTGGATCGTCGCCCTGGGGTTGCCTCTGCTGGCTCTGGCCGGCCGCTTGACTTTGAACTGGCTGCAAGCCACTCGTCTCTACGCCGGTTTTCTATTGCCAGAGGGGTTTTTGTACCGGCCGGCGACCATCCTGGCCTTCTTCGCCGCCGGCCAGGCTCTGAGGGTGATCATGCGCTTGCTCATCCTGATCAACGTGCAGGGCATCAGCACGGTCAATTACCTGGGCGGCACGGTGACCAACATCTGGTGGGTGGGTGTCCTGAACGCCATGACCCGCATTGAAACGCTGGGCATGGTGGCCCTGATTTTTGCCCTGGCGACGAAGGGCTGGCGCAGCTATCCCTGGTGGCTGATCACCATTGGATTGGTCATCATCGGCCAGAATCTCGTGGCGGCCCTGACCAGTGGTTGGAAGACGGACCTGGTTAGTGTCTTCTTTTACGCTCTGTGCGCCCGGCTGGCCTGGCAGCAACGGCCGCCGCTCGGCTGGATGGTCGCCCTGGTGGTGGGCTTCCTGGTCTTCATCAATCCCTTTGTGACCTACGGCCGCCAGTTGGCCCAAATCGCCCGCGCGGCCACAGCCCAGGAGCGGCAGTATTTCTTTGAGCAAGCTCTGGAACAAGGGGCGTATAGCGTCAAGGGGGATTGGCGCAGTTTACAGGTAGAGAGTCTCTTTCGGGGGATTTACCCCCTGGCGGGCGCGGTGACCCGGCAGAACGAGTTTTGGGACGGGGCGTGGGATGGCCAAACGCTGCTGTGGGGTCTCCAGGTCATCATCCCCCGGGCCTTGTTCGAGGACAAGCCCGATTCGACGATTGGCAACTTCTTTTCGCGCATGGTGGGGGCGGCGATTGGCCTGACTAATTCACGGGACTACGCCCACAGTTCGGCCATTGCTATCCCCTTTGAGTTTATGGGCAACTATGGCTGGCTGGCTGGGGTGGCTTCGTTTCCTGTGTTGGGGGCGTTCATCGCCCTTCTGTCGGGCTGGCTGCTCTCGGCCGAAAGGGTGTCTGACCATCCCTTGTCGCCGTTTCTGGTGATGCTGGTGATCAGCGTTGAGGCCTCGCTGGGCAGTTTTCTGGCCGACGTGCGCGATCTGTTTATTCCGGTGGCGGTGGCCTTTGGCGTGTGGCTGCTGTTCCGCCGGCTGTGAGTGATGAGATTAGTAGGGGCGAGGCAACGCGGTGGTTATTCGTCTCTCTGAGCAGAATCTTCTCCGCGTTGCCTCGCCCCTACCAATTACCAATCAGTTATGCGGGATAACAAAACGGTTAAGGAAGTGGTGATGGTCTCGGCCGGGTTGGGACTGGATGGGGGTGGCTCGGCGGCGTTAGGTCGGCTAATTGCCAGGGCGACGGCCGAGTTTTGCCAGGAGCGTGGGTTGCGCTTCCACGTGCTGCACCTGGGGCGGCCGGTGGATTGCCTGCCCGGCCTAGATGTGACTCATTTTTCCGGCGACCAGAAGGCGTTGGCTGTAGCTCTCTGGCGACGCCAGGCGCGGGCTAATGACCTGGCCCTGGTCTTTGATCACCCTGGGCCGGCCCGCACGCAGGCTTATCTGCCGGCCTTCGCCTGCGCCCCTTACCTGGTCTTCCTGTTGGGCATTGAGGTGTGGCGGCCGTTGGGCTGGGAGCGGCGGCGGGCCTTACAGAAGGCGGCCGTCCGCCTGGCTATTTCCGAACATACGTGGCGCAAGGCACGGAGGTTTTCGCCCTGGCTGCCGCCGGCCGAGGTTCTCTACCTGGCCCTGGAAGAGCGGCCGCCGCGTGGTAAGGTGGACGAGGTGTTGTTGGAGAAGGCCGGCCGCGACACCATCCTGATCGTTAGCCGGATGCCGGCGGCCCAGCCATACAAGGGCCACGATGAATTGCTGGCGGCCTGGCCTACCGTCCTGACGGCTCATCCGCAGGCGCGGCTGGTGGTTGCGGGTGATGGGGATGACCGGCCGCGCCTGGAAGCGATTGTGGCGGCCGACGGCCTGCAAGACCACGTGCTGTTTACTGGCTTCGTCAGCGAGGCCACGCTGGAAAAGCTCTATGAGCGGTGCGCCATCTTTGCCATGCCCAGCCGGAATGAGGGTTTTGGCCTGGTCTACCTGGCGGCCATGAAAGCGGGTAAACCGTGTATTGCCACGCGTGATTGCGCCGCCGGCGAGGTGGTGCTGGATGGGCAAACGGGGCTGCTGGTGGAGTTCGGCCGGGCTGACCAGGTGGCCCAAGCCCTGTTGCGGTTGATGGACAATCCAGAATTGGCCGGGCGGCTGGGAGCGGCCGGCCGCCAGCGCTGGCAGAATTGCTTTCGTTACGCGGCGTTTCGGGATGGCTTGCACAGTCATTTGTGGCGATTGGTAGGAGGACAACGGATGGGCGGGATTTAACGGATCAGAATCCGTAAATCCCACGCATCTGTGTCACAGGAAAACAACGGATGAGCGGGATTTGACGGATCAGAATCCGTAAAGCCTACGCGTTTGTGTCAATGAGCATGAAGAAGATTCTCGTCGTCATCAGCCATTACCTGCCCGGCTACAAGGCGGGCGGCCCCATTCGCACCGTCGCCAGCATGGTAGAGGGGCTGGGGGATGAGTTGGCCTTTTACGTGCTGACGGCCGACCGCGACCTGGGTGAGAATCAACCCTATCCAAGCATTATCCGCCGAAGCTGGCAAACGGTGGGTAAGGCCCAAGTGCGTTACCTCTCGCCGCGTGAACGCAATCCATTGGCCTTGCGCCGCCTCTTGAACAGCCTGGATTACGACCTCATCTACTTCAATAGCTTCTTCTCCCCCTTGACCATAATGATCTTGTTGCTGCGCCGGCTGGGGTGGATAGTCGAACGGCCGGTGGTCTTGGCTCCACGCGGCGAGTTTTCACCAGGGGCGTTGAACCTGAAATGGCTCAAGAAGCGATTGTACATCGCCCTGGCCCGGCGGCTGGGCCTCTATCGGCGGCTGACCTGGCACGCTTCGACGGCCGACGAAGCCCGCCACTTGCAGGCGACTTTGGGGCCGCTAGACGGCTGGCCGCTGCCCGTGCGGGTGGCCGCCAATTTACCCTCTGTTTATCCCAACGGCGCGGTTACGAGCGGGCGGCCGGTCAAGCGGCCGGGTGAGGCCAGGTTTATTTTCCTCTCCCGCATCGCCCGCAAGAAGAACCTGGACGTGGCCCTCAAGCTGCTGGCCCACGTGGACGGCCGGGTGCAGTTTGACGTTTACGGCCCAGTAGAAGACCCGTCTTACTGGCACGACTGTCAAGGACTGATGACCCATTTGCCCCCCAACGTGAAAGTGAAATACGGTGGTGAAGTGCGGCATGAAGACGTGCTGGCTACCTTTAGCCAGTATCACCTGTTTCTCTTTCCCACGCGGGGTGAGAACTTCGGCCACGTTATTCTGGAAGCGTTGGCGGCCGGCTGCCTGGCGCTGATTAGCGACCAGACCCCCTGGCGGGGACTCCAGGGTGAGCAGGTGGGCTGGGATATTCCCCTCAACGACCCCCGCGCTTTCACGGCCGCCCTGCGCGAAGTGGTGTACATGGATAACCACACCTTTGAGCAACGCTCTGGCCTGGCGCGAGCCTACGCTGAACGTATTCGGCGTGATCCGGCCGTGTTGGAGAGTAATCGGAGATTATTTATGGATTGAAGGGGCGAGGCAACTGGGAGACTATGTTTGCGGACAAAGACAACACCTGTCCCAGTTGCCTCGCCCCTACCCTTTTACCCCATGCGAATCTTACTCCTCTCCCAATGGTACGCCCCGGAGCCGGAAACGCGGATTCACTCGTTGGCGCGGGGGCTACTGGCGAAGGGCCACCAGGTGACTTCGATTACCGGCTTGCCCAACTACCCACACGGCCGGTTGTACCCCGGCTACCAACAGCGATGGTGGCAGTGGGAGGAACGGGAGGGGGTGCGGGTATTGCGGCTGCCTCTTTACCCCGATCACAGCCAGAGGGTCGTCAAGCGCAGCCTTAACTACCTCTCGTTTGCCGCCTCGGCCAGTCTATTGGGGCCGGCCCTGGGCGGCCGGGCTGACGTTTTGTGGGTCTACCATCCGCCCTTGACGGTGGGCTGGCCGGCCTGGTGGATGAGCCGTTTGCGCCGCGTACCCTTCGTCTACGAAATCCAGGATATGTGGCCGGAGACGCTACTGGCGACGGGCATGGTGGCCGACGGCCGCGCCCGGCGGCTGTTGGATGGCCTGGCCCGCTTCGTTTACCGGCAGGCGGCGGCCATCACGGTGATTTCACCTGGCTTCAAGCGCAACCTGGTAGGTAAGGGTGTGCCGGCCGACAAAATTCACGTCCTGCCCAACTGGGCCGACGAGGAGACCTACCGCCCGCTCCCCCCCGACCCCCGGCTGGCCGAGGAATACGGTTTGGCCGGCCGCTTCAACGTGATTTACGGCGGCAACCTGGGCGCGGCCCAGGCGTTGACGAACGTGTTAGAGGCGGCCGTCCGCTTAGGCGACCTGCCCCACGTCCAGTTCGTCCTGATCGGCGACGGGGTAGAGGAGGCCCGTTTGCAGGAGCAGGCGGCGGCGATGGGGCTGGACAACGTGCGGTTCGTCGGCCGGCAGCCAGGCGAGCGGATGCCCCACTTCTTTGCCCTGGCCGACGCGCTGCTGATTCACCTGCGGCGCGACCCGTTGTTTGAGATCACCATTCCCTCGAAGACGGTAGCTTACCTGGCTTGTGGCCGGCCGATGGTGGCGGCCGTCGCTGGCGACGCGGCCGAGGTCGTGCAGCAAGCGGGGGCCGGTGTGATCTGCCCGCCGGAGAATCCCGAAGCGTTGGCGGCGGCCGTGCGCCAATTGGCGACGATGCCTGTGGAAACGAGAGAGGCGATGGGGCGGGACGGCCGTTGCTTTTTCCTGGCCCACTTCACGCGCCAGGTGTTGTTGGAACGGTATGAACAGTTGTTGATGGAAGTGGCGGGTATAGAGCGTAAGGCGTAATGCGTCATCCGTAGAGCAACGGATTACGCATTACGGACTCAATTGGAGGTATCAAACCATGCGAATTTTAGTAACCGGCGGTTTAGGCACGGTGGGGAGCGGCCTGGTGGCCGACCTGCGTAAACGGGGACACCACGTGGTGTCCTGTGACCTGTATCACCAACCCGACGAGGTGGGCTTTAGCCTGCGGACAGACGTGGAAACTCCCCTCTATGCCCGCGCTGACGTGGGCGAGTTCCGCCAGTTGGAGCGGGTCGTCGAGCGGTTAGGGCCGTTTGACTATGTGTACCATTGCGCGGCCGAGTTCGGCCGCTGGAATGGCGAGGACTTCTACGAGACCTTGTGGCGCACGAATTGTATTGGCACCAAGAACGTCATCCGCCTGCAAGAGCGGTTGGGCTTCCGCCTCATTCACTTCTCTTCGTCCGAAGTCTACGGCGACTGGCCGGGGCTGATGGTGGAGACGGTCATGGACGAGTACGAGGTGAAGCAGTTGAACGATTACGCCATGACCAAGTGGGTGAATGAGATGCAGATTCGCAACTCGGCCGTGCAGTACGGCACGCAGAGCGTGGTCGTGCGGCTGTTCAACACTTATGGCCCTGGCGAGTATTACAGCCCTTATCGCTCGGTCAACGTCCGTTTCCTGTATTGCGCCCTGATGGGCTTGCCCTGGGTGGTCTTTCGCGGCCACCAGCGCACTTCGACTTACCTGGCCGATACGGTAAGGACGCTGGCGAATATCACCGATAACTTCAAGCCGGGCGAGACCTACAACATCGGCGGTAACAAGATGCACACCATCGAGGAGTTGTCCGAGGCCGTCCTGAAAGTAACCGGGGCTGACCCTCGCCTGGTAGACATCCGCGACTCGGAAATTCTAACGACGAAGGTCAAGCACGTGGACATCTCGAAGTCAGTGCGCGACCTGGATCACCGCAATACTTACTCGCTGGAGAAGGGGTTGGATTTGACCGCCCGCTGGATGCGGAAGGTGTATGGGCTGTCGTAGAGCGATTTTCGGAAATCGCTCTACGACAACCAGGTAAGGAAACATGAAGGTGCTACACGTCGTCGGGGCGCGGCCGAATTACATGAAGACCGCGCCGATTATGGCCGTTATGGGCCGTTACCCGGCCGACTTCGACCAGGTACTCGTCCACACCGGGCAGCACTATGACTACAATATGTCCAAAGTCTTCTTCGAAGACCTGGAGATGCCGCCGCCGAACGACTTTCTGAACGTGGGTTCGGGCAGCCACGCTGAACAGACGGCACGGACTATACTGGCTTTTGAGCCGGTCTTGCTCAAACACCGGCCGGACTGGGTGATGGTCGTGGGCGACGTGAACTCCACCCTGGCCTGCGCGTTGGTCTGCGCCAAGCTGGGCGTGCCGGTGGCCCACGTGGAAGCCGGGCTGCGCTCCCGCGACTGGACCATGCCGGAGGAAGTCAACCGCGTCCTGACCGACCAGATGGCCGGCCTGCTTTTCACCCCCTCACGAGACGGCGACGCCAATCTGTTGGCCGAGGGGATTGCCTCTGAGCGCATCCGCTTCGTGGGCAACGTGATGATGGACACGCTGGTACGGATGCTGCCCAAAGCCCAGGGGCGCGGCCTCCTGCGTGGGCTAGACTTGAAGGGGCAACGCTACATCGTGGTTACGCTGCACCGGCCGTCCAACGTGGACGATCCGGCCGTCCTGCGCGAGATCATCCAGGCCCTCTACGAAGTCAGCCACCATTGGCCGGTCGTCTTCCCCGTCCATCCCCGTTCCCGCCAGCGCATTGACCAACTGTGCCTGTCGGCCAATGGGGCGGCCGTGCGCTGGCTAGAGCCATTGGGCTACCTGGACTTTCTGAGCCTGGTGCGCTCGGCCGGATTGGTCATCACCGATTCGGGTGGTCTACAGGAAGAAACGACCTACCTGGGGATTCCCTGCCTGACGGTGCGGCCGAACACCGAACGCCCTATCACGGTGGAGATTGGCACGAACCGCCTGGTCGCCAGCCAGCGTGAGGCGTTGGTGGCGGCCGTCGAAGCGGTCATTCACGGTGACGTGAAGCCGGGGCAAGTACCGGAGGGGTGGGACGGCCGGGCGGCGGAGAGGATTGTGGGAGTGATGAGTGATGAGTGATGCGTGATGAGTGATGAGTGAAAACCATGTGTCACTTTTCACCTTTTACGTTGGAAAACAGATGACTCCATCCAGCATCAAACACTCCTTCTATCTGCAATACGGCAAGCGGTGGCTGGATTTGGCCCTGGCGATTCCGGCCGTCATGCTCTTGTCGCCGGTGTTGGCGGTATTGGCTATTCTGGTCTATCTGAAGCACGGCCGGCCGGTTCTCTTTCGCCAGCAGCGGCCGGGGCGGTACGGCCGGCCCTTCTGGCTCTATAAATTTCGCACGATGACCGACACTCGCGACGCGGAAGGTCACTTGCTGCCTGACGATGAGCGGCTGACGCCTTTTGGCCGCTGGCTGCGCGCTACCAGCCTGGACGAGCTACCCGAATTGTTCAACGTTCTCTACGGCGAGATGAGTCTGGTGGGGCCGCGCCCCCTGCTCATGGAGTACCTGGCGCGCTACACCCCTAGCCAGCGGCGGCGGCACAAGGTGCGGCCGGGTATCACGGGCTGGGCGCAGGTGAACGGCCGTAACGATTTGACCTGGCCGGCCAAGTTTGCCCTGGACGTGTGGTACGTGGATCACGTGTCGCTGGGGCTGGACTTGAAGATTATGGCTATTACCATTCAGAAGATTCTGCGGCGGGAGGGGATCAATCAGCCGGGTCAAGCGACGGCGCAGAAGTTTATAGGCAACTAACCACCCTCACCCCCTACCCCCTCTCCCTCGGAGGGAGAGGGGAGGTGCGCTCCCTCGCCCTGCCGGGGAGAGGGTTGGGGTGAGGGTAATTGCTCTTGAGATTGGTAATGGCTCACATTCTGATCATCGGCGCTGGCGGCCATGCTCTGGTGGTGGCGGATGTTTTGCTCAGGATGCGGGCGGCCGGAGAGGATGTTATTCCGATTGGCTACCTGGACGATAATCCGGCCCTGGCCGGCCGCGCCCTCCTGGGGTTGCCGGTGCTGGGTGGAATAGCCAGTCTGCCGGCTATCGCCCACGATGCGGTCATCGTCGCCATTGGTGACAACCGCACCCGCGCCCGGCTATTTACGACTCTGGTCAGCCAGGGTGAACACCTGGCGGTGGCCCGCCATCCCAGCGCGGTGATCGCCCCGGACGTGGTCATTGGTCCTGGTACGATGATTTGCGCCGGGGCCATTGTCAACCCGGCCAGCGTCATCGGCGCGAACGTCATTCTCAACACGGCTTGTTCGGCCGACCATCATAACCAGATTGGCGATCACGTCCACCTGGCCCCTGGTGTCCACCTGGGCGGCGCGGTGACGATTGGCGAAGGGGCATTGGTGGGGATTGGGGCGACGGTGATGCCCGGCCGGACGGTGGGCGCGTGGAGTGTGGTCGGGGCCGGCTCGCTGGTGCATCGGGACGTGCCGCCGGAGGTGACGGCCGTGGGCGCGCCGGCCCGCATCATGCGCCGCAAGGTCGCTCTATAATAAATCACCCATGACACCCATGATACCCACGTCAAGTATATCCTACTGTGACCAGAGGTTGTCACGTTGGAACGGTGATGGGTAGGGTTTAGCCTGCCGCTCCCGTTGAATCATTTTTGTGATTTAATAGCGGGATGTTGCACTGGGGACTCGAGGTAGAGGTTGTGTTTTTAACATTCCGCATCCCGGTGCAGCGGGAGGTGACGGTGGATAATGTAGAGCGATTCTCCAGAATCGCTCTACGTTGAAGTGCAAAATCGCCTACTACGAAATTAGGAGAGTTACCTTGACACCTATTCCTATGTCTTCCCCCGACATGACCGAGGCCGAAATCGCGGCCGTCAACCAGGTCTTACGCACCCCTTATCTAAGCATTGGCCCGCAAATCGAGGCGTTTGAGCGGGCTTTTGCCCGTTACGTGGGCGCGGCCGCCGCTGTGGGCGTCAATTCCGGCACCAGCGGCCTGCACCTGTGCGTGATTGCCGCGGGCGTAGAGGCTGGCGATTTGGTCATCACCACCCCCTTTTCCTTTATCGCCTCGGCCAACTGCATTCTCTACGAGCGGGCCATGCCCATTTTCGTGGACGTAGACCCGGCTACCGGCAATATCAACCCCAACCTGGTGGCCGAAGCCGTCTGCGACCTGGCTCACCGGCGGCCGTCGGCCGCCCGTCGGCTGCCCCGCTCCCTCGCCAATCCAAAATCTAAAATCCAAAATCCAAAATCCCTCCTGCCCGTCCACGCTTTCGGCCAGCCGGCCGACATGGACCCCCTGCTGGCTATCGCCCGCGAGTACGATTTGACGGTTATCGAGGATGCTTGTGAGGCGATTGGCGCGGAGTACAAGGGGCGCAAGGCGGGGACGTTGGGGCAGGCGGCCGTCTTCGCCTTCTACCCCAACAAGCAAATGACTACTGGCGAGGGAGGGATGATCGTCACCCAGGACAGGGATTGGGCGGCTCTCTTTCGCAGCCTGCGGAACCAGGGGCGGGACGTGTTCGACGCCTGGCTCAACCATAGCCGCCTGGGTTACAACTACCGGCTGGACGAGATGAGCGCGGCCCTGGGGCTGGCCCAATTGCAGCGCATCGAGACCTTACTGGCCCGGCGGGAGCAGGTGGCCCTCTGGTACAATGAACGGCTGGCCGGGCTGGAATGGGTGGAGCGGCCGACCATCGTTCCCACCACGACGCGGATGTCCTGGTTTGTCTACGTGGCGCGTATCCGGCCGCCGGTCAGCCGCGACCAGGTATTGAAGCAGTTGCAGGCGGCGGGGATTCCCGGCCGGCCCTATTTTACCCCCATCCACTTGCAACCCTTCTACCGCCGAACCTTCGGCTACCAACGCGGCGACTTTCCCGTGACCGAATACCTGGGCGACGTGTCACTGGCCCTCCCCTTTTCGAGCGTGATGACGGAGGAACAAGTGGAGCGAGTGTGCGAGGTTTTGCGAAGCGTGAAACGTGAAACGTGAAGGGAGTATTCACGTTTCACGTTTCACGCTTCACGCTTCTGGTACCAAAATCCTATCGGGCTTTGTGTCATTCGCACATATAATGAGACTGACTTCGGGGTTGAGCGACGCAAAGGAGTCCGTATGTTTTCACGAAGGGGCAAAGCAGGCTACATACAAACCCAGGGACAATTGGGGCCTTTGGCCCTCCGCAACCGCCACTTGTTCTTTCTGGACATTATAACCTTAAGCCTGACCCCCTTACTGGCCCTCTTATTGCGCCTGGACGGGGAAACGGAGCTGTTCTTCTTCCTACCTGGTTTGTTCGTTTATACGTTCATCGCCGTTTGCCAACGGCCGCTCATCTTCTACCGTTTCGGCCTCTACCGGCGCTACTGGCGCTACGCCAGCGAAGGGGAGCTTATTCTCATTGGTGGGGCAGTGATCGTCTCTACCCTCTACGTTAGCCTGACCTACGCCGTCGCCCACGCCCTCTTCTTGGCGAGTTATCATCTACCCCGCTCCATTCCCATCCTGGACAGCCTTTTGGTTCTCGTCGCGCTGGGAGCCAGCCGTTTCAGCGTGCGCCTGACCGATCATTGGCGGCGTTCGCGCCAGCGCAGCAACGCTCGTCGCGTTCTGATTATGGGCGCGGGCGACGCCGGTTCAATCATGGTGCGTGAATTGCAGCACAATCCGCGCCTGGGTCTGGAGCCAGTGGGCTTCGTGGACGATGACGCAGCCAAGCATGGTATGTCCATCCACAACGTGCCGGTGCTGGGCAATCGCCTGGACATTCCCCAGTTGGCGCGAAATTACAAAGTGGACGAGGTCATTATCGCCATGCCGACCGCCCCCGGCAAGGTCATTCGGGAGATCGTGGACGTCTGTGAGAAAGTGAGCGTACAGACGCGGATCATCCCCGGCATCTACGCCCTCCTGGATGGCTCGGTGTCGCTCAACCAGTTGCGCCACGTGGAAATCGAAGACCTGCTGCGGCGAGAGCCGGTGCAAACCGATGGCGAAGGGGTGTGCCGGCTGCTGCGCGGCCGGCGGGTGCTGGTGACGGGTGGGGGCGGCTCCATTGGCAGCGAATTGTGCCGCCAGGTGTTGCGTTGCGACCCGGCCGAATTGATCATCGTCGGTCACGGCGAAAACTCCGTCTTCGAAGCGCAAAACGAGCTGCGCCGGAGGCTGGCCCAGCAGAACCCCGGTGGCCGGCCGCCCGAAGTGCAGGCGGTAATCGCCGACGTGCGCTTCCCAGAGCGGATCGAGGCGGTCTTTCGCAAGTACCGGCCGCAGGTCGTCTTTCACGCGGCGGCTCACAAGCACGTCCACTTGATGGAACTGAACCCGTCTGAGGCTATTACTAACAATGTCCTGGGGACACGCAACGTCCTGAACGCGGCCCTGGCGACGGGCGTGGAACGTTTTGTGATGATCTCCACCGATAAGGCGGTCAACCCGACGGGAATGATGGGGGCCAGCAAGCGGGCGGCCGAATTGCTAGTCCACCGGGCGGCGGCGCGGAGCGGCCGGCCCTACGTGGCCGTGCGCTTCGGCAACGTCCTGGGCAGCCGCGGCAGCGTTGTGCAGGTCTTCAAGAACCAGATCGCCAACGGGGGGCCGGTGACGGTGACGCACCCGGAGATGAAGCGCTATTTTATGACCATCCCCGAAGCGGTGCAGTTGGTGTTGCAGGCGGCCGTGCTGGGCAAGGGTGGTGAGGTCTTTGTGCTGAACATGGGCGAGCCGGTGCGGATCGTGGACCTGGCCCGCGACCTGATTGAGCTATCGGGTCTGGAAGTGGAGCGGGACATTGACATTGTGTACACGGGTCTGCGGCCGGGCGAGAAGATGTACGAGGAACTATTTGTTCCGGGTGAAAAGTACGAGCAAACGTGCCACGACAAGATTTTCATTGCTCGCTGCGCCAGCGACTTTGTGCCGCCTGACCTGGAAGAAAGCGTGGAAGCCCTGGCGATGGCCGCCCAACGGGATAACCGTGCGGCTATTGTACGAGAGTTGAAAGCCCTGATCCCTGAATATCAGCCGCCGGAAACGCCCCCCCCTGGCCCTACCCTCAGTCCCAACGGCCGCCACCCCGAATCAGAAGCGGTCATATTGGGCCGGGCCGAATCGTTGGTGGCGCGGCCGGCGGCCGGGTGACCAGAGCTGCTGATTTTGTTTAGAATGAGGAGGAGAGAGCATTCCCAGATGCGGCCGGCATCAGCACGACAGCACGTGGGCGTGCCTCCCTCCTCGACAATTATCAGCCGTCTATGCCGGGCCGTCATAGCCCTGGAAGGGATGTGGCTGGCCCTCATTCTGCCGGCCGTCATCCTGATTACCCCCTCTCGCGCCCTCATTCTGCTGGTTATACCTCTGATCTGGCTGGCCCGCAAGTTGGCCTATGGGGCCTTCGTCCC
>JBFMFT010000380.1:0-5347 GCA_040751925.1 Chloroflexota bacterium
GGCGGCCGATACGCTTTTTCCGCCTTCTTACGCGCAGACGATTGCCAATCTGATTATCTTCCTGGCGGGTCTCCTATTATTTCTTTCCACCTGACCACAGAACCCAGGTTTTTTCCTAAAAACCTGGGTTCTTTAGGATGGGCTGGTGAGGGCGCGGGCGGGAGCGGCTGCTTCGGCCGGCTGCGGCCGGGCGGCTACCAGAAAGCCGGCGAACATGAGGGTGGCGGCGACCAATTCACCTAAGTAGAGCAGAGAGCCGTAACCCAGGCGGGTGAGGGTGCTGGCGAAGCCGATGGATAATGCGCCGGCGGCGATGAGGACGTTGCCGATGACGCGGTTGGGTAGGACGCGCTTGCGCCAGAAGAGGTAGGCGGACCAGAGGGCCCCGCCGACCAGGGTGAGTAGGCCGTAGATGTTGAAGAAGGGGGTGGTGAGGCGGACGGTGGCCCCATCGCTGACGGCCGGCATGATGTCGCGGTATTGCTCGCTGATGGGGGCGGCCGTCGTGAATTGGCTGGCGTCCAGCCGGGGCATGACCTGGAGCATCAGGACCAGGGCGACCAGACTGCCCAGGAGGAGAGCGGCCGTGAGGACGTGCACCCAACGCTTGCGGAACAGCAGGTAGACGGTGCCATGGCCGATCCAGCCAGCGTTTAGCACCGCCCCAAAGAAGTACCAGGTGAAAAGGACCCATTTGTTCCAGGCCAGGGACAGGTAGGCTTCGGCGAAGCTGCCGGCCCCGAACATAGCCAATCCCAGGCCCCAAAAGAGGAAGTGGAGCTTGCGCCGGGCGAGGAAGCGTTGCAGGACGTACACAGTGAAGACGGCCATGACGATGGTGGAGATGAAGGGTAGGATTTGATTCAAGGACATGATGTTACCTTCCTTGAGTGATGAGTGATGAGTGAGGAGCCACTCATTACTCATCACTCATTACTGTAAGATGAATGAGATCACGAAAAAGGTATGAGGCCGAGGAGAATGCCGGCCGCGACGATAATGAGTAGCAGGGTAATGACCCCCAGGATGATGAGGAGGATGGGGAAGACGCGCTCGAAGAAGAACGAGTCGCGGGGGATACGCGATTGACGTCGCCCGATTTTATTGGGCATGGTCGTTTCCTCGGAAATTGAACGCAGATGACGCGGATGGACGCGGATTTCTATTGTAGCGCGATTCGGCCGGATCGCGCTACTTCTGAACTCAGGGCAATTCGGCGGCCGTCACCGCCACCTTGTAATCTACGTTCAGGACGGCAAAATGGCGCTCGCCGCAGGTGATCTTGCGGGCTTCGTCCGGCCGTAGTTTTGTCCGGTCGTGGGTACTCTTGGTTTTGCGGATCAGGTAGAGGAGCGGCCGGCCTTCGTCCTGTTATCCCCATTCGTCCACGTTTTTTATGGCGATGGCCCAGTCTGGATGGATAATCCGCCAGAGGGTTTGCCGCGTCAGGCGCACGGGTGGGGAGATGAAGGCCAGCAGGTCGGCCAGGGAATCCGCACGTTGTTCGGATAAAACAGCCCACCTACGATATTATTTACACAGTTTTGTGGCAAAAGCTGGCTGTTCAGGAAAGGCGCGCCATCGTAGGGGGCGGCGGCCAGGTACCGGCCGCGTGTGCGGACGTTGTCAGCTACGGCAATCCAGGTGGCAAAGCCGGCCTGGCTAAAGCCCAGGATGCCCAGGCGGCCGCTGTCTACAATGTTTTGATTGGGCGGGCCGGCAATGAGTTTGTTGGTGACAGCAACTAAAGCTTCACGTTCAGGCTCACTATTAAATGTATAGCGTGTGTTGGCTTCGTCATTCTTACCCTGGCCGAGCCAGTTGAACGTTAAGACCACCATACATTGACGGCTTAGAGCCGTAGCCTGGGAGTCCATGGAGTCCGAATCATAACGACCAGCAAAGCCGTGGGTCATGGCAATGCCCGGCAAGGAATTGGCTTTCCACGTATTCCATTGAAAAGGGTCTGGATAGTAAAACCGCCCTTTGAGAGTCAAGTTAAATCCCAAGTCTATATTGGTGTCAACCTTAACAACACCAGTGACAGCGCTGGGTACACACAGCAGATTATCGGTGGCCGTTGTATGCAATGTGTTCGATGACAAAGCAGCCACAAACAGCCCCAGTAAGACGAGAGATAGAAGTAGCTTTTTCATGATGAACCTCCTTCTTATGAGGTAGCGAGCATTGCATCAAGCAATTCACTTAAAGAGCCATGTATCGTTAAAGCCTATTCCAGAACTTGCCCCACCGAAGAGCAGCAGACCGCCCAACACAGGATCGTAAACCATTGCATGGGCTCCACGGGCGGGTGGCCTGGGATTAAAGGTTTTCGTGCGCCAGTTTTGGCCGTCCCAGACCCAGGTATCATCAAGATCATTCGAAGAGCCAGCTCCGCCAAAAATGGCTATCTGCTGCCCAGTGGCGAGATAAGCGGCGGCGAATCGCTTGCGGACCGGCGGGCGACGAGTAGGTAAGATTTCTGCCCAATCGCCACTGCCAGTCCATTCCCAGGTGTCATTGAAGTAGGTACCCCATCCCCAGCCATCGTCACCACCAAAGAGGACTACAACGTCACGTTGGGTGTCGTAAGTCATCGCGTGTCCATAACGCTCAGAGGGACCGGCAATCGCCTGTTGTGTCCAAGCGGTCCCATCCCATTGCCACGTATCGCCGCGGTTCGTGCTGGGATAAGCCTGACCACCAAAAAGCACAGCCGCCTGCAACTGTGTGTCATAAGCCATTGCGTGCAGCCAGCGGCCATCGGGTGCAGTGTTTGGAAACACCGGCGTCCAGTCATTGCCGTCCCAAATCCAGGTGTCATTCAGATAGACGAAGTAATCACCTACCCCGCCAAAGAGGACGGTAACGCCTCTGGCGGCGTCATACACCATAGCATGGCCATAACGAGCCGGTGGGCGGTGAGCCGGTTGGCGTTCAACCCATTCGCGGGTTTGGCTAATCCACTCCCAAGTGTCGTTCAGCTCAAATCCATCAACATAACCACCGAAGAGGACGGCCACACCGCGGGCGGTGTCGTAAGCCATGGCGTGGTCGGCGCGGACCGGCGGGCTAATCGGCGGAAAGACCTGCCGCCAGCGCGGGGCCGCTATGTCTATGTAACTACCGGCCAGGGTAGGAATGGCCGTTATGAGTAAGAGAGTTAAGACAACAAAGGGCACGAATAGTTTTCTCATCGTAAGGTCTCCTCTGGATTACAGCATCAGGCAACACAAACACTCCAACCGTAGCCGTTGGCCCGGCTCAAGGACGAGATCGGTTCACGAAGGAGGCTTATCCAGAAACAGGTTCCTGGCAGTGGCTCCTATTCGCTCATTTGACACGATACATCATTTGACGGCTATCCGACAGTGGCTCCTGTCACGTCTTTTGGGTGACAAATGTCACTTGCACACCCACAAGCAAAGAAGATGGTCTGTTTAGGCCCTTCGTTTGACGCCTCTCTGCAACATCTCCGCCACTTTATAATCCCCTACCGGATAGAAGGGCAGCATATTGTCGCGCACCCAGTTGCAGGACTCGTCCGGGGTCATGCCCCAGTTGGTGGGGCAGGTGGAGAGCAGTTCGACCAGGCTAAAGCCCAATCCCTGCATCTGCGCCTCAAAAGCCGTGCGAATAGCTTTCTTGGCCTGAATGACGTGGCGGGCGTCGTGCAGGGTGCACCGCACGCTATAGACCGTACCTGGCAGTCCGGCCAGCAGTTCAGCCATCCGCAAAGGATAGCCCTTTCCAACACAGAAACCGAGTTTCTCAAAGTCGTTAAACAGGCTGTTTAATGGGTTGTGCTAGGCTGGGGGTATGAATGAATCACGACGTACCCGACTGGCCCGCCGCCTGGCCTATTTGATAGGCGGCCCCGAATCGCTGGCGGCCGTCAGTGTGCGGGTGGATGACTCACCCGGCTGGATGGTCCACGCGGCCGCGCCGCACGACCGCAGCCCGGCCGAAATCCAGGAGCTTTACCAGGACACCCTCACCGCCTGGCGCAAGAACCCCATCGCCAAGCGGATCGTGGACATCACGACCGATTACGTGGTGGGCGACCAAATCACGATTACCAGCCCCCACCGGCGGCTGGCTCGCTTCATCGAGGAGTTTTGGAGCCACCCGAAGAATCGGATGGCGATGCGCCTGGAAGCGATGTGCGACGAACTCACGCGGGCGGGGGATTTGTTTGTGGTGCTGTTTCGCAATCCCCAGGATGGGATGAGCTACGTCCGCTTTGTGCCGAAAGACCAGATTCAACGGATTGAGGTCGAGGACAACGATTGGGAGACGGAGATAGCTTACCACGAGACTCCCACCCTTTCCTTGCCAGGGAGCAGAGGAGCGGGGGAGCAGGGGAGTGAAGGGCGCTTATGGTTATCGCCGGAACACCCGGCCGCCCCAGAGGCCCCGGCCGTGATGCTGCATTATGCCATCAACCGGCCGATTGGGGCTTTGTTGGGCGAGGGCGACCTGAATACGTTGACGCCCTGGCTGCTGCGTTACAGCCGGATGTTGGAAGACCGGGTGCGGCTGCATTGGGCGCTGCGGGCCTTCCTGTGGGTGGTGACGGTGCCGACGAACCGGGTGGCGGCCAAGCAGGAGCAGTATCGCACGCCGCCAGAAGCAGGCAGCATCGTCATCAAGGATAGTGGGGAGACGTGGGAGGCGCAGGCCCCGATCTTGCACGCGGCCGACGCCCAACACGACTTGAAGGCGGTGCGGGGGATGATTGACGCGGGCAGTGGGTTTCCTCCGCACTGGCGGGGGGAGGCGGCCGAGGCCAACCTGGCCACGGCGACGGCGATGCAAGCCCCCACGGAGCGTCATTTGCTGCGCCGCCAGCTTTATTTCATCACCATCTTGCAAGACATGGTCTATCAGGCTTATACGAGAGCTTATCAGGTGGGGGCGGTGGCCCGGCCGCCGGCCGGTTCTTACGCTGACCTGTTTCACGTCCTGGCCCCCGATATTTCGCGGACGGATAACCAGCAGTTGGCCCAGGCCGGCCGTGATTTGGCCCAGGCTTTCGCCACGCTGGCCCGACAGTTGCCGGGGCGCTCGCCGACGCTCGGCCGGGTGATGTTGGAGAAGTTGTTCTACTTCATCGGCCAGCCGCAGGATGAAGCGACGGTGCAGGCGATTCTGGCGGAAATGAGCAATGAGTGATGAGTGATGAGTCATTCATCACTCATCACTCATCACTCAGTTGTCTGTTGTTGAAAGGAGGTGATGGTATGGATTGGATGAAGCTGACGCTAGGGAGGATAACCCTCACCCCCAGCCCCTCTCCCTGGGAGGGCGAGGGGAGCAGGACCCTCACCCCGTCTCGGCAGGCGGC
>JBFMFT010000381.1:0-5329 GCA_040751925.1 Chloroflexota bacterium
GACGCGACCAACGTCCAGCCGGAGGCCCGCGACCCCCTCCTGAAGCTGGCCCGCAACTATCACTGCCTGCCCATCGCCATTGTCTTTCATTTGCCAGAGTGGATTTGCCGCGAGCGCAACAGCCAGCGGCCGGATCGCCAGTTCGGGCCGCACGTGATCCGCCGCCAGCAACAGGACTTGCGCCGGTCATTGAGACAACTGGCTGAAGAGGGTTTCAATCGGATCTACGTCTTGCGGTCAGAGGAGGAGGTGGCGGCCGTCACCATCGAGCGGCAGCGTTTGTGGAACAATCGCCAGGAGGAACACGGCCCTTTTGACGTGATTGGCGACGTGCATGGCTGCCTGGACGAGTTAATTGAGCTATTGGCTAAACTGGGCTACGCGGTTAGCGAGCGTGGGGACGGTTATCAAGTGCAACCGCCGGCTGGACGCAAGGCCATCTTCCTGGGCGACCTGGTGGATCGCGGCCCTAAAATTCCCCAGGTCTTGCGCCTGGTGATGGGCATGGTCGCCGCCGGCACAGCCCTCTGCCTGCCAGGGAATCACGACGTGAAGTTCCTGCGTGCCTTGAAGGGCAAGAACGTGCAGGTAACACACGGCCTGGCGGCATCCCTGGCCCAAATGGAACAGGAGTCCGCCGAGTTCAGGCAGCAGGTGATCACCTTCCTGGATGGATTGGTGGCTCATTTCGTCCTGGACGACGGCCGGTTGGTGGTGGCCCACGCCGGTCTGAAAGCAGAGATGCAGGGGCGGGCGTCGGCGGCCGTGCGCGAATTTGCCCTGTATGGCGAGACGACGGGCGAGACTGACGAATTTGGCCTGCCTGTGCGCCACAACTGGGCGGCGTCTTACCGGGGCGAAGCGATGGTCGTCTACGGCCACACCCCTGTGCCGCAGGCGGAGTGGTTGAACCGCACCATCAATATAGACACCGGCTGCGTCTTTGGCGGTGTGCTGACCGCCCTTCGTTATCCTGAACAGGCGCTCGTCTCCGTGCCAGCCCATAGCACTTACACAGAACCCGTGCGGCCGTTCCTACCGGCCGCCACTCCCAGCCTGACCGCCCAACAGCAGCACGACGACGTGCTGGACATTGAGGACGTGTTGGGTAAGCGCATCATCAGCACGCGCCTGCGTCCCAATATCACGATACGGGAAGAAAACGCGACGGCCGCCCTGGAAGTGATGAGTCGTTTTGCCGTTGACCCCCAGTGGCTCATCTACCTGCCACCCACGATGGCCCCCAGCGAGACGAGCGGGCGGCCGGAGTTACTGGAACACCCCGACGAAGCCTTCGGCTATTACCGCACGAAGGGCGTGCCAACGGTGGTCTGTGAGGAGAAGCACATGGGCTCACGGGCGGTGGTGGTGCTATGCCGCGACGAAGAAACGGCCCGTACCCGTTTTGGGGTGAAGCAGGCCACCCTCGGTCAATGCTACACCCGTACCGGCCGCCGCTTTTTTGATGATAGCGCGTTGGAAGCCAGCCTGCTGGCCCGGCTCGGCCAGGCGGCGGAACGGGCCGGCCTCTGGTCGGAACTACACTCCGACTGGCTCTGCCTGGACTGCGAGTTGATGCCCTGGTCGGCGAAGGCCCAGGAATTGTTGCAAAGGCAGTACGCGGCCGTCGGCGCGGCGGCCGGGGCTGCTTTGTCGCTGGCCGTGTCTGCTCTGGCCGCCGCCAGCGCGCACAGTGACCAGGCTACCCCGCTGCTCGAACGCTACCAGGCCCGCCAACGCCGGGCCGCCCAATTTGTGACCACCTATCGCCACTATTGCTGGCCGGTGCAATCCCTGGCTGACCTGAAACTGGCTCCTTTTCACCTCCTGGCCTCGGAAGGGGCGGTCCACGCCAACCAGGATCACCTGTGGCATTTGGATAAGCTGGCTAGACTTTGCCGGGCCGACGAGGAGTTGCTGTTGGCGACCAGCTACCGGCCGGTGGACGTGACCGCCCCCACCAGCCAGGCGGAGGCCATTCGCTGGTGGCATGAGCTAACGGACGGTGGGGGTGAGGGGATGGTGGTCAAGCCGCTCAACTTGGTGACTATCGCCCAGGGGGAGTTGATTCAACCGGCCGTCAAATGCCGGGGACGTGAATATCTGCGCTTGATCTACGGGCCGGAGTACACCGCGCCGGCCAACCTGGCCCGCCTGCGCCAGCGGGGGACATCGGCCAAGCGCTCGCTGGCTTTACGCGAGTTTGCCCTGGGCATCGAAGCGTTGGAACGTTTCGTGCGCCGGGAACCTCTGCGGCGGGTGCATGAGTGTGTCTTTGGGGTGCTGGCTCTGGAAAGTGAACCGGTGGATCCCCGCCTGTGAAGACAGTGGTCAGTATTCAGTGAACAGTAATCAGTAACCAGTATTCAGTAATCAGTGGTCAGTCTACTGCTTACTGGATACTGATTACTGAAAAAGTGCCCCATAGGAGATTCGAACTCCTGTTTTAGCCTTGAGAGGGCTACGTCCTGGGCCCCTAGACGAATGGGGCGGGCCGGACAGGTTTTGGAAACCTGTCACGTCTTTAGATTCTAGCAGAGGGGCGGCCGTCTGTCAAAATGAACACTATTGGGTATAATGCTCCTGTCGCGCTTTTCAGCAGATTGCACAAGCCCTATAGAACCTTACCTGTTAAGCAGAGGATACCATGAGTCGAACGATCATCGTTTTAGAGGGAGACCAGACGGGACAAGAGTTGTTAGTGGAAGCGTTGCGGGTATTAGACCCGGCCGTCACGGGCCTGCCCCTTACTTTTGAGCATTACGATTTGAGCCTGAGCAACCGGCGGCAGACCAAGAACCAGGTTGTTTACGAAGCGGCGGCGGCCATGCGCCAGCACGGCCTGGGTCTGAAAGCGGCCACGATTACACCGGCGGGCCAGGATGACGTGGGCAGCCCTAACCGCATCTTGCGCGAAGAGATGGACGCCGAGGTGATTTTGCGTACCGGCCGTCGTATCCCTGGCGTGCGGCCGGTGGGCGGGGTCTACGCGCCGATTAGCGTGGTGCGAATGGCCGTAGACGACGCTTACGGGGCGAAGGAGTGGCGTGAAGGGGCGGCCGGAGCGGCCGATGAGGTGGCCTACCGCACAGAAAAGGTCAGCCGGCGGGTGTGCCGGGCGGTCGCCGAATACGCCTTCCAGCACGCCCGCTACACGCGGGCCAAAGTCTTCGGCGGCCCCAAGTTTACGGTCAGTCCGGTCTACGAGGGGATGTTCAAGGAAGAGTTGGATGCGGCGGCCGGCCGTTACCCCGACGTGCGCTACGAACCACAGTTGATTGACGCCACCTTTGCCCTCCTGCTGGCTACCTCTGGCGAGGCGATGGTTATTCCCACCCTCAACCGCGACGGCGATTTGATGTCCGACCTGGTGTTGCAGATGTTTGGCTCTATCGCCGGCTCGGAGTCTATGGTGATTTCGGTCAACGACGAGAATCAGGTAGATTGCGTGATGGCCGAAGCCCCGCACGGCACCGCCCCCTCGTTGCAGGGCAAGAACGTTGCCAATCCGATGGCGATGATTCTGGCCGGGGCCGGCTTGCTGGCCCACGTCCGCGATAAGAAGGCCGACCAGGTAAGCCGGGCTATCTACGAGGCGACGCTCGAAGCGGTGTACGACGGGGTGCGGACGGCCGACCTCACCGGCTCTACGACTACCACAGACTTCACCAACGAAGTCATCCGCCGGGTCAAGACCAAGCTAGAGGTGTGGTCTACCCTGGCCTAACCCACCCAAGAGAAGCAGTGGATTGCAACAACCAACTACCACAAGCGTGTGATAGCGTACGCATCAAACGCCCCATCTACACTGACGATTGGCGTTTGCTCCACCATGGCCTGGGCAATCAGCAGACGATCAAATGGATCACGGTGGTAGAACGGCAGCGATGAGACAACGGCCGTGTGATTCAGTTCAATGCCCAAGAGTCCAATACCATTGAGGTCAAGTTGCTCCTGGATAAGGGGGGCAAACGGTTGGCCCAAGGTCAACTTGCCCAGGCTTGCTTTAATAGCCATCTCCCAAACACTGGCGATACTGAGAAGCGGCTGATTTGCCGGTTCTTCAATGAGCGACCGGGCCTTTGCGCTCAAGCGATCACTCCCGCCAATGAACCAGAGGAAGCTGTGGGTATCAAGTAACAACTTCATGCCATATACTCATCAAAGTCTGGGAGTGGAGCGTCAAAATCGTCGGCTATGACGATTAGCCCTCTGGCGCTGCCGAATTGGGGATGGCGGCCGGGTGGTTCGACCGGCACCAGTTGGACCATCCATTGGTTGTCTTTCTGGATGAAAACGTCTTCACCCTTGATAGCCGCCTCGATTAACTCAAATAGATGTACTTGTGCTTTGTCAAAGGCCACCTGATACATAGTTCACCTGGTCATCTTCGGATTTCAAGAAAAGCCTACGTCCGCATGCCATTGACCTTTGCCTCGATTATAGCACACCACCCCCCTTTTCTCGTCAAAACCACTGAGGTTTGCTAAACCCCGGCCGTTTCCCCCAGGTGGAACTTTTACGCTTCTCATATCGTTATAAGAGATTGAACGTGTTACAATTACGCTACGCCAGCAGGTACAAACGCGCGGCCGGGACGCGGAATAAACGCTGCGCCTGGCCCGCCAGACGTGTTAAAAACACGTTTTAAGATTCAGGCCGTGGATGGATGACGGCCGTTCACAGTAAGGTTTCCCATGTCTAAGCAACGCTTATTTCAACTCATATTGCTCAGTCTCCTATTGCCTCTAATCCTGATGGCTTGCCGCCGGGAGGAAGAAGCAACGGAGACCCCCGCGCCCACACCCACCACAGAAGTTGTGGCGCAACCGACGAATACCCCCCGGCCGACGGCCGTCCCCACCCAACCTCCCATCACCGCCATTGACCCGGCCCAAATTGATTGGGCCCCTCAGGTCATCTACAGCAGCCCCGCCCCCGGTGAGGAAGTGGTGCTGGATGGAGCCATCACCATCCGCTTTGACCAGCCCATGGATCAGGCGTCGGTGGAGGCGGCTTTCGCTATCGAACCGGCCGATTCGACCCGCGCCGTCCAGGGCCAGTTGAGTTGGCCCCGGCCGGATACCCTGGTCTTCACGCCTAGCGGCCAGTTCGAGCGCGAGCAGAGGTACCGCGTGCGGATTGGCGACGCGGCCAAAGGGCGCAACGGCAAGCCCCTCCTGGCCCCGGTGGGGCTAGACTTGAAGACGGTGGGTTTCCTGGAAGTGGGCCAGGTCATCCCCGGTGATGGACTGGGCGAGGTGCAGACCGACGCGGCCGTGACGGTTTTGTTCAACCGGCCGGTGGTGCCTTTGGTCAGCACCGGCCA
>JBFMFT010000382.1:0-5252 GCA_040751925.1 Chloroflexota bacterium
CGCCAGGCCGGCTTCCCGATCATTGTCCTGGAACTACCGCAGCCATTGGTCGTCCGGCGGCGGGTGGCCCTGGCGACGGCCGTGCTGGAAGGTGAAGTCACCATTGAAGGGCTGCCCGGCCGCCTGGTCTCCACCCCGGCCGAGGCTCTGCGACTGGCCTACGCTGGCGTCATTCCCGTCCTGGTCGCCCCTCAGTTGCCAGTTGCCAACTACCAGTTACCAATTACCATCTTGATAGACGCCCGCATGGCCAAGCGCAACCTGGACACGCGCATTGACCAGGCCGCTCTGGTCATTGGCTTGGGGCCAGGCTTTGAGGCCGGCCGCGACTGCCACGCCGTTATCGAAACGATGCGCGGCCACCGCCTGGGGCGAGTCATCTGGCAGGGCAGCGCATTACCCAATACGGGCACACCGGGCCTGGTTGCCGGTAAGGGAGCGGAGCGGGTCTTGCGCGCCCCGCTGGAAGGCGTGATGGATTGGCGGGTGGAGATTGGTGACCGAGTAAAGGAGGGCGACCTGCTGGGGACGGTGGACGGTCGGCCGGTGGTCGCCCCCTTTGATGGGGTGCTGCGAGGATTGATTGCGCCTGGCACGGCCGTACCGGCCGGCCTCAAAATTGGCGACCTGGACCCACGCGGCGACGTGGACGCCTGTTTCACCCTCTCCGATAAAGCCCTGGCGGTTGGGGGAGGGGTGTTGGAGGTGGTGGCAAGTGGCAAGTGGCAGGTGGCAAGTGGCAGGTCTTTCCTGCTACCTGCTACCTGCCACCTGCCACCTCCTACCCTCTCCTTCCCGGCCGCTCTTGGCCTCACCAGCCCCCAACTCGTCGCCATTGCCGGCGCGGGCGGCAAGACCACTCTCCTGTTGGCCCTGGGGCGAAGTTTGCCCGGCCGGGTCGTAATGACCACGACGACTCGCCTGGCTGTCCAGGAGCTTGACCTGGCCCCGGCCGTTGTTTTGCTCACCGCCGAGACGCCGAGGGCGCGGAGAAAAGAGGATGGGAGAGGGAGAGAGAAAGAGAATGAAATTGGGGTTGAGTTGGAGCGGTATGGCAGTTGCCTGGTGATGGATGGGCTAGAGGGAGATAAGGCGGTGGGGGTGCCGATGGACGCGCCCGGCCGTCTCCTGGCCCGGCCGGACGTGGATTTCGTCGTGGTCGAAGCCGACGGCTCGCGTGGCCGGCCCTGCAAGGCCCCGGCCGCCCACGAGCCGGTCATTCCAGTCGAAGCGGGATTGGTCGTTTACGTGGCCGGCATAGACGCCGTCGGCGGCCGTCTGGCCGAGGTGGCCCACCGGCCGGAACAAATAGGTCAGCTTACTGGGTTGGCCCTGGACGATACCATGACGCCGGCCGCTTTGGCCGCCCTCATTATTCATCCACAAGGCGGCTTGAAGAACGTGCCGCCCTCGGCCCGGTTCATTCCCTTTCTCAATAAGGTAGATTCGGACGAGCAACTACAGGTAGCCCGCCAGGTAGCGCGCCAACTCTTGCGGGAGCCGCGGGTGCAGCAGGTGGTTATAGGAGCCGTCCAGACAGTGCGGCCGGTGCGGGAGATTCACCGGCGGGTGACGGCCGTCGTCCTGGCCGCCGGTCAATCTGCCCGCATGGGCCAGACCAAACAACTGCTGCCCTGGGGCGACACGACGATATTAGGCCGAACTCTCCGCAACCTGGCTGCCTCCGCCATCTACGACGTTTGGGCCATCTCCGGCCACGACGCCGAGGCCGTTGAAGCGGAAGCGGCCGCGCATGGGGTCAACACGTTACGCAATACGCATTACGTGGAGGGCGAAATGCTCTCCTCTCTACAATTAGCTGTGCAACGCCTCCCAACCGACCGGGCGGCCGTCCTGGTCACGCTGGCCGACCAGCCGATGGTGGGGCCGGCCACGATTGACCAGCTTTTGGTGGCATATTGGCAAGGCTATGGGGAATTGTTGGCCCCCAGTTATCAAGGTCAGCGTGGCAATCCGGTCTTGATTGGCCGGCCGTACTTCGACGAACTACTGGCTTTACCACCCGGCGCCGCCCCGCGTGACCTGTTGCAGAAGCATCGGACTCACTTGCGGCTGGTCGAGGTCAACAGCGACTCGATCCTGTGCGATCTGGATCGGCCGGAGGAGTATGAGCGCTGGCGGCCGAAACCGTAAGGCACGTTTTCAACTTGCCCTACGGATTCTTTAGTTCCAGATGCCGGTAGCCCCGATTCCAGTAGAGGAGCGGGGGCGCGTCCGGCCGAGGCACGCTGCTGGCCTGCGCTTGGCCCACGTAGATGGTATGCGTGCCGGCCGGCAGTCGGGTGTAGATGGTGCAATCCAGCCAGGCCACAGCATCTTGCAGAATCGGCGCGCCAGTGACGGCCGTTCCCCAATCTCCAGCTAGAAAACGATCCTCATCTTGCAGCCAGGCAAAGCGGTTAGACAGTTCAGCCTGATCGTGCCCCAGGATATTGACCGCGAAGACAGCCCCTTCCGCCTCCAGCATTGTATGAGCCGAGTGTTTGTGATCAATAATGATCATGATCAACGGTGGCTCTGGCGACACGGAGGCAAAGGCCGAGACCGTCAAGCCATGAACGTGCTCCCCCACCTTAATAGTGACAATGGTAACGCCACTGGCAAAGTGGCGCATCACGTCGCGATAAGCCTCTGATGCAATAGACATAACCTTCAACGTCTGGTAATTGGCAATTACCAATTGCCAATTACCAATGCCTTCCTCACTATCCCGGCGATGTCCGCCAGATTGTCAATCCCATCCGCCAGTTCCGCGTGGCCCCGGCCGACCAGAATCGTCGGCACCGGATTGTAACTGTGCTGGCGATGATCCTTTTCTTCAATGTTGCCGTGATCACTGGTGATGATCAATAGACCGTCGTCGTCCCAGGTATCCAACAAACCGCCAATTGCCTCATCCAGCATCTCCAGGTGGTGGGCAGCCTGGGCCAACGAACCCCGGTGGCCGGGGCGGTCGCTCGGCCAATGCTCAAAGAAGCTAAAATGGTACTCTTGAGCCAGCTTGGCTATACGCCGGCCGGCTTCGGACAGGCTCAACACAGGCACGTCGGGGTAGCCCAGGTAAGTATGCCAGCCCTGGCCGGTGAAGTCAGGGCTGACGGCCCGGCCGTTCCGCAGGTCGTCGGCCGTCATCAACGACAGGCCAGCCGCCGTCGCCGCCAGTGGCACGGCCGAGAGCAATCGCTTGCCGCTATCCAGGCTGTCAAAGTAACCCTGTGGATAAGGTGTCAAGAGGGCGGCCGTTCCTCCAGCCGCTACCACTTCCTGAAAAAGCGTGCCTTGCCAGATGATAGCGGCGACGGCCGGGTTGGGTTTTGGCCCGTAATGTTCGCCGATCAGTTGTGGCACATTGCGGCCGGTCAGAATGGTAGCCTGACCCGTCGCGCTCTGGGGGCGGCCCGGCACGCCCAGGTTAGCGTCGGTGGGCACCAGGCTGGCCCGTTGCGCGCTGATCCGGCCGCGCCCCTGCGCGTACCACCCCTCACCGAGCAAGCCGGTCAAGTGGGGTAGGCGGGCGGTGACAAAGGGATTGACGGCCGGGTCGGCTCCGCCTAGCCCTACGCCATCCAGGAAGAAAAGGAGTACCCGCCTATTGGATAGCACTAACCGCCTGTTTTACCCCGGCTACGTCGAGGCCGCCGGTATCCCGCCACACTTCGCGGCCGTCGCCGTCCAGGAGGACAAAAGTTGGCGTGAACTGAAAGCCGTAACGGACGGTCAGCGGCCGGGTCGCTTCTTCGTGAATGTTTACCCGCACGACCTCCACCTGGTCGCCCCACTCTTCCGCTAACCTGTCCACGACAGGTTCAACCCGTAGGCAGGCCAGTCAGAGGTCAGAGTAAAATTCCAGCAAGACCGGCTTGTCGGCCATGTCCAGGAGCGGTTCGACCTCTGGCGCGGGAGTGGCCTCCGCCCCCGGCCGCAACAGCAAAAATCCCGCTCCGGCCGCCCCCACCAGCAAAACACTGGCGAGCAACTTCCAGCGGGTCGGCCGTCCCCTGAGCAGCAAGAAAAGCCCTAGCAGCAAGAGGGGGACGCCGAAAAACAAAGCGGAGTATTGATTTACGACTTGAGCCATGAGGGTCAGAGTTTACAGTGGTTGACAGGATGGGTCAACAAGCTGAAACATTCGACGTTTAAGCAAACGTCGGATGTTTTGCCCTACAAGTTGCCATCTGTGCTATGATTGTGGGGTACTCTTCTCTTATGGAAGTGAAAGGAGTCTGGAATATGTCGCTCAAGTCACTGTGGTTTGGAGTTTTCGCACTGGCCCTGTTTTGCCAGGAGGCCGGCGCGGGTTTCGAGCGTGCGGTGACAGCCGTCCCCGCTCCCCGCCCGCCCATGATTGGCAATTGTGCGGTCTTTCCGGCCGACAATGTGTGGAACACCCCCATTACCGACCTACCCGTGGATCCGATGTCTGACGCTTACGTGCAGAGCATCGGGGCCAATACGGGCCTGCATCCTGATTTTGGCGCCGCTTTCTGGCAGGGCGCGCCCATTGGCATTCCTTATAACGTCGTGCCTGGCACGCAGCCCCTTGTGCCGATGCGCTTCCTATACGCTGACGAGAGTGATCCCGGCCCCTATCCCTTCCCGCGCAATGCCCGCATCGAAGGCGGCCCCAGCAGCGACGGCGACCGCCACGTGCTGGTCATCGAGGAGGATAACTGTATCCTCTATGAAACCTGGTCGAGCTACCCGCGCCCAAACGGGAGTTGGCGGGCCGGTTCGGGGGCGATCTTCGACCTCAATTCCCACGCCTTGCGGCCGGCCGGTTGGACTTCGGCTGACGCGGCCGGCCTGCCCATCTTGCCGGGCCTCGCTCGTTACGAGGAAGTGGCGGCCGGGGCCATCAACCATGCCCTGCGCTTTACGATACCGGAAACGCGCCGCGAATACATCTGGCCGGCTCGCCATTACGCCTCCGATTCCAATGATCCTACCCTACCGCCGATGGGCCAACGCTTCCGGCTCAAAGCGGATTTTGACATTTCGGGTTATCCGGCCGACGTACAGGTGATCCTGACTGCCCTCAAGACTTATGGCATGTTCGTCTCCGACAACGGCTCGAGTTGGTACATTACCGGCATTCCCGATCCCCGCTGGAACGACGAGACCCTACACGAATTAAGTTCTGTGCTTGGCTTCAA
Source organism: Chloroflexota bacterium (assembly GCA_040751925.1). GTDB lineage: Bacteria > Chloroflexota > Anaerolineae > Promineifilales > Promineifilaceae > JBFMFT01. The sequence goes on from JBFMFT010000382.1 coordinate 5,175, forward strand.
TTTCGAGGCCGTAGATGAATCCTCCCTCATGCTCGACCCCGACTCCGGCCAGGTCGCGCCGTAGGAGGCCGGGATGAG
>JBFMFT010000383.1:0-5240 GCA_040751925.1 Chloroflexota bacterium
TAGCCCTCATTACCGGGGCGGGCAGTGGGATTGGGCGGGAGTCGGCTCTGTTGTTTGCCGTCGAAGGAGCCAAAGTGGTCGTCGTGGACGTGAACGACGAGGGTGGATTGGACACGGTGAGCCAAGTTCAGGCCCAGGGCGGTGAGGCGGTCTTCGTCCACGCTGACGTATCCAGCGCGGCCGATTGCGAAGGGATGGTGTGGACAGCCGAAGACACCTTTGGCAAATTGAACGTCTTGTTCAACAACGCCGGCATCATGCACAACCAAGACGACGACGCGGTGAACACCGATGAATCGGTGTGGGATTTGACGATGGCCGTCAATCTCAAAGGCGTTTTCTTGGGCTGTAAATATGGCATTCCGGCCCTGCGGCGGGCCGGCGGCGGTTCGATTATCAACACCGCCTCCTTCGTGGCCTTGATGGGGGCGGCCACACCTCAGGTGGCCTACACCGCCAGCAAAGGTGGGGTGTTGGCGATGACCCGCGAACTGGCTATCGTTCACGCCCGCCAGAACATCCGCATCAACGCCCTCTGTCCTGGCCCCTTGCACACCGAATTGTTGATGAAATTCCTCAACACCGAGACCAAGAAGCAGCGCCGCCTGGTGCATATTCCCATGGGTCGTTTTGGCCTGGCCAAAGAGATGGCCCAGGCCGCCCTCTTCCTGGCCTCTGACGAATCGGCCTTTATGACGGGGGCGGAATTTGTGGTGGATGGGGGCATTACGGCCGCCTACGTGACGCCGGAGTGAAATACGTGAAAATGCTGTGAATAACGGCCGCCGGTGATTGACACTTCTCCTGTGGCAAGCTAAAGTACACCCAATTAGTAGTAGGGTTGAGCCGCGAAAATCCAACTGGAGTGCAAGTTGGTTTGTTTACGTTGGCCTCTATACGGGCTTGCCTGGCACGCTTGCCGGCCGCACCACAGGAGAAGTACACCATGATCGAAGTAACACCCACCAGGCAGAAGTGCTTTGGCACAGTCAAATGGTTTGATCGCCTCAAGGGTTACGGCTTTATCTTGCCGGAGGATGGCGGCCGCGAGGTCTTCGTCCACTATTCGGCCATCGCCGGCGAGGGCTACCGCAATCTCGAACAAGGTGAGCGCGTCCAGTACGAGTTAGTAGACGTCGGTCGTGGCCCCCAGGCTCGTAGCGTTGTCCGTCAAGGCCCGGCGACCCTTCCCACCCGCCCCATCCTGCCTAGAATGGAGCCGCGCTTCCTGTACCCCCGGCCGGCTAGCGCGGATTGACGAACGTCGTCAGGCGGTAAACCTGGCGGCGAATCGTGGCGGCCTCGGCCGCCGTCGCCAGGCGCGGCTGGCCGGCCACGTTGATGGCTGGTACGATTTCTAGTTGGCGCACCCCGGCCGCGTCTAGCCACACGTTGAGAATGGCCGTTTCGGGCGGGCCGTCAATGACAAAGGCAAAATTCGCCAGTCCGTAGGCAATGACCCCCTCTTTGTAAAACTCAATCCCCTGTAAGACGTGGGCGTGGTGGCCCAGCACCAGGCTGGCCCCAGCGTCAATGGCCGCGCGGGCGGCCGCTACCTGGGGTGGGCTGGGTGGCTCGACGTATTCATAGCCGCTGTGCAGAATGACGATGACCAGGTCGGCCTGTTGGCGGGCGGCCGTCACGTCGGCCGTGATCTGCTCCGGCGTAGCCCAGGCCAGCCCCGGCGCGGTGTCGGTGGCCGTCCAGGTCTGGGTGTCGAAGCCAGTTCCCTCCACCGGCACGTTGACGTAGCCGAGGAAGGCCAGTGTCAGCCCATTGACCTGACGAAAATGGGGAGCGTGGGCGGCCGTCGCCTTGACCCCGGCCCCGACGGTGGCGATCCCCTGCTGGCTTAATAGCCCTATTCCTTGTAAGAGCGCGTCCGGCCCATAATCCAGGGCGTGGTTGTTCGCCAGAGAGAGAACGTCGAAGCCAGCCAGGGCCAGCGTCTGGGCGGCGGCCGGTGGAGCTTGAAAAGTGTAGCTCTTGACGGCCGGCTGGCCTACGTCGCCCAACGATGATTCCAGGTTGCCTACGGTCACGTCGGCCGCCCGCAAGACCTCGGCCACGTTCGCAAACGGCCAGGCCAGGTTGCCGCCAGCAATCGTCGTTCCCAAACCCCGCGCCAGCATCAGGTCGCCAACGGCCGCCAGGTGAACCAGATTGTCCTCTGCCGGACCATTGCCCAATGGATACAACGGATCATCAGGCAGGCGGCCGTCCACCCGCAACGCCTTGTAGCCGGTGGGCATCGCTGCCCAATTGGTGACGATAACTAATGGGTGTCCATTGGTCAGAATAGCCTGGACGTCGGCCGCCGAAATGCTCTCCCATTCAGTCGTAAAGGGTACGGCCAGGGCCGGCGGCCGTTGATCGCTGGCGACCGGCGGCCGGCTGGTGGGGATAGATGGGGCGGTGGGCGATGGACGGCTATTGACTGTCGGAATGATTTCCGCCATTGCCAACGGTAGTTCTTGCGTGGCAGGCGGCCGGGGGTTGGCGTTTGCCGGAGGGGAGGGTGTTGGAGTTAATTCGGGCTCTTGCGTTGGCCTGGGTGGCGCGAATGTGGGCGGAGGTGGCAACGAGACCGCCCCTTCCTGGGCCAGCAGTTGTGCGGTCACCGGCGTAAAGGCGGCCGGCGCGGGCGGGCTTACCTGGCAACCTACCAACGGGAGACAGAGCATGATTGCAACCGACAAAAGAAGTTTCGGAACAGACGATGAACTCACCCAGGCTCTGCTTGCTCTTCTTGTAGTTGCATAACTTTCACCCTCCAACTTTGAGATAATGGACGTTCTGGATTATACTTGGATAGAGTATCCTGGCAACGCATGACTCGTGAAAGTGCATGGCCCGCTATCAACGACCGCCCGATCCGCGTGAGGCCCCGACCGAATTGATTACACCCCGGACGCGCCGGCAACGCGGCGATGCCCGGCCGCCCATTCCCTGGCTGTGGCTGGCGATGGGCGTTGTGGTAACGCTGGTGGCGATTGTGGCCGCCCTCTTTGTCGCCAACGCCTTGTTAGCTCGCGCGCCACTCGCCACCAATTTGCCTACGCCAACGATTATTCGCCTGACCGCGCCGCCCAGTCCTACGCCGTCGGCGACGCCCCCCTTGGCGACGCCCACCCTCATTCCCACTTTCACCCCGGCCCCCACACCCGATCTGGCTGTGCCGCCGGCCGCCGTCACCGTCGGTTACTACGCCCAGGTCGCCAACACCGAGGGTGTTGGGGTGATCGTGCGCGGTGGACCCAGTACCGATAACGTGCGTATCCTCCTGGCTTCTGAAGGAACGCTCATGCTAGTCACTGGCGGCCCGGCCGAAGGCAGCGACCTGACCTGGTGGCAAGTGCGCCTGGACGACGGCACGGAAGGTTGGGTGGCGGCCGATTTTCTGATTCCGGCCGCCGCGCCGTAGAACGATTTAAGAAAATCGTTCTGCAAACGAAGAGACTATGACCCCGGCCGAACGCATTATCCATCTGCGCGAAGAAATCAACTATCATCTGTACCGTTATCACGTCCTCGACGCGCCGGTTATCAGCGACGCCGAGTACGACGCCCTGTTCCGCCAACTGGTAGAACTAGAAGCAGTCCACCCTGACCTGGTGACGCCCGATTCACCTACCCAGCGTGCCGGCGCCGCGCCGTTAGACGCCTTTGCCAAAGTTGTCCATCCTGCCCCGATCCTGAGTCTGTCGAACGCTTTTAACGAGGCTGACCTGCGGGCCTGGCGGGCGCGGATCGGCCGCCTCCTGCCGCCCGACACAGAGCTAGATTACGTCGTCGAACCGAAAATTGACGGCCTATCGGTCGTCTTGACCTACCGCGACGGTTTATTTGTCCAGGGAGCCACGCGGGGCAATGGCGAGGAGGGGGAGGATGTGACGCAAAACCTGCGAACCATCGGCCGCCTCCCCCGGCGAATCCCCGTGCAGCGCAACGGCCGACCCGCTCCCCCTTACCTGGTTGTGCGCGGTGAGGTCTACTTCCCCCTGGACAAGTTTGAGCATTTTAACAATGCCCTTTTGGAAGCTGGTGAACGAACCTACATGAACCCACGCAACGCGGCGGCCGGCTCCCTGCGCCAGTTAGACTCCCGGATCACGGCCGCTCGCCCTCTCAGTCTGTTGTGCTATGACTTTATCGCCTGGGAGGGGGTGGACATTCCCCGCCAATGGGACCGCCTGGCCTACTTGCGCGAGATGGGCTTTCCGGTCTCACCTGACGTGAGCTATTGCGCCACGTTGGACGAGGTCGCCCGCGCTTACGAAGCCTGGCTGCCCAGACGCAACACCATCAACTACGAAGTGGACGGAATTGTGGTCAAAATCAATGACCGGGTGTTGGCAGACACCCTGGGCTACGTCGGCCGTGAGCCACGCGGGGCGATTGCCACGAAGTTCCCGGCTCAGGAGAAGACTACCAAATTCCTGGCCCTGAACGTCAACGTCGGCCGGACGGGTGTCCTGGCCCCCAACGCCGTCCTGGAACCGGTGGAGATCGGCGGGGTCATTGTCCAAAACGCCACCTTGCACAACTTCGACGAGATTGCCCGCAAGGACATTCGCCTGGGCGATACGGTTCTGGTCAAGCGGGCCGGCGACGTGATTCCCTATGTGGTGGGGCCGGTTCTCGAGTTGCGCGACGGCACGGAACAAGTCATCCAGTTACCCACCCACTGCCCATTTTGCCAGGAGCCAGTCGTGCGGATTCCTGGGGAAGTCGCCATTTATTGTGACAACCCCACCTGCCCGGAGCAATTGGTGCGGCGCATCGAATACTTTGTCAGCCGGGGGGCGATGGACATCGAGACCTTTGGTTCACAAACGGCCGTTCTACTCATCGAAAAAGGGCTAATCAAGGACGTAGCCGACGTCTACTTCCTCAAGCGGGAAGCGTTGCTGTCGCTGGAAGGCTACAAAGAGAAGAAGGTGGACAATTTGCTGGCCGGCATCCAGGCCAGCCGCGAACGGCCGCCCGAACGCTTGTTGACAGCTTTGGGGATTCGCTTCGTGGGCAGCGTAGTGGCCGGCTTGCTGCTTCAAGACCTGGGAGGCATTGACGAAATGGCTGCCGCCGACCAGGTCCGCCTGGAAAGCATTGAGGGTATTGGGCCGCAAACGGCCGCCGCCGTGGTCGCCTGGTTCCGTGACGAGCGCAACCAGAAATTGCTGGACAAACTGCGGGCGGCCGGCCTCCGTTTCCGTAAAGAACAAGCCACGATCCCGGCC
>JBFMFT010000384.1:0-5236 GCA_040751925.1 Chloroflexota bacterium
GCGGCGGCCAGGAAGGAAGTCGCCTGCTGCAAAACGGGGTCATTGGCCGCCCGGCCGCTGCTCACCAAGGCCATGATGGCCATGGCCGTCGCGTCGGGGTTATCGGCCGTGCCGAAACCATCATCCCACGAACCGTTATCCGCCTGCAAGCCCACCAGCCAGTCCACCGCTGACGGGGGAATCGGCTCGGCGGCGGCGGTCAGCCCCAGAATAGCCAGCGATTGGTTAAAGGCCGTGTTGACCCCCAACTGGCCGGTTGGCGAAAGGTGTCCGGTCAGGGTGAGGACGAAATCCTGGCGGCCAAAGTCGCGGGGGTTCTGACCGCCGGCGACCAGGGCCATCACCAGCTTGCCGGCCGTCGCCCCATCTTGATTGGCGTAGGCGGCGGCATCGCTCACGTGGTCTTGCAAATAATTCAGCACACTGCGCTCCTGGCCGGTGAAGACCGTGTCCAGGCTGTGGCCGGCGGCGATTAGGGCCAGGGCTGCGTCCACTGTCCCACCCACGTCGGAGGGGGCCAGGTCTGCCCCCGTGCTGAAGCTGGTAAAGCCGCCATCGTCGTTCTGATGGGTGGCGACCAGCCATTCGGTCGCCGCCTGCCCGGCCGCCTGGGGGTTGGCAAAGGCTACCGGCTGTTCTTGCCCGGCTACCACCCCGGCCGCCCATAACCAGGCGGCCGTCATCGCACCTATCACGAAAACCATCCATCTGCTTTTCATAACTTCTCTACCTCAAATAAGCCTGTGATTGAAATCACAGGCTGAAACCAAGAAAACACGTTGAAACGTGCTGGAATTGGCCTTCTCCAACAAAAAACCCGATGTGTGGGGCATCGGGTTGAGAAATTCCTTACCGGCCGGCGAGTCTAGCAGACCGGCTACCGATAAACCGTTCCTAACCCTACCCCACGAGGGCCGAAACTGGCTGTGGGCGGGCGACCTGACTCTCCCGAGTTCCTAGTTGTAGAAACCAGGTTTTTGTCAAAAACCTGGTTTCTAACTGATCTAAGAACCCAGAACTACAGTTGCGGGACAGCACTGGACTCGCACCAGTTTCGCCATTACGTCCGGCCATCCGGGGCGACGGACACCCACAGCCAAGTTATCTATTTGCTTGAACACACAGAGTGTAGCACAGGCTCACGGCCGTCGTCAAATTGGGGAGACCTGATAGGTTGGGTAAACCTGTCAGGTCTTGGCAATTGGGAAAAAAAACACCCTAAAAAGGAATAATAGTATCTGTAGCGGGTCTTAACAGCGGGCTGAGGAAGGCAGAATGAGTGGTCAAGACCACGACTTGGTGATGCGGATTGGCGAAGTGGCCGAGTTTCTCAAGATGGGTAGGGCGACGGTTTATAGATGGGCAAAGGCCGGCGTCATCCCCGGCCGCAAAATCGGCGGCGCCTGGCGTTTTTCCCGGCCGGCTTTGGAAGCCTGGCTACAACAGCAACCCAACCATAATCATACACCTGACCCGGCCGCTGAAGAGGCTATCTCCTGACCCTCACCCCAACCCTCTCTCTAAGAGGGAGAGGGGTAGGGGGTGAGGGTGGGTAGATGCAGAAAATCGCAGAAATACGGCAGATCGGCCGCCTAATAGTGTGCTATCCTGCCGGTATTAGTTCGTTCATTCCCGCACCTTTGGGAGCAGGGAGTGACAGGAGAAAGGGAGGCTAACCGCCTGCGGCCAACCTCGCCAACGCGGTTTGGGGAAGTATCCGGCGGCCCAGGCCGGATACTTCCCCCTCCTGTGCGCCGGCCGCACCCCCACGTCCAATGTTGTAATGTGAATAGATAGCTTTTGTCCGCTACAATTGCTGTACTGGATAATTTCATCGTGGCCTGCTCATTCCCAGGAGGAGTTCAGCATGAACGACGTGGACGTTCGCCACTACCCCCTCTCGCCCGCAGTGGCTGTCCGTCCCCAACCCTCCTCTAACCTGTTCGTCTACGGACAGGCCCCTCGCCTCGTCTTGTGGGAAGCTACCCGCTGTTGTGACCTCGTTTGCGTTCACTGCCGCGTCGCCCCGGTCATTCACCGCCACCCCTTAGAGTTGCACACCCAGGAGGCCAAAGCCCTTTTCCGGCAACTTCTCCGCTTTGAGGTGAACGAGCCGCCCCGCCTGGTCATCACGGGTGGTGATCCCATTTTCCGCCCAGACCTGGTCGAATTGGTGGCCTACGCCAACCACCTGGGGCTGCACATCTCGGTGGCTACGTCGGGTACGCCCAGTTTGACGGCCGACTACGTTACCCGCCTGAAGGAAGCTGGCCTGAACAGCCTGGAACTGGGGTTAGACGGCTCAACGGCCGCCAGCCACGACGCCTTTCGCGGAGCGGCCGGCTCCTTCCAGTGGACAATGGAGGGCTTAGAAGCAGCCCAGGCAGCAGACATTCCCATTCAGATCAACACCCTGGTCGCCCGCCAAAACCTGGCTGACCTACCCCGCCTGTACGAATTGGCTCAGGTGGTGGGGGCGAGCCGGTGGGCTTTGTTCTTTCTGGTGCCCATTGGCTGGAGTCAAGTCTTAGACGAGATTACCGCCGAGCAAAGCGAACAATTCCTGGCCTCCCTGTGGCGACTGACCAGCCAGACCCCCCTGGCCGTGACGGCCACCGAAGCCCCTCATTACTTCCGTATCGCCTACGACCAGATGCGGGCGGCCGGCATGAGCGAGACGGCTATTTTGGATACCCCCCTCAGTCGCGGCTTTGGCACGCGAGAGGGTAACGGCACCATCTTTGTCTCCCACACCGGGCAGGTCTACCCAAGTGGCTGGCTGCCCCTGCCGGCCGGCAACGTGCGCCGCGAAAGCCTGGTTAGCCTCTACCGCGACAGCGCGTTCCTCCAGTCTCTTCGCAACGTAGACCGGCTGTGGGGGCGGTGCGGCCGTTGCCCCTACAAAGCCATCTGCGGCGGTTCACGAGCCCGTGCCTACGCCATTAGCGGTGACCCCTTCGCCAGCGACGACCTCTGCCCGTACCAGCCACCCGACAGCCTGAAGCGTGAGGCGTGAAACGTGAAGCTCTTTTCAGTCAGAAACCAGGTTTTTCACCGGCAGAGCGTGATTGTTGGCGACAAAAAACCTGGTTTCTCCAGAGCCACGTTGTCAGCGCATGACTTTGCCACCGTCTACAGTGACCGTACTGCCGGTCACGTAGCTGCTGGCGTCGGAGCAGAGGAAAAGGACGACCTGGGCCAGTTCGTCGGCTTCGCCGAGACGCTGCATGGGGATTTCGCGCATCCACTTTGCCATGACGTCGGGGTTTTGGCGACTGTGTTCGGTCATGGGGGTCACGAAGACGCCGGGGACAACAGTGTTGACGCGGATGCCGTATTGGGCAAACTCGCGGGCGCACTCACGGCCGAAGCCGACCAGGCCGGCCTTGCTGGCGCAGTAGGCGGCCCGGTTCGCCAACGGAATCTCGACCCCGGCAATGGAACTGACGTTGACGATGACCCCGCCACGCTCTTTGTTCTCGTCGGCCATGACCCGGCCGCACAACTGGCTCATTAGGAAGGTCCCTTTCAGGTTCACGTCCAGGCAGCGATCCCAATCCCATTCGTCCATTTGCAGAATAGAAGAGACGGGTTCGACGCCAGCGTTGTTGATGAGGATGTCCAGTCGCCCCCACTCGGCGCGGGTGGTTTCAACCAGGTGGACGCACTGGAATTTGTTGGATACGTCGGCGACGATGGCGATGGCCCGGCCGCCGGCCGCCCGAATCTCCCCCGCCACTCGTTCGGCGCGGTCGGGATTGAGGTCGTTGACGGCCACACAAGCCCCGGCCGCCGCCAACGTCTTGGCAATCGCTTCGCCCAACCCCTGGCCGGCCCCGGTGACAATGGCTACCTTATCCGTCAATTGTATCTCCACTCTTCTCAAAAGGGCGGGGATTGGGGGATTGGGGGATTTTTGATAATCTTATCCCCAAATCCCCCAATCCCCGCCAATGTCTTAGGGCGTGGCGGCCTGGATGAATTGCTCGAAGACGGCGAAGGATTGGGAGCCGATGAGGAATTGGCCGTTGATCTCGAAGGTCGGCCGGTTGAAGATGCCCCGCTCGCGCCGAAGCTGGTCTTGTTCGGTGACGCGGGCGTGGGCTTCGCCGCTATCGTAGCAGGTCTCGAAGGCAGCCTGGTCTACACCGACGCCGACGGCCGCCTGGACGAAGTAATCGCGGTCGGCCGACCACAACTCCTCTTGGGCAGCAAAGAACTGGTCGTGAATCTGCCAGAAGGCGTCGGGGCTTTGCTGGCCGATGCAGTCGGCGGCGGCGTGGGAGTTGAGGCTGGCGTCGCCGTGGTCGAGCATGGGCCAGAAGACGAGCTTGAGTTGGCCGGTTTCCACGAAATTCGCCAGGACTTCCGGTTCTGTGCCTAGCACGTAGGCACGGCAGTTGACTCAGAGGAAGTCGGAGTAGTCGGTCATGGTCAAAGGGGCGTCGGCCCGGCCGCGAAAGAAGGTGCCGTCGTCGTGGCGGCCGTTGACAGCCACTATCTCAACGGGGGCTTCGGTGGGAGGGGCGGCCGGGGCTTCGGTGGGGGCAAGGGGCGGCTCGGCGGCCGTCTGCCCGCCGGCTATCTGGGTGGCGGTGGGGGCGGCTACCTCGCCGGCCGGTGGTGGCTGGCTAATGGTGGCAGCGGCGGCCGGCTGCCCTGGGGCGGTGGTCAGTGAGGGGAGGGCCGGAGGGGTGGCGGCCGGGGCGCAAGCCGCCAGCCACAAGACCAACAATAGAATCAGTAACAGCGATTTGGTCATACATTCTCCTGTAATGAGGCTTCAAGCGAAGCGGCCGGGCGGTTGAGCGATTCGCGCTCGAATTCGGCCGTGCGGCCCGACGACGGTTTGGTTCACACTTTTAAGCCGGCCGTGCGGTCAGGCGTGTTTGTAAACGTTGGATGACCTCGGCCGGCAGGTCTGGCTCTGGCTCTACAACTTCCCGGCCTGTCAATGCTCGTTCGATCTCGGCGTCGGTAGCTTGTCCGAGATTCTGCAGTAGTGTCACAAACTGGGCCTGCTGTTGGACGACTGTTCCTTCGGGGACACTTTGCATGACACCATTATAGCACCAAGTTTGATGTCATGCTTGGTAATCCTACCTCTCGATAGGGCTATCGCATACTCGCTGAAAGGACTTTGACAAGGTATTCGTCATCCCAGGCGGTCAGCATTCGTTTGGCATGGATACCGCCTTTGGCCGTTTTCTCTTGTTTGAGCAAGTTGACCGCCATG
>JBFMFT010000385.1:0-5195 GCA_040751925.1 Chloroflexota bacterium
GGGGCCCACTGGGGCAGCGCAGTGGTCACGGCCCGGTATAACTGCTGTCGAGAAACCGGCTTGACCAAATAGACGGCCGCGCCCAGATTCTTTCCCTGCGCTGGCTCGTCCACCACCGAAACGACGATAACCGGAAGGGCCTGGGTGCGAAGGTCGGCTTTCAGTTGGTCTAGGATGTCCCAGCCCGACGGCTCCGGCAGTAAGATGTCCAGCACGATGAAATCAGGTTGGACGTCCAACACTTTTTCCAGAACCCCCTCGGCCTGGGGATGGATAACCGTTTGTATACCCAGTTCGTGCAGGTAGCGGGTAAGCTGTTCGGCCGTCGTTGGCGAATCTTCAACCAATAGGGCCCGTTGCGTGGCCGCCGGACTTGCCCGCCCCGCCAGAGCGAGTTGCGCGTCTGGCCTTCTACCGTTCCCTTCCTCGCCGGCCGCCACCGACCGCCAGGGTAGAACGACGGTGAACCGGCTGCCCACCCCCACTTCACTGGCTACCGACAGGCTGCCCCCGTGTAGTTCAGCCATGCGATAAGCCAGGGTCAGGCCCAAGCCGGTGCCGGCGTGCTGCCGCGAGAGGCGGCTATCCAGCTGAACAAACGGCTTGAACAGGCGCGACATTTCAAGAGGGGAAATGCCAATGCCGGTATCCCAAACCGCGCAACGTACCACCTGTTGCTGGCTGTCGCCCGTCACGTCGAGTCCAATCCGGCCGCCTTCGGCCGTGAACTTGACAGCGTTGCTCAAGAGATTGACCAGGATTTGCTTCAGGCGGCGCTCGTCGGCCAGAATGGCCGTCACGGCCCCGTCAGAGGTATAGGCAATCGTCTGCTGTTTCCTCTGGGCAGCCGGCTTGACAAATTGCAGGCTGGCCTGGCAAACACTCTCCAACGAGACTGGCCCTATTTCCAATACCAGCTTGCCGGCCTCGATCTTAGATACGTCCAGGATGTCGTTGATCAACTCTAGTAGGTGGCGTCCACTTTCCTGGATCGTGCGGAGCGATTTCACCTGCTTCTCGTTGAGGTCGCCGTAAACCCCCTCCTCCAGAGCCTCCGATAGACCCAGGATGGCGTTGAGGGGAGTGCGTAGTTCGTGGCTCATACTAGCCAGGAATTCGTCTTTGAGTTGAGCGGCCCGCACCATTTCGGCGTTGGCCGCGCTCAAGTCGGCCGTCCGTTCGGCCACTCGCCGGGCCAGTAGGGCCCGTTCTTCCAGGAGGGCCGCTTCGGCCTGACTTCGCTCGCGGCCTCGCTCCTCCAAAGCAGCGGCCATGTCGTCGAAAGCTCGCGACAGTTGGCCCACTTCACCCCTTCCGTAAGGTGGCCCGCTGCGGCTATGCAGTTCACCGGCCGCCAATTGCCGGGTGGCCCGTAGCAGCCTCCGCACGTCGTGCAGAATGAAGCGCTCGGCTACCAGCCAGGCGGCGACCAGAGCCAGGACAGCCACCAGCCCGATTCCCCCTAAACTAAAGAAAAGGGTGCGATTGGTTTCCGCGTAAGCGACCTCTGGGGGGACGCCGATGGCGACGTAGGCATTCCCTTCCGGGAAAGCGGTTAGGGGGGTGAAGCCGTAGAGGCGGACAATCCCATCCACACCGGCCACCTTGGCCGTGCCCTCTCCCCCCTGCTGAGACATAGCCTGAAAGAGAGAGGCTTCCGGCACACTCTGACCCACCCACCGTTCAGGGTCTGGATAGCGGGCCAGGATGATGCCCTGGCTATCTCTGACCGTCACCGTGCCGCCGGCAGGTAAATCCGTGTCATCCACTACGTCATTGAGCCAGGTCAGATCCAAAGTGGCAATAGCCACGGCCTGTATCTGACCCGCCTCATCCAAAACGGGATAGCCGAAACTCAGGCCGGCTTTGCCACTGATGCGGCCGATCTGGTAATCCCCCACCGCAAAATCGCCCGTCTCCATCACCCGGCGAAAGTAGGGCCGGTCGGCCACGTTCACCGGCTGGTTCATGGGCAGGCCACTACAGATTAAGTCCCCAGTGCGGCCAGCCACCGCAATGCCCGTATAGTTGGGGTAGTTTTGCAGCAGGTCGGTCAGAAGCGCATTGCAGGCGGCCGTATCCCCCTCGCGCACGGCCGGCAGGCGGGCCATGGCGATCAGTAGATAATGAGTGCCTTCGATCAGATGTTGCTGCTCATTGGCCGCTAGACGGGCCCACCGCAGCAGATTTTCCTGTACCTGAATGACCTGTAACTGGCGCACTTCCCCGGCCGTGTAAAGCGTCAGACCCACCACTGGGGCTAAGGCCAGAAAGACCAGGGTCAACAAGCGAAAACGCAGGCCGGAGAAAAGAGAACCGTCCATAGACACGCATGGGTGGGCCACCCACCTTAGAGCTTAAGGGCGAGTCCATGTCTGGTCAATAGGAAAAATGGGTTATTGACAAAACCGGACAGGTTTCGGAAAACCTGTCCGGTTTGACTAGCGATTCCTAACTACTACCACCTGGTCGGCAATCTCGTCAATCAGGCCCAGGTCCAGGTCGCCGTCGTTGTCAATGTCCAGTGGCAGGGCGCAGGAACCGGCCGACGTAGACGGAAACTCTCGTCGGAAGGTGAACTGCCCCTGCCCATTGTTGGTCAGCAGCCACCAGTCGCCCAGGAAGCTCGACGTAATCCAATCCAGGTCGCCGTCCCCATCCATGTCACCCAGGTCGGTCGCCAGGGGGAAGGGATCGAGGTTGTACGTGGTGGGGGCGGACAGGTTGCCCAGACCGTCGCCAAAGAGGATAGCCCCATTGTTAGTGCTGCTATTGACAGTGGCTACGTCGTCGTGACCGTCCCCATTCAGGTCGCTCACGTTGATCATCCAGACCGCCCCGCCAGCGCTTTGCGAGGAGAGTTGGGTGAACGTGCCGTCGCCGTTGCCGCCCAGGACGAGCATGGTCGAGGAGCTTTGCGCCCCTACGACCAAATCCATGATGCCGTCCTCGTTCATGTCGGCCGCCATTACCGCCCATTCCCCCGTCGCCCCTCCCTCAAAGTTAATGGGTGGGTTGAAGACGCCGTTGCCGTTGTTCACCAGCAGGGACAGACTGCCCGCGCCAAAGGAATTGGTATTGACTACGTCCGCGTCCCCATCCCCGTCGGCGTCCAGGATAGCCACGCCCCGTGGCGAGCGGCCGACGGCCACTTCCTGCTGCGGCGCGAACGTGCCATCCCCATTGCCCAGGAGTATGGAGATGCTGTTGTCGTCAATGTTGGCGACCGCCACGTCGGCGTTGCCGTCGCCATTAAAGTCAGATGGTTCAATGGGGCTGGCCCGGTTGCCGGCCGGAAAAGTCGGCTCAATAAAGTCATTAAAGCGACCTGAGCCGTCGGCCCGATTGAGGAACACCCGCAGGTCGGCCGTAATCTCGTTGACGATGGTCAGGTCTAACCAGCCGTCGTTGTTCAGGTCGGTCGCCACCCCGCCGTAAGCCTGGGTGGGGTCGTTGGGGTTGGAGCGGGTGGAGAGCAACTGCACGGGCGAAAAGCGCAACTGGGTTTGGCGGGTGCGCGTCCAAAAGACGAAGGAGTAGCCCGCGCTCCGCAAGAAAGAGCCATCCGCCCCCTTGACCTGGTTGGAGAGGACGACCATGACCATCTCGCCGGCGGCAAACGGTTCGGCCGGGGTCAGAATAGCCGCCCGGTCGCCGTTGGCAAAGCTATACGCGCCGCTGACCGGCCCGCTCCACTTGCCGAAAGCCATGAACGTCCCGGCGTGGATAGAAGCGCGATCCACCGGCCGGTCGAACAGCACGCCAATCGTCGTATCGGTCGAGTTACTGAGTGAGCGGGCGGCCGGTAGCGTACCGAGAACAGACAGTCCCCCGGCCGGAGGGTCGGCGTCGGGGTAAGCAGCCTCGGCGGCTACCGCCGCAGCCAGGATGAGCAGAAAAAGACACAAAACAAAGTAGCGATACTGTTTCATAGAAAACCCCTTACTGACAAAAGATTCGTCGTTGGGCGCGTTTCCAACGTGCCCAGGCCAATTATAGCACCTTCGGCCGATTTCACAGATTAAGGCCAAGAGGGGTCAAGTGTCCCCCTAAAAAGGGGTCACTTGACCCTATTGGCCGGCCGTCATCCGGTGTATTCTATTGGCATCTTATTCAGAAACCTGGTTTCTTCCAGAAACCAGGTTTCTCAACAACGTGAACACGAGGAGGAAATAATGAGTCTCACATTTCGCGAATTCTGGACGGCCTCTCACGGCATGATTTTCGGGGCCCTGTTCCTGCTAACCTTTGCCGGCGGCCTGGCTGGCCTCTATAGCCTGCGGCCGGAACTGGTCACAGCGGCCGGTATCAGGGAACGATTGGGCCGGCTACGCCTGGGGACAACGGTCATGGCCCTGGTCGCCTGGCTGACCGTCATTTCCGGCACCTACCTGGTCTATCCCTGGTATCGAGCTGCCCCACCCGACGGGGCCGACTTGAGCCTGTATCCACGCTCTTTCTTGAAGGCCGATCCCACTCTGGCCGGCTGGCACACCTTTGGCATGGAGTGGAAAGAACACGTGGCCTGGTTCGCGCCCATCCTGGCTACCGTCGTGGCCTTCCTGGTCTGGAAATATGGGCCAGAATTGAGCCACAACGACCGGCTGCGTAAGATGATCATCGTGATCTTCATCCTGGCCTTCAGCGCCGCCGCCATCGCCGGTCTGTTTGGCGCGCTGATTACCAAAGCAGCCCCTATTCTGTAATGATGAGTGAAGACAGCGGAATTAGGAAAAGCACGCTCGCCTGATAATCCCCCAATCCCCTAATCCCCGCCTCTTCTTGACAGGAGATACAACAAAAATGGCTACCTTGACGACGAAAGAAACGCAGAACTCGACCACTGGCCCGGCCGCCGCCGCTCTGATTGCGGGTGGCATCGGCGCCCTGGTAATTGGCTTGATGACCACCGGGGCGGAGATCAGTGAAGGCTTGAAGAATGTGCTGAACTGGTGGAATCCGGCCGGCCCCCTGGTCGGCAAGACTGGACTGGGTATTATCGTCTGGCTGATCAGCTGGTTCGTGTTGAACAGGCTGTGGAAGGACAAAGCCTATGATCTGGGTAAAGCGTTTACCATCACCCTGATCTTAATTGCCGTCGGCCTGGTGCTGACCTTCCCTCCCGTTTTTGAGATATTTGCGGGCTAACGTCCGCAAAAAATGTGCGAAGGTCCAGGGGGGTGGACACTCCGGCC
>JBFMFT010000386.1:0-5176 GCA_040751925.1 Chloroflexota bacterium
CGAGGGCGGCGCAGGGGCGGCGCGGGCCATGCGCCAGGCCCTAGCTGACGCCGGCCTGCAACCGGCCGACGTGGATTACATTAGCGCGCACGGCACGGCCACCCAACTGAACGATCTCTCGGAAACGAAGGCCATCAAACAGGCTTTTGGCGAATACGCCTACCGGGTCGCCATTAGCTCCACCAAGTCCATGACCGGCCACATCATGGGAGCGACTGGGGCCATCGAAAGCGTCTTTTGCCTGTTGGCGATCCGCGACCAGGTTGTACCGCCCACCATTCACTACGAAACGCCCGACCCGCAATGTGACCTGGACTACGTGCCGAACGTGGCCCGGCCGGCCCGCGTCCGCGTCGCCATGAACAACGCTTTTGGCTTTGGCGGCCACAATGCCGTCTTGGTCTTTAGACAGTATGAGGAGTAAAACGTGAAACGTGAAACGTGACCCTCTTCTCACGTTTCACGTTTCACGTTTCACGTTTCACGTATGGAAAATCTGCACGAACTGGAAGCCATACTGGGTATCCAATTCAACGACTACTCGTTGCTAACGCGGGCGCTGACCCACCGCTCTTTTCTAAATGAGAATCCTCGCAAAGCCCTGGAGGACAATGAGCGGCTAGAGTTTCTGGGCGACGCGGTATTAGACTTTGTCGTGGGCGCATATCTCTATCACCGCTTTCCCGAAATGGACGAGGGCGAACTGACCAGCCTGCGGGCGGCCCTGGTGCGCTCGGAGACGTTGGCCGATTTTGCCCGCCAGTTGAATCTCGGTGGGTATCTGCGGCTGGGCTATGGCGAGGGGGAGGGGGGCGGCCGTCTACGCCTGGCAACCCTCTGCGCCACCTTCGAGGCGGTTATTGGGGCTATGTACCTGGACAGCGGGTTGGCGGCCGTCCAACCCCTGGTGGAACGGCTGGTTGAGCCGGCCCTGGTGGAAATTATGGCCGCCTCCTTGCACAAAGACCCCAAGAGCGAGTTTCAGATTTGGGCGCAGGCCCGCTTCAACGCCACCCCCTACTACCAGGTTTCCGATACCGAGGGCCCTGACCATGCCCGCACCTTTACCATCCAGGTCAAGGTGCGCGACGAGGTATGGGGTGTGGGCGTGGGGCGCAGCAAGCAGCTGGCCGCCCAAGCCGCCGCCCAGGCGGCCATGTTGCGAGCGGACGTGGTGGAAGATGAATGGGAGCTATCACCGGCCGTGGCACCCAGTGATGAGTGATGAGCGTTGGATGACTCATCACTCGTCACTCATCGCTTACTTATGAAGTTGAGACTGCTCATCACCGGCGGCAGCGGCTACCTGGGCCAACACCTGGTTCCTCTGGCGGCTGAGGGCCACAAACTGCTTTACACCTGGCTCACGCATGATCCTTTGGAAAAGGGAGTTCCCTCAAGTTCCTTGAGTTCCCTCAATTTCCAGGGAACCGGGGAAAGACAAGGGAACTTAAACAGCCGCCCATTGGACGTGCGCCAGGGGCCGGCCGTTCAGCAATTGGTGTTGGAGTGGCGGCCGGACGTCATCATTCACCTGGCCGGCTCCAACCACGCTCCTGACCTCCACACAATGGAGACCACCATTGTCCAGGGGGCGACCCAGGTGACGGCTGCTGCGGCTGTCGTTGGCGCGCGTCTCATCTACCTCTCGACCGACGTGTTGTTCGATGGCCGCCACGCCCCCTACCGCGAAGAGGACCCACCTTCGCCCATTCACCCTTACGGCCGGGCCAAAGCGGCCGCCGAAATGATTGTGCGCGGCTATCCTAACCACGTGATCGTCCGCACCTCGCTCATCTATGGGCTGCGGCTGATGGATTGGAGTACGCAATGGCTGGTAGAGGCGTTGCGGGCCGGGCGGCCAGCCACCCTCTTCACCAACCAACTGCGCCAGCCCACCTGGGTGGAAACGCTCGGCCGGGCCTGCCTGGAACTGGCTGAAGCGGGCTATTGCGGCACGCTGCACGTGGCCGGCCGCCAGGCCATGAGCCGCGCCGAATTTGGCCTGAAAATGCTGGATTGGTGGGGCGTCTACGAACGGTCTACCCTCCACCTGGCGGCCGACGACGGCTCCCGCTGGCCGCTCGACTGCCGGCTGGATGTTAGCCTTGCTACGAGGGTACTAAAAACAGCGCTGCCAGGCTTTGACGAAGTAGCGCAAATGCGCTCGCAGAATATAGCTTGACAATATAACGATTTTGTGATAGTATGGGTTTCGACACCACTGGTTGAGCCCTGGTTTCACACTTTCGGTGGAAAGGGCTCCGGACCTTAACAACCGAATACCTTCCACCGAACCCACTGGGAGGTTGTTAAGATAGGCTTTACCCTGATTAGCAATCTTGGAGGATTCAAGTGAGTGTTGTTAGATGGCAAGTAGTCTATTTTGTAGATGAGCGAGGAAAATCCCCAGTTGAAGAGTGGGCTATCAGCCTGACGGTGAAAGAAAGGGCAACCTTTGTCAAGAAAGTCGAGATGTTAAAGGTTTTCGGCACAACTCTCAAGGAGCCCCACGCAAAACACGTGAGCGGTAAGCTTTGGGAGCTCCGTTACACCCATAATAAGCGAGCTTTCCGGGTCTTCTATTTCAACCCGATCCGAAACGAGATTGTTCTCCTTCACGCTATAGTAAAAACGACGAACAAGCTGCCTCGGCACGCAGTTGAAATTGCCTTGAAGCGTTTGGATGATTACCTGAGAAGGTAATCATCCATTTAGCCTAAAGGAATATCCATATCCAGGCAGGGGTGGATTTTGTCCGCCCCTGCCCCCAAACCATCAGTTCAAGTTTGTTGGGTGGCAAGGTATTTGCGTTTGGTCATCAGGGGATTTGCTTTGCTGTTATCAAGACCCGTTTCAATCAGGTAGAGTAACTATTCAGCCAAAAACCAGGTTTTTCCTGGGTAAGTAATCGTGGTTGCACACAAAAACCTGGTTTCTATAGAAAGATATGACTCGCCACTTTGAAGATTTCTTAAACGAACAGCTCCAGGACGAGGAGTTTGCTGCGGAATACCATAAACTCGGCCTCATTTACCAGGTGGCCGGGCAAGTGATCCGATTACGGCAGCAACTCGGCTATACTCAGGCTGAACTAGCTGAACGAGTGGGGACCAAGCAATCAGGTATTTCACGACTGGAAAATGCCTCGTCCAGCCCCTCTCTCAGTTTCTTACTCCGTGTAGCCGACGCTCTCAACGCCGAACTCGAAATATGCTTTCGGCCCAAGGCCCCCCCCCTTGCCTCTTGGGGAGGTGTAGAGCATGAAACGTAGCGCAAAGGCCGTAATAGAACAGGCACAACGCGGGGAGTGGATCGGGCCATCCAAAATCCAAAATTAGCCCTCCTGGCTTGGCTCTTGGCCTGTCCCTGGCTGCTGTTCCCCACGCTGTCACCTACCCTGGCGGCCGTCAGTCTCTTGCTCCTGTTCCTCGTTTGGTTGGCGAGGCGGCCGGGGCGATCTTCAACCCCGCTGGATGGCCTGATTGCCTTCTACCTGGCGTTGACGGCCGTCGCCTTCCTCGCCAGCCCCCTGCCAGAAACCAGCTTACCCAAGTTGACCGTGCTGCTGTTGGGTGTTTTTGGCTATTACCTGGCCCTGGATTGGCTCTCCCCTGGCGTGGCGCGGTCAGAGACCGGCCATAGCACGGCCGGGTTACACGGGCTGGCGGTAGTGATGGCGGCGGCCGGAGCCGGCGCGGCCCTTGTGGGGCTTTTTACAGTGGATTGGCCGGCGCGTCAGGTCATCAACCTACGGCCGCTCACCGACCGCCTGCCCCACTTGAGCGGTCCCTTTAGCCTGCAACACAACGAACTGGCCCATACCCTACTGCTAACCCTGCCCTTTGCCGTCTATCTGTGGCAGCGGCCGGCCGCCCGTTGGCAGCGTTGGCTGGCCGCCGGTTGCCTGGCTCTGCTGGGGCTGGGTTTGCTGCTGGCCCAGTCGCGGGGAGCTATCGTGGGGCTGGTAGCGGCGACGGCCGCCTGGCTCCTCTGGCGGCGCATCTCCTGGCGCGCCCTGCTAACCTGGTTGCTGCTCCTGGTCTTGATCGGGCCACTGCTTTTGGCCGGGTTGGGGGCGGCCGGCCGCTGGAACGCATGGGTAGCCCGGCTGGACGCCGCCAGTCGAGGCGGTGGGAGCAACAGCGTCAACTGGGTCTCGCGCCTGGAAATCTGGCGGGTAGCCGGTGAGGTCTTGGGCGACTATCCAGCGTTGGGGGCTGGTCTCTACACCTTCGATCCCGTTAGCCGGGCCAATTACGTCTATGACCTGGTTGGCCCCGATTATCCCCTGACTCACGCCCACAACCTGTTCCTGCAAACGGGGGTTAGCCTGGGCTGGGCCGGCTGGCTGGCCCTGGCCTGGCTGTGGCTGACGGCCGCTTATGGCCTGTGGCGGGCCGGCCGGGCCGCCGACACCGCTACCACCCGCCTGGTCAGGCCCTTTGCCGCCAGCCTGGTTGGCTATCTCACCCTCAACCTGGTTGACCTGCTGGAAATGGGGCAAAAGCCAGGGGTGCTAATCTGGTTGCTGCTGGCCGGCTGTGTCGCGATTGGGTGGCAAGCGGCAGGTGGCAGGTGGCAAGGGGCAAGTAAAAGTACGAGTAAGAATGGCCACCTGCTACCTGCTACCTGCTACCTGCCACCTGCCACCTGCCACCTGCTACCTGTACTCTTACTATTGCTCCTCAGCCCCACCTTGCCGCGCAACCTGGCGAACCTGCGCCTGGATCGCTGGCGGCTGGCCGGCCGCGCCGCCGACCCCTTTTGGCTGGCCGCTCGATTGGAGGGCGATACCCGGCGGCTCGGCTTACTGGCCTTCCAGCAAGGCGATAGAGAAGCTGCGCTCGGCTATTGGTCGGCCGATCCCCAGGCCACCCTCTTTCTGGAAAACCAGGGGCGGCTGGCGGTAACGGCCGGCGACCTGACCACCGCTTTCGCCTGGTACGACCTGGGGCTAACTCTCGATCCAACGGCCGCCCGCCTCTACTTCTGGCGCGGCCTGGCCCACGAAAAGGCCGGTGAGCCGGAATTGGCCCTGGCGGATTATGAAGCGGCCGCCGGCCGCCTGGCGGCGGCCTCGTTAAGCGGCGAATGGCAGGGGCGGGTGCAGGCCGTCTACGGCCGCCTGCTGGCCGATCAGGGGCGGTGGAAGGAGGCGCAAGTCGCCTTCGAG
>JBFMFT010000387.1:0-5171 GCA_040751925.1 Chloroflexota bacterium
GAAGGGTTCGACCCGGCCGACCCGGAGGCCAGCGCCTATCGCCGCCAGCCACGGCCGGTCACGTTGAGCGACGGCCGCCAGGTCATGGCCTGGGTCTACCTGGGCTGGCCCGACTTTGTGGCCGGCCTCCAGCCTATTCCCAGCGACGACTGGCCCACCTACCTGGCGGCCAAGAAACAGGCCCTCCTAGAGGTACCTGAGACATCCAACGTCTGAACCAGGCTGGTGGGTTGATGCTCTTTTGCAGGAAGGAGGGTAGTAAGCGATAATAGGGGTGCAAACCAACAACATTAAATCCGCGTTCATCCGCGTCATCCGCGTACCATCTCAATAAGGAGTAGAATTCATCCAATGACCCCAACAGCAACCCCCTTCGTCGCCGGACTGGAAGGCGTCGTGGCTGCCCAGACCCACCTGAGCAGCGTGGACGGCCAGGCCGGCGAACTCATTATTGCCGGCTTCCTGGTGGAAGAACTGGCCGGCCGGGCCACGGCCGAAGAAGCCATCTACCTGCTCTGGTACGATGCCCTGCCCACTGCTTCACAACTGGCCGAGTTCCAGCAAAACCTGGCCGCCCGCCGCAGCTTGCCGCCGGCCACCTTGAGCCTATTGCAAGCGGCCGCTGCCCAGCGTGCGCCAGTCATGGACGCCCTACGCATGGCCGCCGGCACCTTGAGCCTGGACGCGACGGCCGGCGACGCCTACGACGAAGCCATGACACTAGTCGCCCGTTTCCCCACCATTGTGGCGAGCTACTGGCGATTCCTACAAGGACTAGAGCCTATAGAACCACGAGCCGAACTCAGTCATGCCGCCAATTACCTTTATATGCTCTTTGGCGAGAGTCCCAGCGACGAGCGGCGGCGCGGCCTGGAAACCTACCTGAACACCGTGATTGATCACGGCTTGAACGCCTCCACCTTTACGGCCCGCGTGATCATTTCCACCCAGTCTGACCTGGTTTCGGCCATCGTGGGGGCGATTGGCGCGCTAAAAGGGCCGTTGCATGGCGGCGCGCCCGGCCCGGCCCTGGACATGGTCTTTGAGATTGGCGAAGCCGGCCGCGCCGAAAGCGTCCTGCGCGGCATGATTGAGCGGGGCGACCGGCTCATGGGCTTCGGCCATCGGGTGTACAAGGTGCGCGACCCTCGCGCCGATGTTCTAGGGGCGGCGGCCAGGCGGCTCTACCACGCCGACGGCGACATGGCCCTCTACGACCTGGCTAGTTACGTGGAGCAGGTCGCCATCCGCCTGCTGGCCGAATATAAGCCCGGCCGCAACCTGCAAACCAACGTCGAGTTCTACACCGCCTTGTTATTGCACGGCCTGGGGCTGGTGACGGACTTGTTCACCCCCACCTTTGCCGTCGGCCGCGTCGCCGGCTGGATCGCCCACTGCTTCGAGCAACAGCGCTTGAATCGCCTCATCCGACCGCAATCCGCCTACGTTGGGCCACGCGGCCGGCAGTGGATTCCTCTGGCCGACAGACGATGAGTAGTTACACTACCTCGGCTGCCCGTAACCCGGCGATCTCATCCTCACCGTAGCCTAATTCACCTAAGACCTCGGCCGTATGCTCGCCCAAGAGTGGTGGATGGCGATCATAGCGCACGGCCGTCTCGCTAAAGTGAATCGGGTTCGCCAACATCTTTAGAGTACCTAGCAATGGGTGGGGCAACTCGGCCAGGCCGCCCCGCGCTAGAAAGTGTTCGTCCTCGACTAATTCGGGCAGGCTGTTGACCAGCCCACAGGGGATGCGGGCGGCTTCCAGACGGGCCAGCCACTCGGCCGCCGTCCTTTGCCCCAGGTGATCATCCAGCATCGGCTCCAGGAAGGCCCGATTTCGCACCCGGTCGCCATTGGTGGCAAAACGCGGATCGGCCGCCAATTCCGGCCGCTCAATGGCCTGGCAAAACGCTTGCCACAACTTCTCTGTGCCGACCCCCACCAGAATCGCCCGGTCGCGGGCCTGGTAGAGCCGGTAGGGGACGAGCATGGCGTGGGCGTTGCCCAAGCGCTGCGGCGGCCGGCCAGAGACAAGGTAGGCGGCCACCAGGCTATTAAGCCAGCTGGCTTGCGCTTCGTATAGCGAAACATCCAGGAATTGCCCGCACCCGGTTGCGTGGCGGGCTTGTAAAGCGGCCAGGACGCCAATAGTGGCGTACAGCCCGGCCGAGATGTCGGCCATCGGCGTCGGGAAACGCACCGGCTGGCCGTCTGGCTCTCCTGTCAGGCTCATCGTTCCCGATGCAGCCTGGGCAATGATGTCGTAACCCGGCGCGCCCGCTTTGGGACCACTATGCCCGTAGCCGCTGATGGCGACCATGATGAGACCAGGGTTGCGGCCGGCCACTGTCTCGTAATCAAAGCCGTACTTGCGCCACGATTCCTGGCGGGGAAGATTGAGCAGGAAAACGTCGGCCCGCGCCAGTAACCGCCGCATCACTTCTTGGCCGGCCGCTTGGGTCACGTCCACGGTCAGGCTGCGCTTGTTGCGGTTCACGCTCATAAAGTACGCGCTTTCCCCCTGGGCGAAGGGAGGGCCATACCCCCTTGCCTGGTCGCCCTGGCCCGGCCGTTCCACCTTGACCACGTCCGCGCCCAGGTCGCCCAGCAGCATCCCACACAGCGGCCCGGCCATCGCCTCGGTGAAGTCCACCACGCGAATCCCTTGCAAGGGGAGTAGATTGTCAGCCATTCAAGAAATCCCGCCCTGTTACCCTCGTCAAGCAGCGTGCAGCTACGAATCGAGAGTTGCGCTACTGGTAGCGTTCGATGAGGGTTAGAAAGGTGGTGGAACCAAGGGCCTGGCCGACCGCCCATACGTCGGTGCTGGACACAGCCGCCACCCCAAACAACCCATTGAGAAGGGTGCTGGCGTTGGGGCTGCCGACAATGCTCCAACTCGAACCGTCCCAATGTTGGGTCAAGGTGAGGAGGGACGAGCCCGTGCCATATAGCCCCACCGCCCAGGCGTCGGTAGGTGAGACGGCCGTCACCCCGTACAGGTAGTTATTCCTCTGGCTGCCATTGGGGCTGCTGACGACACTCCACGCCGAGCCAGTCCAATGCAAGACAGACGTGCGGGCAATCTGCTCTGTGCCAATCAGCTCGAGGTGATAGCCCACCGCCCACACGTCTGCGGCCGACGTTGCCGATACACTAAGTAAGGCTTGGGTGTTCGCGCCAATGTTGGGGCTATCTACCTCAGCCCAACTGACCCCGTCGTAGCGCAGCGTCAAAGTCTCCTGAACGCCGCCCACGGTATGCGCCCCCACTGCCCATACGTTGTTGGCGGCAATCGCCGTTACACCGTACAAGACGGCAAATTCCCCTGTTACCGGCCCCGGTACAATGCTCCAGGCTGTGCCGTCCCAGTGTTCGATCAAGACCTGGCCGGCCGTCTCCGTTAAAGATTGGCCGACGGCCCAGATGTTGTTGGGGGATACGGCGTCTACGGCGTAGAGGAGGCTGCTGCCAGTGGCGTTGGGGCTGGGCGCCACTCGCCAGCGCGCGCCGTTCCATCGCTCAATCAAGGTCTGGCTCTGCGTACTGTTGCCGCTAAAGCCAACTGCCCACACATTATTGGCAGAAAGAGCTGTCACCCCCACCAGGTAACTGCTCGTGCCGGGGCCGTTGGGACTGCTAACCAGGCTCCAGGTAGAGCCGTTCCAATGTTGGGTGAGGGTGCGGCGGCCGTTGCTGTTGCCCACGTTGCCCACCGCCCACACGTCAGTAGCCGACACCACCGCCACACTGCTCAGGGCGTTATCACGGCCGCTCACGTTCGGGCTGGATACAATAGCCCAGGAGGCCATCGGCCGCGCCTGCACCCCGCCTGTGGCCCCGACCAGGCTGCCGCCAACCAGCAGCATTAGAGCCGCCAACCAGCGTTTCAGAGAGAGAAACTGATTCACCATAAGACTGTCTCCTGTGTTTAGGATTGCCCGTAAACAACTGTGGGCATTGAGTGCCCGGAAAATGCGGGAGCTCATTGCCAGCCCCCCTATTGTCCCCCAATTCCATATACTTCCCAAATAATTTCCGCTATACTTTCCGCCTACGATCCGCCAGAAGGAATCGGTGATTAGCAATTACCAATTGCCAATCACCAATTACCCGACAAGAGGAGAGAAAAACCATGACTCGCGCCCGCCTTAGAGAGCTAGGCATCACCATTGGCAACCTGCCATCCGGCCGTCTCAACGCCATCACCGACGTAGCGGGCGTGTGGGTGGGGCATACCACCCTCATCCACGATACGCCCCGTATTGCCCGCACGGGCCTCACCGTCATCTTGCCCCGCGAAGGAGCTATCTGGCAGAACAACTGCTTCGCTGGCTTCCACGCCCTCAACGGCACGGGCGAGATGACCGGCATCCATTGGCTCAACGAATCGGGGATGCTTTGCTCGCCAATTGGCCTGACCAACACCCACCAGGTCGGCACAGTTCACCAGGCTTTTATCGCCTATTGCCGCGAACACAACCTGTGTCGCGGCTCGGCTCTGCCCGTGGTCGCTGAAACCTACGATGGTTGGCTAAACGACCTGGACGCTTTTCACCTCACACCAGCCCACGTCTACCAGGCCATTGCCGCCGCCAGCAGCGGCCGGGTGGCCGAAGGAAACGTGGGTGGAGGTACCGGCATGATTTGTCACGAGTTCAAGGGGGGGATTGGCACGGCTTCGCGCCTGGTCGAAGCGGGAAGCGAAACTTACGTCGTAGGCGCGTTGGTGCAGGCCAATCATGGCGACCGCCACGC
Source organism: Chloroflexota bacterium (assembly GCA_040751925.1). Lineage (GTDB taxonomy): Bacteria > Chloroflexota > Anaerolineae > Promineifilales > Promineifilaceae > JBFMFT01. Next base: position 4,765 of record JBFMFT010000387.1, read on the forward strand.
CCTACGGCTAGACGGCCGGCCGATCGGCCGGCTCATTGGGCCAGACCACACCCTACTTCCCTGGGATGAGGCTAGTGGCGATAGCTCCATCCTGGTCATTCTGGCTACCGACGCCCCCTTGTTGCCAGGGCAGTGCCGCCGGCTGGCCCAACGGGCCACCATTGGCATGGCTCGCGCGGGGGGGATCGGCCATAACGGTAGCGGTGACCTCTTCCTGGCCTTTGCCACCGGCAACCATCTGCCGGCCGACGCTGAAGCTCCCCTAGACCTCAAGATGCTGCCGCATCACTGGCTGAATTCCTTTTTCGAGGCGGCAGCCGAAGCGGTGGAAGAAGCGATTTGGAACTGCCTGACGGCGGCCGAGACGATGACCGGCTTCAAGGGTCGGACGGCTCACGCCCTGCCGC
>JBFMFT010000388.1:0-5151 GCA_040751925.1 Chloroflexota bacterium
GCATAAAAGCGAACATTAACTTTCAAGTCAATCCGGTTATTACCGATCTGCTTATTGACAAACATAACTCCGACGGTGACGTACATCTCGACTCTCAGGGGGATGGTGTGAAAAGGCAACTATGGTTTGCCTTAATAAAATGGAATGCCCTGAACTCGATAGAATCTGGCGTAACCGATACAAAGTTCATTTGGTGTTTCGACGAGCCAGAAACCCACTTGTACCCCAAAGCTCAAAGAGAATTTTACGATATCATCAGAAAAGTGACACAAACCAACGTACAGTCAATTCTAAGCACACATTCAACTGTATTCATTGATCGAGCAAGATTAAACAGCATCAACAAGGTTGACTTGGTCAATGGATATACCATCATTTCGAAGTGTGAGGCAACAGAAGATGTATATCAATCACTACAGATCAAAAACAGCGATTTCTTGTTCTACGACAAATTTCTCGTGGTTGAAGGTGACACAGAACTACATGTGATCCCGCACTTATATGAATTGCACTCTGGCAAGTCCTTGCTTGCAGACGGTATTCAAATAGTGAATCTGGGAGGGAAAGACAAGCGATATGAAAATCACAGAATACTATCCAGTGTTTTGTCAGGGTTCAGAAAAGACATTGGTAGTCATGTCATATATCTGCTTGACAATGATGCCCGATGGGATTTCCCGACAAGTGAGTTGAACCAATTGAACTGCATCTTTGTTGGTAGGCAGGATTTTGAGGACGCTATTACCCCGAGCGTATGGGAAAGGATCATCAACGACCAAACGGGAGGAAAGTGTATCATGACGTATAGTGAAATCGAGCAGATCAGGAATAACGTCCCCGAGGTGGATCCAAAGAACCAGAGCACCAAGTTACAGCAAAGTCAGAAATTTTATGCGAGGTTGAAAAGCCATGTATTCAAGGAATTGGAGAACCAGGGTCTGTCAGATTCACACGACCTTCTCCCGCATAAAGGTCTAGACTTGGGTAGACTATTGTCAAAGCATATAAAAAACTTGAATGAAGTTGATCCGCAGTTCATGAGCGTGTTTGATAAGCTGCGAAGCTAGCGTGTACCATTGTGGATCAAGATTCAGTTGATATGGGGTGTTCAGCAGTCATAGGGCAAGGTATCTGGAAGCAATACCACTCACCAGGAATGACAAAGCATCCAGTTACCTCACCCCTACAATAAGTGGGCGGCCAACATGTTGATGGCATTGGCCTCGGTGTAGCTGTCGTAGGCAAAGAAGACGTTCATCAGAAAGACGGACACAAACATGATGGAGTAGAGGGGGCAGCGGCAGACCGCAGGTTCAACTCCACGAAGGAGGATGGTTTCATGCAGGAAATGGCTTGGAGTGAGTATCGGGGCTTTTTGTTGGAGCGGCCGCGCACGGGCAAATTGGCGACGGTGCGGCCGGATGGACGGCCGCACCTGGCCCCTATCTGGTTTGACCTGGATGGGGATAGCTTCATCTTCACTACCTGGCATACGTCGGTGAAGGCGGCCAATCTCCGCCACGACCCCCGGGTGGCGATCTGCGTGGACGACGATGCGCCGCCCTTCGCTTTTGTGATAGTCGAAGGGGTGGCGACTGTCGAGGAACAGGCCGACGATCTGCTGTATTGGGCGACGCGGATTGCCGGCCGTTACATGGGCGCGGAGTTGGCTGACCTGTATGGCCGGCGGAACGCGGTAGCCGGCGAGTGGCTGGTGCGGGTACGGCCGACCAAAGTGGTCGCCAGAAAGGGCATCAGCGACTGAGGATGACGAAGGCTAGTGGTCTTGCATAGCTTCGGCCGGGGCGTAGGGCTACTCAGGTTGCAAAATCAACGGCATATAGGTTTGATGAGGAAGCAACCGCCATAGTTCAATGCCCGTTTGCCAGTTCTGGATTCCGGTATAGAGTGTGCCGTGGAACACGGCCGTGGCATTGTCCCAATACGTCCCAGAGTTAGCGGGGTCGCCAAAACCAGCGGAGCCGATCTGCTGCCAGGCTAATCCGTCGCTCGTTGACCATACTTCTACAGGGACACCCGTCCCGTTGTAGCTGCCAACGACCAGATACAACTGGTCGCCGGCGACTTCCAGCGCACTAAAGGGGTCGCCGGTAATGTGGTCCAAACCGTCAGTGATGATGGGGCTCCAGGCAAGCCCGTCCTCGGAGCGCCATACTTCTGGACCAGCCTCATTGACCAGACCGGCATAGAGATAGCCGTCGAACGAAGCCAGTGATGAAACGGCCCGGTTTTCTGGGCCGTTAAAAGCGTCGGTGATGACGGCCGTCCAGGTGATGCCATCAGTATGCCAAATCTGACCGGCGGTGGTGGAATTGCCGGTACCAAATACCAGTCGGCCGGCGAAAACCTCGCTGGCAATTGCACCATAGTTGTTGCCGTCGCCGAGCCCGTCCGCGGCAAACTGGCTCCAATTGACACCGTCGGCCGTGCGCCAAATATCCGTTCCAGTGTCACTCCAGGTGCTGGCGTAGAGCATAGCGTCGAAGTCGGCAAAGCGGGCGATGCCATTGTTAGCCTCACCGAAACCATCGGTGATCACGTCGGTCCAGGTCAATCCGTCGGGTGTCCGCATGACGACGCCTTCCCATGTACCCAGATACAGGTGGTCACCAAAGCCCTTCATCACGGCCGCGCCACCGCGTAGACCCTCACCGGCCAACTCCCACTCTGTCCCATTCTCGGTACGCCAGACCTCGTAGGCATAGTCTATCCCATCGTAGCTCCAGGTTCCTGCGTACAGGGAATCCTGAAAAACCGCCAGAGACGGCAACTGAACGTTTTGTGGGTTGCCAAAGCCATCCATGTTCACCTGCTGCCACATCGAATTTTCGACAGGCTCCAGCGAAGGGGGCGTGAAGGCGCGGGCGCCGATAACGAGAAGCGTTGTCAGAGCAATGCTGGCGGTTATCGCCGATACCAGATACCATAATCGCTTCATTGTCGAACACCATCCTTTCTCATTAGAGTTGTGCGGGCATTATCAACAATGTCGGATGACCGGAAATACGAGCTAGATAGTTCTAGTTGGTTAGCCAGATGGGCGAGGAGATGGCCTCGTCGTTGCGGCCGTTGCCGTCGTTGTCGTCGTTTTGTTTGACAATGACGTAGTAGTAGTCGCGGCCGGTGGGAGCGGGATCGCTGAAGGTGACGGCGAGGCAATTACCGGACACGGTTTGCGTTTGCAGGAGGTCGCCGTTGCGGTAGAGGCGGGCTTCCTGGAAGGTGTCGCCGCTGCCGTCGCAGGCGGTGAGGTCGAAGTCGGCCGGCACACCCGTCAGGCGCGAGCCCATGGGGTAGCCCTGGGCGCGGAAGTCCAGGCTGAGGTCTTTGTCCTCGGTGGAGAAGAAGCGGCGATTGGTGTAAGCGTCCAGGATGGCCTCGCGGGTTAGTTCGGTGGCTAAGACGCCGGTGCGGAAATCATTGTCCAAGCCCCAGGTCGCGCCGTGATTGTCGTCGGCCCCCAACGCGCCGATGTACCAGCCTTTGCGGTTGGCCTCGTCGTAGTAGCTGTAGTCGCTGTCGTAGCCGCCGTCGTAGTAGTAGGTATCGAAGCTGCTGCCACCGTTCCATAGCTCCATCCCCACCACCTGGGCTACGCCCGCGTTATAGCGCCGGAAGTGGTGAAACTCAAGACTCAGCAGGTCGTAAGACCCTGGATGGTTAAAGGTGGCGATGGCCTCGGGCCGGGCGTAAATCCAGTTGTAGACGCCCGGCAGGGAGAACATCCAGACGGCGTTGGTGTAGTCGGAACTGTTGGCGATGACCAGGTGGCCCAGGACGGGGTTGCTCCACTCGAAGCCCCAGAGGGAGACGAAGGCGCCGGGGTCGTAGCTGGCCTCGGCCGCGTCTACCAACTGCTGCCATTTGTTCTCCCAGGGCCAGATCATCAGGAACTCGCCGTGGTCGCTGAGGGAGAAGAAGTCCATGCCGGCGTCGTTGCGGGCCATGGCGTAGGCGTCGGCCGGGTCGCCGGTGGCATCCAGGGAGAGGTGGCTGTGGGCGTGGAGGAAGCCGTAGTAGGTGTTGTAGAGGCCGTTGGCGACTGGCTGTGGCAGGTTGATGGGCTGGCTGGCCGTCTGGTCTGGTGTACTGGCGGTTAGTGCTTCGACGGCGGCCCGTAGTTCGGCCGTTGGCGTGGCGGCCAATTGGCGGGCTATTTCTTGCACCTGGACGTTGACGCGGAATGAGGACTGGTCGGCGCGGTTGACGAAGTCGCGCAGTTGGCTCCAGGTGGGGAAGAAGGCTTGGCCGCGTAGGGCTACCGATAAGGCCCCACTGCGGCTCATCAGCACTTCCTGGCGCAGCCCGCGCAGGGTGAAGAACTCCAGGGGGGTGGGCGGCCGGCCCTGGGCCACCTGGTAGACGAGGACGTAATGCTCGTCCCAGGTGACGGCTTTTTCGTAGATGGCCGAGTCGAGGTAAGAAAGGATGGCCTGCATTTGGGCCTGGATGTGGGCGGCGTCGGCCGGGCGGTCGCTGTGGGCGGCGTCGGCCGGTCTGGTTAGGGCGCGGTAGGCGACCAGGGCCAATAACAGGATTGAGAAAAGGATGCCGATGGAGAGCTTTTTCCCCGGTAAAGGCAAACGGTTCATGGTATCTACCTCCTGAGATGCTCACCGCCGAGGCGCGGAGAGCGCAGAGTAAGGAATGGGTTTGGTGCTTTCTGGCACGGGGTGGATTGTAGCAAATATACGGCCGGGGAAAAGGGGTTGATAGGTATCGTATCGTTTTGTTTCGGAGGTTCAATTATCAAGATATGGGGGTGAGGGGGCATTTTGGCCCATGATTGGCTAGATATGGCGGTCATGGTGATTACTTGGTTGGATTTGATTTGATTCAATAATCATTCAATTATCGTGTTTACTCAGGCTGCCTGTAGAAACCAGGTTTTTTGCGGGTAGTTAGGATAGTCGCCCAGAGAAAAACCTCCTGTAAATCCTGTAATTCTGTCTATTCCTGATAATGGCTAGTGTATGGCTTGGGGTTAAACAGGCTGTTTAGGGCTAACCCTCTCCCCCGGCCGCTCTGCCTGGGAGGGAGAGGGGGGATGCGGCCGGCAGCGGATGAGAAGCGGATAAGCGGATAGCCCAAACCCGCAGGCGGTCTGATATAGATAACTCCCGGAAGATT
>JBFMFT010000389.1:0-5147 GCA_040751925.1 Chloroflexota bacterium
GGCGGCAAAGGAGGCCGTGTTCAGGTAATTGTTGCTCCAGTAGTTGCCCTTCTCGAAGCCAAAGCTGGCCTTCGGCCGCGTCCCACCCGCGCCGGTCAATGTTTCAGCGATGCGGCGGATGTCGGCGGCCGGCACACCCGTCACCTGGGCGGCGTTATCCAGGGCGGCCGGTTCGTAGGCCAGCAGCCACTCCTTGTAACCGGCGAAGCCGGTGCCAAACTGTCCCCAGGTGGTACGCCATTGCCAGGGTGTGTTGCGTGTGCCGCGCCCCATCCCCATCTCGATTTCCCAGTTGGAGGCGATCCACTCTTCGATAAATTCCTTGTCCTCCCAACCGCTTTCCAGGATGAGGCGACTGATCGCCAGGTGGAGCAAAGTATCTGTGCCAGGGATGATCTGCACGAACTGACCGTCGTGCTTCTCGGCGAAATCTACCCCGGCTGTACGCCGGGGCAGCACCATGATCAATTTGGGGGGAGCTTTGCGCTGGGCCATGTCCAGGATAATCTCTGGCTCGCCCATCATCCAGGAGGTAAAGACGACGGTCTTGGTTTCGTAGGGGTCGGTGCCGGACAAGAAAATAACCTCCGAATCGGCCCAGTCCTGGTAGCTGGCGCTGAAGGTGATGATGCCGCTGTCGTCCACCCCGGCCGTGTCCGCCCCCGGCCCAGGCTTGTCGTGTTCAGAAAAGGCCGGTGTGCCCACCGAAACGAAGGCCAGCTTGGAGATGGCGTAGGTGTTCTCGAAGTAACCATAGGAGTAGGTCTTCATGGCCCAGGCCGACTCACCGTAATTCGCCAGGACGTGTTTGCTCACGGCCGCCATCACGTCGAGAGCCGTGTCCCAATCCACGCGGGTCAACTGGCCGTTGACCCGAATCTGAGGGTACTGCAATCGCTCCCGCGTCGGGGTGTCAGGGTTATAGACCTTGAGGGCCAGGGTACCGCCTCGAATGGAATAGTTGCCGTCGGTATTGACCACTTTGCTGTCGAAGTCAGGCACGATGACGACGTGATGGGACTGGCCGTTGACGCTGGCGACGTTGTGCTGGTTGGGGCTGACCCAGGGGCCACGGATGCGGCCGGGAAATTTCGTGCCAAAGGCGTTCTGATCGCGCTCTGGCCCACCGCTCTCGCTATCCACCGGCCAGGTGTAGACCTTGAAACCACAGCCGACGATGCAGTAATCGCAGACGGTGGTGTGAACGTTGGCTCCGGCCGGAGGGAGGGGTACGTTGTCTAGGGGAATGTATTTTGCTTCAGACATCTTCTTTCTACTTGGATAGGGGCAGCGGATTTACAGCGGATAAGCGGATTCGTCACCGGAGCATCCGCTTATCCGCTGACTATCCGCTGCCGTTAAGCACAAGGCGTAACTTCCACTCTTGTTCTACCCCGGCTGGGCCAGGTTATCGTAATAGCCATAAATAAGGCCCTGGACGCCGGTGGCGATGATGTCATCCCCTTCGGTTTCCAGGACGATCTGGGGTAAACCCTGGGTGGCGTGGCCGCTAATGACCATGCCGTGGCGCGTCAGGTCGAAAGTCATCCAGTGCAGGCGGCAGGGGCCGGCGATACCTGTTTCTGCGTGAAACTCCTCGGCCAGCGAACTACCCTGGTGGGTGCAGTAGATATTGAAGGCGACCACGTTCTGCTCTGGCCCGACGCCCCCAGCCGCCCGCTCGTCGAGCTTTATGAGGAAATTGGTGGCGGCCGGGTGTTCCCAGGGGTAGCGAAAGCTGATCGGCTGGCCCACCGGCAACGCGCTTAATTGGCCGATGACCTGGCGGGGATATTCTGCGCGTTGGGCGGCCAATCGGGCCGGCAGGCCCACCTTCCGTAAGTAGGCCGGCAGGGTCAGCATAACGACGGCCGCTCCACCCAACTTCAAGAACTGGCGGCGAGATACTAAGCCGCTGCGTAAACTTTCTGGTGATGCTTCACACAACTTCTCGTTCATAGTCTTTACTGGTAACTAACCACTGCTTACTGCTCACTGCTTACTGGTTCATAAGGCGGCAACTCGGGCGCCTCCACGATGATCTTGTCCCCACACAGGCTCTGCAGGAAAGCCAGCAGGTCGGCTTGTTCGGCCGGGGTCAAGTTTAACGGCTGCAACAGGGGGTCTTTGTTGTCGCTCTCACCCCCGCCCGCGTTGTAGAAGGCAATAACCTCTTCCAACGTGTTAAATGCCCCATTGTGCATGTAGGGGGCTGTGTAACAGACATCGCGCAACCCCGGTGTGCGGAACTTGCCCCGGTCGCTGTCTAGCTTGGTCACGTAGAACAGGCCCAGGTCGGCCGTCGCGGTGTTGTACACGTCTTCCGTTACCCCCTTATCCCAATGCTGGAAGCGGAAGGTAATCTGGACCAGGGGGTTATCCTGGAAGCCGGGGTACTCTGGCACGCCCAGGTTGTGGAAGGAGTCGTCGCTAATCAGCGCGCCGTCGTGGCAGGCGATACAGTTGCCCTTGCCTGTGAACAGGGTGTAGCCGCGCTGGGCTGCGGCCGAAATCGCGCTCTGATCCCCCTGCAGGAAAGCGTCAAAGGGGACATTTTGCGAGACAAGCGTGCGCTGGAAGGTGGCGACGGCCATCAGTGCGTGGCGATAGGAAGGGTAGCTGTCGCCAAAGACTTCGTTAAAGCGGCGCACGTATTCTGGAATCTGGGCCAGCCGTTCTTCGGCCATGGCCGGGTCCACGTTACCGGCCACCGCCCCACTCCACGCCCCATCGTTCTGCGCTTCGATGCTAGTGCGGTTGCCGTCCCAGTTGAGCTTCGTATAGTAGGCGACGTTGATCAGGGTGCTGGAATTGCGCCAGTGGGAACTACCCGGATAGCCAAAGGAAACGGCCCCGGCCACGCCCCAACTGCCATCGCTGGCCGGGTGACAGGAATTACAGGAGAGGCTGCCATCGCCAGAAAGGCGCGTGTCGAAGTAGAGCAGCTTACCCAACTCCGCCTTTTCGGGCCTATAGGGATTGTCGAGGGGGAAGGGTGGGCGCGGCAAGACCGTTAGTTGGCGCGGCCCTACTCCTGGCGGCGCAGCCTGGGCTGTGGCCACCGCCTGCTGAATTTCGAGGGTCTTGTCACGGCTAACGACGGCCGCCAGGCTCACGCCAATCAGGCACAGCAACAGGAGTGTGCCACTCAGTATGACCAGGCGGGCCGAGGTTCGCGGCGGCCGTGCTTGTGAAGGTTCAGGAATTTGAGTCATATTCGACGCCTGAGCCACGTTTCGAGCGTGACCTACTTATTCTCTCCGAGGGTGCGTATTTGATAGTCGGGTACGGCCGGCACTTCGACCGCTACCGGCTCACTACTCAGGCTTTCCAGGAAGGCCACCAATTGGGCTATCTCCGTTTCGGTAAGCCCCAATGGTGAACCGGCCGCCCCCTCGTTGTAGAAGCGGACGATCTCAGCCAGGGTCTCCAACGCGCCGTTGTGCATATAAGGGGCTGTGTGAGCCACTTCCCGCAGGGGGGCGGTGCGGAACGCGCCCCAATCGGCCTCATCCAACGTCAGCGCATAGAGGCCGGGATCGGCCGCCAGACCGCGATAATCTGGTGTGCCCATTAAGCGAAAGAAGCGGCGGAAGGTGATGTGGCGCAATGGTTCTGACCAGATGGCCCCATTTTGCGGCACGCCCAGGTTATAGAACCGGCCGTCGGACAAAATGGGCCCACTATGGCAGCCCGCACAACCAGCCTTCCCTTCGAACAGAGCCAGGCCAGCCTGGGCCTCGGCCGACAGCGCGCCCGTTTCGCCGGCCAGGTAGCGGTCATAAGGTGTGAGACCCGAGTTGAGCGACTGTACGTAAGCCGTAACTGCGCTCATAATCCCGCCAAACGAGGGTATTTTTTCCGTGGCGTCCAGGAAAAGCTGAACGTACTCAGGCACTTGTTTGATCCGTTCAGTCATCAGGCGGCCGTCACTGTTCATAAAGTGCGCCTCGACCACGTGGTCGCGCACCAGGGTCGGCATATCACCGCCGTCCAGGCGGCCGTCCCAGTAAAGATTGTTCAGAAAGACCGTGTTCATCACCGTCGGTGTATTGCGGAAGTAGAGGGTGGCCGGATAGCCATTGCTAAGGGCCAGGCCGTCTGTCCAGGCTTTATCAGGCTGGTGGCAGGTGGCGCAGCTAGTGGTGGCGTCGGCCGACAGGCGCGAGTCGAAGAAGAGGTATTTGCCCAGCAAAACCTGGCCGTCCCCGTAAGTTTTAGGTGGTTCAGCAAAGGGAGTGAGGCTGGCTTCGGCCGGACGGACAATGGTAATCGGTTTCAACTCGTAGGGTGGCGCGCTGGTCACCCCTTCGCCAGTTAAGGTCAGCAGGTAGTTGACAATGAGGGTGATTTGCTCCACCGTCAATTTCTCACCGAAATTGGAAGGCATCACGTTGTTGGGGCAATCTCCACTAGGGCAGCGGGGGGCAATGAAGGCAGCCGGGCTGAGAATGGACTCCCGTAGGTAGGCTTCGGCGTCCAGGCCTGGTTTACGAGTGGCGGCGTCGCCGCCGATGGTCGTCAGGTCTGGCCCGACCTTGCCAGTGGCATTGGCAACCCCCGGAATCGTATGGCAGGCGGCGCAACCTCCTTCGGCAAAGGCAGCCGAAGTCGCCGAGTCGGGCGCATTCTTGCTGGCCGCGCTGGAGGCGACAGGGGGGTGGAGTAGGGCCGGCGTCAACAGGGAGAGGCCGGTCAGAATAACAACGGCTAGAAATAACGGTACTCTTGCTCGATTCTTCTTCTCGTTAATGGTTGATCACCTCTACCGGCCGGATTTTTGACGTGGGCAACGATTCAGCCAGAAACCAGGTTTTTCTACCGGGTTCAAGCAAATAGATAGCTTTCTGTACAAGAAGGGGGCCTCCCGCAGGTCGCGTTTTCGCCAGGAGAGAAGGTATTGGTTGCTGGGCAAACGGCGCAGACCTGCGGGAGGAGTGGGTGGGTCGTTACCTGGAGTTTAGGGTCGGAAGCAACGAAGGGTTTCCTGAACTCTTACTCCACATCAACAATTACCAAGTATAGCAGGGGAGGTTATTTCTGATTTTTCAATATGATTTCAAGATAATTCTTTTTGCAATCCGGCCGGAAGCGTGAAGCGATCTTCTTGCGTTTCACGTTTCACGCCTTACGATCAAGGGCAATGA
>JBFMFT010000039.1:0-19330 GCA_040751925.1 Chloroflexota bacterium
CGGGGTTTCTGGAAACCCCGTAGGTTTACGGCGCGTCACCTGGCAAACCCGCCACCACCTGCAAGATCAGGCAGGGCCGGCCAACGGCCGCCAGACCCCTAGCCTGATTCTCGACACGTTGGGCTTCCCACCCGAAGGGGACGAGTGCGCGGCTAATTGGATTGTCCTGGCCCATCAGATGGGCTGGCGGCACGTCATCGCCTATAACTGGCGGGGCGGCCGTTTCGCCGGCTGCGGCCTCGGTCCCAACTCACGCGACCTACGCCTCGACCTCTACGGCGACGTGGGCGATTACGCTGCCTCGGGTCTCGATGGGGCTGAGTTGCACCTGCACGGTGACGGGCAAGACCAACTGGCTCAAATTCTACAAAGCGGCAAGCTGGTCATTCACGGTGACGTAGGGCAAACGTTCCTGTATGGGGCGAAGGGGGGTGAGGTGTACGTGCGCGGCTCGGCCGCCGGCCGCCCGCTCATCAACGCCGTCGGCAAACCCAGGGCGGTCATCAACGGCACCTGCCTGGATTACCTGGCCGAATCGTTCATGGCCGGCGACCCGCTCAGGGGCGGCGGCTTCGTCGTCGTCAATGGCCTGACCTTTGGTGAGGACGGCCGCCTCCAAGAGTTACCCACACCCTACCCTGGCGGCAACCTCTTCTCCCTGGCCTCTGGCGGGGCGATTTATCTGCGCGACCCCCACCGCCGGGTCAGTCCTGACCAACTCAATGGCGGCGTCTTCACGTCTCTCAGCCCGGCCGATTGGCGGCTGATCGAACCCTATCTCCACGAAAACGAGCGACTCTTCGGCATCCCCGTCGAGGAGCTATTGACGATAGAAGGGGAACGCCGCCCGCCGGCCGAGGTCTACCGCAAGGTACAGACCGTCCAGGGCAGTGTCCTGAACGAGAGCGAGAACCGATAGCCGTTGTAGGGCGATTTTGGAAAATCGCCCTACAATTACACCTTATGCCAGAACTACCCGAAGTCGAAACAACCGTGCGCGCCCTCCGTGAGCCGCTAGTCGGCCGCGTTATTACTGGCGTCCGCAATGATTGGCCGCGCCACATCGCCACGCCCACCCTTGAGGAGTTGCAGGCGCGGATTGGCGGCCGGCGCATCGAGGCTATTGACCGGCGCGGCAAGTACCTGGTCTTTCGCCTGGATGCCGACGAAACACTGCTCATCCACCTCAAAATGACCGGCCACCTCTCCGTCGTCCCATCAGGCACGCCGCCCGACAAGCATACGCATACGATCTTTGAGTTGGCAGGTGGCAAGTGGCAGGTGGCAGGTGGCGAAATCCAAAATCCAAAATCCAAAATCCAAAATGGTGAACTTCACTTCAACGACCCGCGCAAGTTCGGCCGCGTCTATCTGGTACGTGACCCGGCCGAGGTGGTGGGTGACCTGGGGCCGGAGCCGCTAGAGCCAGAGTTTACGCCGGCTGTGCTGGCCGAACGGCTACGAGGCCACAAAAAGGCCCTCAAAACGCTGTTGCTCGACCAGACCTTTCTGGCCGGCGTCGGCAACATCTACGCGGATGAGGCTCTGTTTGAAGCGCGGCTGCATCCCCTACGGCCGGCCAATTCGCTGTCGGCGGCCGAAATCGAGGCTTTACACGCCGCTATACAGTACGTGTTAGAGTTGGGAATCACTCGTGAAGGGGCCAGCATTGACCGTTATCGCAAGCCCGATGGGGAGAAGGGCGATATGCAGAACGCCGTCTCGGTCTTCCGGCGGACGGGCTACCCCTGTTTTCGTTGTGGCACGCCTATTCTGCGGATGGTGGTGGGCGGCCGGAGTACCCACTTCTGCCCTGAATGTCAGACGCGGTAAGAGGTAGGTGTAAGAGAGACTTACCCTTACCTCTTACCCTTACTTGCCACCGGCTGTTTACCCGGCTGTCCATTGCGGCCGCCGACCGTTGGCTGCTCCTGCCGCATGTGACAATTCTTATACTTCTTGCCGCTACCACAGGGACAGGGGTCGTTGCGGCCGACCTTGGGTATATCCCGCCGTATCTCCACCCCCCTACCGCTCTGGCGTGGCACGACCTGTAGACCACTCTGGCTGGCCTGGGTGCGGAGGGCGGCCGCCTGCAATTGGCGCATATACTCCTGGTGGACAGCAATCTGCTGGAAGAAACGATTGACCACGTCTCGTTCGATGTTCTGTCGCATGTCGGCAAACATCTGGTAAGAACGCCTCTTGTACTCCACCTTCGGGTCGCGCTGCCCAATGGCCTCCAGGCTAATTTCGCGGCGCAGGTCATCCATCGCTGTCAGGTACTCGCGCCACTCCTTGTCCATGGCGTCCAGGAGCAGGAGCCGCTGGAAGTTTCGGTACTCCTCCTCGCCGATGTGTTTACGCCAGTTGTCTCGGGCCTGCTGCACGGTCTGGCCCAAGGCTGTGACCAACTGCTCACTGGTCACGGCCGACAACCCATCCAGCAGCAAGTCGCGTAAGGCGTCACTCACCTCCTGGCGAAAGTCATCCTGTTGCGTCTGGAAGGTCTTGACAGCCACCCCTTCCACGTTAAAACGGGTAAAGGCTTGTTGGATGCGCTCGGCCGCCCGCTGCCAGATAGCCGTTCGTTCCGCCTCCTCTATCTGCCCGGCTAGAAAATCATTAAAGAATTGTTCAATCTGGAGCGAGAATTGGCGACGGGTGTTCTCGCGCACCTGCAACAACCCCGACCGGCGACTGACCAGGATAGCCGCCAGGTTCGGCACTGGCGGCAGCAAGGGAATGAAGCGGTTCATGGCCTGCAGCAACTGGTACAGGTTATGGCCGTTAGCCTGGTTTTCCTGGACCAGTTGCATCAATCGCCTGGTCAATTGCTCGGCCGACAGCCCAGCCAATTGGCCGCGATCCAGGTCGGCCAGACCAGGCAGCCAACCGCGCAAGCGGGTCAGCACGCCGTTGAGATTGATCGTATCGGTCGCTTCCGTGCTGAAATCGCCAATCGCCCGGCCGATCTCCCGCTCCATGAAGCCAGGGTAATCATCCAGGTAATTCTGGGCCAACTCACCAATGGCATTATTAAAAGCCTGCTTGATCTTCTCGTCCAGATCTAGAGCCTGGCCCATCAGAATCGCCCGCCGCTCCTCGTAGATCGCCTGCCGTTGGCGGTTCATCACGTCGTCGTATTCCACAACGTTCTTGCGGATGTCAAAGTTATAGCCCTCGATGCGCTCCTGGGAGCTTTCGATGATCCGATCCAGGAGGGAGCTTTCGATGGGCATATCCTCCGGCACCTTCGTGCGGGTCATAAAGTTCTTCAATCGCTCGCCGCCGAATCGTTTCATCAGATCGTCTTCCAGGGAGAGGAAGAAGCGAGAAGAACCGGGGTCGCCCTGGCGGGCCGCCCGGCCGCGCAACTGGTTGTCAATCCGCCGCGACTCGTGCCGTTCGGAGCCAATGACGTGCAGGCCGCCCAGTTCGCGGATTTCCCCGCGATCGCGTTCGGCCTGCTCGCGGATTTGCTCGATGCGCTCGATCAGGCTGGCTGGTAAAGCCGGGAAGGTCTGGGTGAGGCGGAGGGCCTCGTCGCGCCGGCCACCCATCACCGCTCGAATGAGAGCCGCCCGTGCGTTGTAATGGTCGTCGAAGACCAACTCCGTCAGGAAGAGAGCGGTCTGGCGCGGATCCTGGTGAAGCTGCTGGTAGCGGCCGTAATTCTGAAACTGACGCTGGGCGTCCTCGACCAGAGCAATATCCTTGTCCCGTTCGGATAGATAAGCGCGGGCCTGCCGCAGCGCGCCGGCCGCCACCAGGCGCAATACGTTGAGCAGGTCATTGTAGTCAATCTGGTATGGCTCTTGCAGGGTGCGGGCCAGGTAGCCAATCACCTGTGCATCCTGGATTTCCAGCAATGCCTGATCGTACTGCTGTTTAACAGCCAGCAAAGCATCGGCCAGGGCCGGGCTCAACTGGGGATGTTTTTCAGCCAGCGCGTAGGCGCTTTCCAACCCTTCCGTCAGCAGCTTGTGAGCCACCTGAGCCAGCAGCGGCCGGTCGAATAGCTCCTGCTCCAGCATATCGGCGGCCAGCCCTTCGGGATTACCCCCCAAGAGAATGTCTGTACCGCGACCGGCCATGTTGGTGGAGATGGTGACAGCCTGCTTACGGCCGGCCTGGGCCACGATCCACGCTTCCGACTGGTGGACTTTAGCGTTCAAGACCGTGTGGGGAATCCGCTCCCTTTGCAGCAGGCCATGAATGGTCTCCGAGTGTTCCACCGACGTTGTGCCAACCAGAATTGGCCGGCCGCTCTCCCGCACCTGCTGAATCTCCTGGATGATCGCCTGGTCTTTGGCCTGGGCTGTGCCATACACCTGGTCGGGGAAATCTGTGCGCCGATGAAAGACGGGCGTATCGGCCGTTTCCGGCCGGGCGTAGTAAACCTCGTCGGTATTCTCTTGCTTGCGCCGGTATTCGCGCAGCCCCATCGCCCCGGTTTCCACAATGTACTCCACGTTGGTCGGCAGTGGGCTGACTTGTAGTTCGTAAATCTTGTCGAACTCCTCCGCGTCGGTCAGGGCCGTGCCGGTCATGCCAGCCAGCTTTTCGTAGAGCCGGAAGTAGTTTTGCAGGGTGATGGTCGCCACCGTAACCGTTTCTCGTTGGATTTGCACCCCTTCTTTAGCCTCAATCGCTTCGTGCAGCCCCTCGGAGTAGCGGCGGCCGGGCATCAGGCGGCCGGTAAAGTCGTCCACAATGATCACCTGGTTGTTCTGCACCACGTACTGGTGGTCGCGCTTATACAGATATTGCGCTCGGAGGGCGTTGTCCAGGTAGTAAGTCAGGTGGAAGAAGCTGGGATCATAAAGGCTGTGACCGGCTTCAGTGTCTATCTCGGGGATGCGCTTCTCGATTTCGGCAATGCCCATTTCGGTCAGGGTAATCGTGCGGCTTTTCTCGTCCACGTTGTAATGGCCGTTCGGCTCTTGCTCTTCGTCGGCCGTATTCGGCCGCAAATTCCGCACGTACTGGGCAAAGCGCACGTAGTCCTGCGAGCTCTGGGCGGCCGGACCAGAGATGATGAGCGGAGTACGGGCCTCGTCAATGAGGATGTTATCTACTTCGTCAATAATGGCAAAAGTGAGTGACCGCTGCACCAGGTCTTCGGGGCGCGTCACCATATTGTCGCGCAGGTAATCGAAGCCAAATTCGCTGCTGGTGCCATAGGTGATGTCGGCCTGGTAGGCCTGCTGGCGAGTGACCGGCCGCCAATGCACCAGCCGCTCATCTTCCAGTTCTGCGCCGGGGTTGACGTACTCCGGGTCATAGAGGGCCGAAAAGTTGAGCGGGCCAATGCAGCCCACGGTCAGGCCCAAGGCGTGGAAAATCTTGCCCATCCAGCCACCGTCGCGCCGCACCAGATAGTCGTTGACGGTGACCAGGTGGACACCCCGGCCGGCCAGAGCATTCAGATACAGTGGTAAGGTGGCTACCAGCGTCTTGCCCTCGCCTGTCCGCATCTCCACCACGGTGCCCTGGTGCAGCAGCACCCCGCCCATGATTTGCACGTCGTAATGGCGCAAGCCGGTTGTGCGCCGTGAAGCCTCCCGCACCAGGGCAAAGGCTTCCACCAGCACGTCGTCCAGAGTCTCGCCGGCCGCCAGGCGTTCCTTCAGAGCCTCCGTTTTGAGTTTCAGTCCTTCACTCGAAACAGCCTGCAACTCGGCTTCCAAACTAGCTACTTCATCCACAATGGGTTTCAGGCTGCCCACCAGTTTCTTGGTTGGGTCGCCTGTTATTTTGCGAAAGAGGGTCTTGAACATATTACTCGTCGAATAATTCCCCCACACTCCGCCCTTCGTGCGAACGAATGATCACCTCGCCGAGCAAGCCGGCCACTGTCAGGACGGTGATATTGGGTAGCATTTTGTCAGGAGGAATGGGTAATGTATCGGTGGTAACGATTTCCTTGATGGGCAACCGGCTCAACCGCTCAATCGCCGGGTCAGACAAAACTGGATGGGTAAAGGTGACGTAAATTTCCTGCGCCCCTTCCTGGCGGGCCAGTTCAATGGCTTGCTGGATGGAGCCGGCCGTATCCACCAGATCATCCACCACGATCACGTCCTTGCCCTCGACGTTGCCAATGAGCGTCAACGACTCGCGCTTCAGGCTGTATCCCAGGCGGCGCTTCTCCACAAAGGCCAGGGGTAGACCCACGTCTTCGGCGAAGTTCCGGCCGCGCTTGGCAAAGCCCAGGTCAGTCGTCAGCACCACGGCGTTGTTCAACCCCTTCTTCTTGAAGTAGCCGGTGAGAATGTGGCGAGCTGTCAATGAATCGCCAGGAATCTTGTAGAAGCCTTGAATCTGGCCGGCGTGCAAATCCATCGTCATCCAGCGATCGGCCCCGGCCACTTCAATCATGTCGGCCAGCAGGCGGGCGGTAATGGGCACGCGAGGCTTATCCTTCTTGTCGCTCTGCGAGTAGGCCAGGTAGGGGGCGACGACGGTAATCCGCCCGGCCGAATCGCGCTTGAGACAATCTATGGCGATCAACATCTCCATAATGTTACGATGCACCGGCCGGTTATGGCTCTGGATCAGAAACACGTCCTGCCCGCGCACGCTACCATGCAACTGCACCAGGAGATTCTCGTTGGGAAAGTCAATAATGTCCCAGGTCGAGAGCGGTACCCCAATGTAGTCGGCAATGCGCTGGGCTAGTTGCGGGCAGCCCGACCCGGCAAAGAGCTTGATTTCACCGTAGCCATGTATCGTCATAGTTGCTCCAATCGCACTTCACCTGCTCCATCAGCCGGGCGGCGGCCGTGTATGGGTCCAATTCGCGGCGGGCCACCGCCTCCATCGTTTGCTCTCGTGCGGCCGGAGGGACGGCCGCCTGCCAACGGGCCATCCAGGCTGCCTGTAAAAGCTGCTCAACTTCACGCTGGCTGCGCTCCTTCTCGCGGGCCAACCACTCGCCGCTACTTTGCAGATAATTCCGATGCTCCCGCAAAGCGATGACAATCTCTATCATCCCCTTCCCTTCCGTCGCCGTCGCTTCCAACACCGGAATCTCCCAACCCGCCCTGTGGCGCAAGCCGCTGGCTTGCGCTGGGCCGCCGGCTTGCGCCTGACGGCCGTGATGCCGTATCTCGGCCGGCGTGGGGGCTAGGTGCAGCATCATCTTGAGCGACTTGACCGTCTGGGCCGCCCCCGGCCGATCCATCTTATTCACCACCAAAATATCCGCTATCTCCAGGATACCCGCCTTGATGGTCTGGATGTCGTCACCCATACCTGGCGCTTCAATGACCAGGGTCGTGTGAGCAGTCCGGGCAATGTCTACCTCGACCTGCCCGGCCCCCACCGTTTCCACCAAGATTACATCAAAGCCGGCCGCGTCCAACACCTTGATCACCGCCGCCGTCGTGCGGGCCAAGCCACCCAGGCTGCCCCGCGAGGCCATGCTGCGAATGAATACGCCCTCGTCGCCGGCCAGGTCGCGCATCCGCACCCGATCCCCCAACAACGCGCCGCCGCTAAAGGGGCTGGTCGGGTCAACGGCCACGATGCCCACCGAAAGCTGCTCCTTCCGCAAGGCTTTCGCCAGTTCCGTGACCAGCGTGCTTTTACCGGAACCAGGCGCGCCGGTGACGCCCACCACGTGGGCGCGGCCGGTGGCCGGATACAAGGCAGTCACGGCCGCCTGCGCCAGCGGCCCTTCGTTTTCTACCTGGGTAATGAGACGGGCGACTGCCCGCCGGCTTCCCTGGCGAACCTGTTCAATGAGATCACTGACCAAGAACCGCCTCCCGAATAGCCTGGGCAATGGCTTCCGTATTCGTGCCAGGGCCAAAGACGCCGGCCACCCCGATTCCCTTCAGCGCAGGAACGTCGTCGTTAGGAACAATCCCACCGACAAAAACCGGCACGTTGGTCATCTGCTTTTCAGCCAGCAGTTCCATCACGCGCGGCAGCAAGGACATGTGCGCGCCGGACAAAATGCTCAGGCCGATCACGTCCACGTCCTCTTGCAAGGCCGCTTCAACCACCATCTCCGGCGTCTGGCGGAGACCGGTGTAAATGACTTCCATGCCGGCGTCGCGCAGGGCGCGGGCGATCACCTTCGCTCCCCGATCATGTCCGTCCAGACCGGGCTTGGCGACTAGCACCCGAATCTTACGTTCTTCCATATTCGTCGTCAATCTCCCATTCACTATTGATCGTCATGTGTATTGCGTATTGCGTACCGACGATTCCTAACGCAATTCGTAATACGCTCATTATAGCGGCTACCAGGCCATTTTACGAATCGCTACTTGACGGAGCGATGTGGATGTTTGGCAAAGGTCGGCGGTGTGGGCTACAATGGCCGGACAATGGCTCATTTTACTGACAAAGTTGCTCTAGTGACGGGTTCGGGGCGCGGCATCGGCCGCGAACTAGCCCTTCGTTTTGCCCAAGAGGGAGCGCACGTCGTGGTCAACTTTTTCCGCAACCGCGAGCCGGCCGAGGCGACGGCCGCCGACGTCCGCGCCCTGGGCCGCCAGGCATTGGTGGTGAAGGCCAACGTGGGCGACCTGGATGACCTGGCCCGTCTCTTTGCCGAAATCGAGAGTACCTTCGGCCGGCTAGACATTTACTTGCACAACGCCGCTTCGGGCTACAACCGGCCGGCCCTGGAACAAAAGCCGCGTGGTTGGGAGTGGACAATGAACATCAATGCCCGCTCCCTATTATTCGGGGCGCAGCACGCAACCCGTCTGATGCAAAAAGGAGGCGGCGGGACCATTGTCGCCATTTCTAGCCTCGGTTCGCAGCGCGTTCTGCCCGAATACGTGCTGGTCGGCACGTCAAAGGCGGCTATCGAAGCCCTGGTGCGCTACCTGGCCGTCGAACTGGCCCCCCTGGGTGTACGGGTCAACGCCATTTCGCCGGGCGTGGTATTGACCGACGCGCTCACCCATTTTGCCACTTTTCGGGAGGAAGAAGAGGATGTGACGGCCGAAGTTCTCCGCCGCACGCCGGCCGGCCGCCTCTGCACCCCCCAGGACGTGGCCGACCTGGCCTGCTTTCTGTGTGGGCCGGCGGCCAGCCTTATCTGCGGCCAGACAATCATTCTGGATGGGGGATACTCGTTATGGGTGCGCTAATAGCCCTTTAACCAATGGATATGCTTATCGTAGGTCACTTTTTCAACTTGACCGCCTCTGGTCAAGCTAAAAGCGTGACCTACAAAAAGCGTATGGCGTAGAGCGTGAGTGGATTACGCGCTACGCCATACACCACACGCCAGGAACGTGCGATGGCTCGTGAACAATCTACTTTGTCACTCCGGCCGGCCAGGCGCGGACCGGGGTTCCTTTTCTACGCCGCCCTGGTCGTGGGCGTCGTCGTAACAGTCATACTTTCCCAACGTGGCGAGCGGTGGTTGCGCCTGCTGTTGATTTACCTGTCTAAAGCAGCCTGGGCCCGGCGGATGGTCGGCCGTCACGGGCTGGCCTGGCGAGTCGCCAGTCGCTTCGTCGCCGGCGAAACATTGGACGAGGCCGTGCAAGTCAGCCAGGCCCTCAACCAGCGCGGCCTGCTGGTCACACTTGATTACCTGGGTGAGAGTGTGACCGAGGCGGCCGTGGCGACGGCCGCCCGCGACGAGATTCTACGCGCCCTGGATCGGATTCACCAGGCGGGCATCCAGGGCAATGTCTCGGTTAAGTTGAGCCAGTTGGGGGTCAAAATCAACCCTGACCTGGCCCGGCAAAACCTGCGGGCTATTGCGGAGCGGGCCAGGCAGTACGACACGTTCGTGCGGATAGACATGGAAGAAAGCAGCCTGGTAGACACGACTCTGCAAATCTACCGGGCGATTCGGGATGAGGTTGGCCTGCCCAACGTTGGCGTCGTCATCCAGGCGTACCTGTTCCGCAGCGAAAAGGACGTGGAACAGTTGATAGAAGAAGGCGCGTCGGTGCGCCTGTGCAAAGGGGCCTACGCCGAACCGCCCGACGTGGCCTTTCCAGTCAAGGCCGACGTAGACGCCCATTACGTCCGCCTCGTCCATCTGCTATTGAGTGAACAGGCCAGGCAAAAGGGTGTGCGGCTGGCCGTCGCCTCCCACGATGAGAAGATGATCAACGCCGCCATCGCCTACGCCCACAAACATCACCTGCCGGTCAAGGAGTTTGAGTTTCAGATGCTGCATGGCATCCGCCGCGACCTGCAAGAATCGCTGGTGGAGCGGGGCTACCGCGTGCGAACTTACGTGCCTTATGGCACAGCCTGGTACCCTTACTTTGTCCGCCGGCTGGCCGAACGGCCGGCCAACCTGTGGTTTTTCGTCAGTAACTTTTTCAAGTAATGCCTACTATCCGCGAATCCTCCCACATCCCTGGCGTCCTCCTGGTCGAGTTGCGGCCGTTTGCCGATGAGCGCGGCCGGTTCATGGAGACGTTTCGCAAGGAATGGTTTCCCCACCGAAATTGGTCGCTCATTCAAGCCAACCGCTCAGACTCGAAGGCCGGCGTGCTGCGCGGATTGCACTACCACCATCACCAGGTGGATTACTGGTACGTGGTCAACGGCCGATTGCGGGCCGGCCTGGTGGATTTGCGGCGCGGCTCGTCAACCTTTCGGGCAACTCAATTGATAGACGTAGGGGCCGATGACCACCTGGGCTTGTATATTCCGGTGGGTGTGGCGCACGGCTTCCTGGCTCTGACCGACGTAACGCTGACCTACCTGGTGGACAATTATTACGACGGCGGCCGGGACGAATGGGGAGTAGCCTGGGACGACCCGGACATTGGCCTGGCCTGGGGCATCGAAACGCCGTTGGTATCCCCCCGCGACCAGGGCAACCCCCGCCTGTGCGACATCCCTCTCGATAGACTACCGGCCGGATTTGGACAGGATTAGGACTAATCCTGTCAATCCTGTCAATCCTGTCCAAAACTGCCCGGCGGGGCGGGGACGAGCCGGCCGTCGCTCAAGTAAAGCGCGCTATCGAAGTCAGCTTCCAGGCGGCCGAGGTCGTGGGTAGCGACGACGGCCGCTTTCCCCTGTCGTTGCAGCCGGGCCAATACCTCCACCACGACTGCTCGCGTCTCGTTGTCTACCGCGTTGAGCGGCTCATCCAGGAGCAGCAGGTCGGCGTCCTGGGCCAAGGCCCGGGCCAGCAAAGCCCGTTGCTGCTGGCCGCCAGAAAGGTGGCTAATCTGTCGCTCGGTCAGGCCGGCCAGCCCCATCTGCTCAATCGCTTCATCGGCCACTTGCCAATCCAGGGGCGACGGCCGCTTGAGCCAGCCCAGGTGAACGTAGCGGCCGGTCAATACCAGCCGGCGCAGAGTAATGGGGAAGCGCCAATCCACCTCACCGCGTTGGGGCAGGTAAGCCACCCGGTGGTGGCAGGCCCCCACTGGCTGCCCATAAATGAGCAGGCGACCCCTACGAAGGGGCAGCAGTCCGGCGGCCGCCTTTAGCAGCGTAGATTTGCCCGCTCCGTTTGGCCCGACCAAAGCAACTCGCGTTCCGGCTAGAACGCTGAGGCTGACACCGTGCAAGGCTGCCTCGCCAACCCCCTCGTAACCCACGACGACGGCCGACGCTTCCAGAGCGGCCGCGCCCGGTGCGGCTTCGACGTGGCGACGGCCGCTGTAGGGGAGGTGGAGGATGGGAATGGCAAACATGATAGGTGATAGCCGGCTGTGTAATGTGTCATGCGTAAGCCGTATGGCGTATCGCTGACGGATTACGAAATACGCACTACGCAATACGCTTAACTGCCATCCACCAACGCGGTTACAATCGTTGTCACATTGTAGCGCATCAGAGCGAGGTAATTTTCGCCCTGGCTGCCCGGTTCGCCTAGCGCGTCGGTGTAGAGGGGTGGGGCAAGGCGAACGCCCGCCTCGGCCGCCAGTTGCTCCATCAGACCAGGATTGGCGACGTTCTCAGCGAAGATGGCTGGCACGCCGGCCGCCTGAATGGCCTGCACCAATTCGGCGACGTGGGCGGCCGGTGGGTCGGCCGCTTCGGTAGAAATGGAGCCAAAGGCCGTGCCGGTAATGGTGAAGCTGTAGCGCTGGGCAAAATAGGCAAAGGTGTCGTGGGAGGTGACGAGTTGGCGGCGGGCGGCCGGCAGCTGGTTCACCTGCTCAAAAATCCAGTGGTCTAGTTCTTGCAATTGCTCCAGGTAAGCGACGGCGTTACTCTGGTAGGAGTCGGCATTGGGTGGATCGGCCGCCGCCAGTGCAGCCTCGATGGCCTGAACCATTCGCATCACGTTTGGCACACTCTGCCAGACGTGCGGGTCCCATTCACCGTGTTCGTGTTCTTCCCCGTCGCCTTCGTGTTCTTCTTCCGTTTCCTCGGCGGCCGGTAATAACTCGATTCCTTCTGTCACCACCACCCGTTGGGCGGTGGCCCCGGAGGCTGCATACAGGTCGTCCAGCCAGGGTTCGAAGCCCAGCCCATTCTCGAAAATGAGACGGGCGGTAACCAGAGCCACACCGTCGGCCGGGTTAGGCTCAAAGGTATGGGCGTCGCCGCCCGGCTGGACCAGCATTTGCACCTGCACCCGGTCGCCGCCGACGTTTTGCACCAGGTCGGCCAGGATGCTGTGGGTGGCGACGACTGGGAGACGGCCACCGGCGGCTGTGTCAAGCGGCTGGCAGCCCGCCACAAGCAGAGTGAGTAGGATCGAATAGAAGAGGCGACGGCCGGTAGTGGATATCATTTCAGTTGTCTCATTATTGATACTTAGTATCAATTATGTAACCTGCGGCCGCATTTGTCAATGAGACCGGGCAGGTTTTTGGAAATCTGTCCGGTCTGGGTTCGGCAAAGAGATATTTGCGCTTCCGGCCATTCTAGGGTACTAAAGTAAGGCTAACAACGTAGAGTAGCTTTGCTATCCTTAGTAGATGGGCAAGACGAAATCGTAGGTCAGGTGGCAAGATGAAACCCTGGCGCCCACAGAAGCCTGGTCTCGACGACAAACACGTAAGGTCACTCGCGCTTGGGCACGATTCCTATTCGAGTGAGGAAGCTCAACGGCGGCTGAAGGAGGCCGCTTTGCTCGGCCGCGTCATCACCCTGACCGCCTCGGCCGAAGACCTGACCACCGCCCTGGACGAAGTGTGCCAGGAATTGGCCCACTTTTTTGGGGTACCCCAGGCCGGTTTCGCCCTCCTTAATGCCGCCAGGACAGAGGCAGAAGTGGTGGCCGAGTACCGTTCGGCCGGGCGGCCCAGGGCCCTGGGGGCCATCATCCCCGTCGCCAACAACCCCTCCATGGCCCATATTCTGGAACACAAAACCCCCCTGGCAATTACCGACGCCCAATCCGATCCGCGCCTCGCCGGTGTCCACGATCTCTTGCGCCAGCAAGGGGTGGTTTCCATTCTCATTACTCCCCTGGTGATCAACGGCGAAGTAGTAGGCACGTTGGGCATAGACACGGCCGAACCACGCGAGTTCAGCCCGGCCGACCTGACCCTGGTACAGCACGTCGCCAATCAGGTCGGGCAGGCTTTAGCCAGAGTTCGCCTGTTCAACCACGCCAAGGAGCATAGTCGCTTGATGGCCCAATTAGCCTCATTGAGCATCTCCTTGAACCAACCCCTGTCGGTAAGCGAGGTAATAGCCTCCATCGGCCAAGCCGCCCTGACTTTGAGCCAGGCTGACCGGGCCGCGCTTTACGTTCGCCAGGCCAATGCTCGTGTTAGCTGCCCCTGGACTCACCGGCTATCGGCGGCTTACGTGAGCCAAATCCTGACCCACCTGCACGAAGTGCCGGGCGGCCGGATGCTGACCAACACCGAGCCAATCCTGATACCGGACGTAGCCGACTTACCGGCCGGCAACCGGCTGGGCGACCTGGCTCGTCTGGAGGGCTTTCGGGCGGTTGGGCTATGGCCGCTCATCTATAAAGGCTACGTCCTGGCGGCCATTGGCTGCTACTACGACCAGCCTCACACCTGGTCCGCGGCCGAAGAGGACGTTTTGCGCTCTTTCGCTCTGCAAGCGGGTATTGCTTTTGAGAACGCCCGCTTGTTTGAGGCCGAACGTCGCCAATTGCGGCTCTCGCAGACCTTACAACGCGTGGGAGCTTTGCTGACCACCAGCCTGACTCTGGATGAAGTCTACGAACAGATATTCGACCTGTTGGCCCAGGTGGTCGCTTACGACAGCGTTTCCATCCACCTGCTGGACGGCCGGGGGGGCATGGTTCTAGCGGCCGCCCGCGGCTTCCGGGATCCCGACCAAATCCGTCACCTCGTTCGCGCCTATGGCCCGCAAATCTTAACGACTCGTTGGCGCGACCCCAAACTCCAGGTTCTTCCTGATACACGCCAGAGCCAGGAGTGGCTGGCTGTCCGTGGCGCGGAGCATATCTTCTCGTGGATCGGCGCGCCCCTGGTGGTGAAAGGGCAGTTTATCGGTGTACTCAACGTGGACAGCACGACGCCCAATGCTTACGACCAGGAAACGGGGCAGACGGTGGCGACCTTTGCCAACCAGGCAGCCATCGCCCTTGAAAACGCCCGTCTCTACGTGGAGAGGGCGCAACTGGTCCAGTCGTTACAGAATCACGCCAAGGATCTATCCCAAGAGGTGGCCCAACGCACGGCCGAACTCCAGGCCGCCCAACACCGGACGCAAGCCATCCTGGATAACGCCGGCGAGGGTATCCTTTTTACCGACACGGAGGGAATTATCCAGTACGCTAACCCGGCCATCATCCGCCTGACGGGTTACACGGCCGAGGAACTGCTGGGCCATACGGCGGCCGTCTGGCTGGCTGACGAACCGCAGTTGGCGCAAATGTGGGCGACCTTACGCGCCGGTCAGGTCTGGAAAGGTGAGTTGCACACCCATCGCCAGGACGGCGCGACTTATGACGTGGCCTGTACCAGCACACCGATCCTGGGTGAGACAGGGCCGCTGGGCTTCGTCAGCATCTATTCGGACATCAGCCGCCTGAAGGAGCTTGAACGGCTCAAATCGAGGTTTGTCTCCAACGTCTCCCACGAATTACGCACCCCTTTGACCAATATCAAGACCTATGTCACCTTACTCAAGCGCGGCCGGCCGGAGAATCACGACTACCACCTGTCCGTTTTGGATCGAGAAACCGAACGGCTGCGGCGGCTCGTCCAGGATTTGCTCGACCTATCGCGCCTGGATACGGCCACTTACGCCATTTCTTTGCAACCAACGAATATCGTGACGCTCCTGCAAGACGCCTATCATAGCTTCGCCATCCAGGCCGAGGAAAAACAGCTCGAGCTGGTGGCTCAGTGGCCGGCCGCCCTGCCCCCAGCTCAAGGCGACCCTGGCGCACTCAGCCAGGTCTTGAACAATCTGGTCGGTAATGCCATTCTCTACACTCCGGCCGGCGGCCGGGTCATTTTGAGTGGCGGCGCGGCTTGCCAGGAGGAACCCGACTCCGTTTGGCTGCGCGTTCAAGATACCGGGCCGGGTATCACCGCCGAGGATATGCCCCGCCTGTTTGATCGCTTCTATCGCGGCCAGGCGGCCCAGGATAGCGGCGCGCCAGGGACGGGGTTAGGGTTGCCCATTAGCCAGGAGATCGTCGAGCGGCTGAAAGGGCGCATCGAGGTGGAGAGCCGGCCGGGCCAGGGGGCGGCCTTCACCGTGTGGCTGCCTGTCGCCTTCGAGAATAGTCCGCAGACTACGCAGATGAACGCAGAGGATTCTCATTCAGCGATTCAGCCAGAAACCAGGGTTTTCCCTGGTAGGCAATCGTGATTAGCCGCCAAGAACCTGGTTTCTACAGAGAGCCTGAACAGTTTCGCGCTCGGCGACGGCTTGACAGTCTGACCGGACGTGGGTAGCATTAGCCCGTTTTGTCCGGCCGGCGGTGCGATTCCGGCCGAGAGGTTTAGTTGTATGGCTGCATATAAAGATGAAGCGGGCGGCGCGATCCTGGTGCGCCCCGATGAGTATAAGCCGCCCCGCTCCTGGCGCACTCTATTGATTGGCAATCCCCTGGCAACGGCCGACGCGCCCCACCAGACCATCGGCAAGGCGATTGGGCTGGCCGTCTTCGCCTCCGACGCTCTCTCGTCAACGGCTTATGCCACCCAGGAAATTTTGATCGTGCTGGCCCTGGCGGGTACGGCCGCTTTTGGCTACGCCTTCCCCATTGCCATCGCCATCGTCACCCTGTTAGCCATTGTCACCATCTCCTATGAGCAGACGATTCACGCTTATCCCGGTGGTGGGGGGGCTTACATCGTGGCGCGCGACAACCTGGGTGAGTTACCGGCGCAAACGGCCGGGGCCGCCCTACTCACCGATTACATTTTGACCGTAGCTGTGTCGGTTTCATCGGGCGTTGCCCAAATTACATCGGCTTTTCCCATCCTATTCGAGTATCGCGTGCCTATCGCCGTAACCTTTGTCTTGTTGATCATGTTGATCAACTTGCGCGGGGTGAAAGAGTCAGGCATCACCTTTGCCATCCCCACCTACTTCTTCTTGTTTATGATGTTCTTTACGGTGGGCTTTGGCTTATTGCGCGCCTTCACTGGCACACTGGGTGTGGTAGTTGACCCGCCCCACCTGGAAACGGAGACCATTAGCGCGATTGGTCTGTTCCTGGTTCTACACGCCTTCGCTAATGGCACAACCGCCTTGACCGGCGTCGAGGCCATTTCCAACGGCATTACCGCCTTCAAGGAACCGCGCAGCCGCAATGCGGGCGTCACCCTGATCTGGATGGCTGTCATCCTCGGCACGCTCTTTTTGGGCATCACCTTTCTCGTCGGGCAAATTGGCGCGATTCCTTCTGAGGAAGAAACGGTCATCTCCCAATTGGCCCGCACCGTTTTTGAGCAGAGGGGCACCCTTTACCTGGCGACGATTGGCGCAACCACTTTGATTCTGGTGATGGCCGCCAACACGGCCTTTGCTGATTTTCCTCGCCTGAGCGCGTTGCAAGCCAACGACGGCTTCCTGCCCCGCCAATTGACCTATCGCGGCAGCCGGCTGGTCTACTCACGGGGCATTGCCACCCTGGCCTTGATCGCCTCGCTACTCATTATTCTATTTCAGGCCAGCGTGACCTTGCTCATCCCCCTATACGCCATTGGCGTCTTTCTCTCTTTCACCTTATCCCAGGCTGGTATGGCCCGTCGCTGGTGGAAGATCGGCCGCTTGCAACCCGGCGTCGAGGTGAAGGAGGCCGGTTCTACCTTGCGCCACGAAGCCAACTGGCAGGTGAAGATGATCATTAATGGCTTCGGCGCGGTTTGCACGTTTGTCGTCATGATCGTCTTTGCGGTGACGAAGTTTCGGGATGGAGCATGGATTGTCTTGATTTTAACCCCTAGCTTGGTCGTCGTCTTCTTGGCTATCCACCGCCATTACAAGCGGTTGGCGGCCAATCTTTCCCTGGAAAAGTACGGTGAGCCGCCGCGCATCGCCCGCCACCGGGTCATTATGCCCATTAGTGGGGTGCATCGGGGTACGCTGGCCGCTCTGCAATATGCAGAAGTACTGTCTGACGACGTAACGGCCGTCCACGTCTCCCTCGATCCGGCCGAAGCCGAGCGGATCAAAGACAAATGGGAACTGTGGGGTGGGGGGATGCGCCTGGTGATCCTGGAATCACCTTATCGCCTTCTGTTAGAGCCGCTTTTGCGTTACCTGGAAGAGATTATTGCCAACCGCCAGCCCGATGAGACCATTACCGTCGTCGTGCCGCGCTTCGTCTCCCGGCGCTGGCTGAGTAACCTCTTACACATGCAAACGGCGACCTGGCTGCGCCTGACCCTACGCTTCAAGCCGGGTATCGTTATCACTGACATTCCTTATCAAGTCGAATAACAAGTGCCATTATGAACTTCATCGTCATCGGTTGTGGGCGGGTCGGCGCGGAACTGGCCTACCGCCTCTACGAAAAAGGCCACAAAGTGACCGTCGTGGACGAAGTAGCCGCCTCCTTCCACAATTTACCACCCAAATTTCACGGCCGTACCGTCGAAGGCGAAATCCTCAATCGCGAAGTCTGGCGGCGGGCTGAAGTGGGCCAGTGTCATGGCCTGGCCGCCGTCACCAATTCTGATTCCCTCAACGCCGTCGTCGCCCACGTAGCCCGCGCCGTCTACAACGTGGCCAACGTCGTCGTCCGCAACTACGACCCCCGCCGGCGCGTCCTCTTCGACGCCTTCAATTTGCAGGTGGTGAGTTCCACCAGTTGGGGAGCGCAACGGCTGGAAGAAATGCTCTACCACAGCGAGATGCGGGCCGTCTTTTCGGCCGGCAATGGCGAGATCGAGGTCTACGAGTTTGCCGTACCCAGCCGCTGGCATGGGCGGCCGCTGGCCGATCTTCTGCCCCAGGACAATGCTTCGCCGGTGGCGATTACCCATGCCGGCCGGGCCGCCTTGCCCACCTCTCAGACGTTGCTGGAAGAGGGCGACATCGTTCACCTGAGCGCAACCGTAGACTCTATCGAAGTCGTACGGAAGGCCTTAGAGGAGGGTTAGGATGAAAGTTGTCATTGCTGGCGGGGGGCGCACTGGAGCGCAACTGGCCCTCGTCTTGGTGCGGCAGGGCCACGACGTTTATCTGGTTGAACACCGGCCGGCGGTGTTGAGCCACCTGCACCGCGAACTGCCGACTGAAGTCATCTACGAGGGCAGCCCCACCGACCCCCTCGTATTAGAGCGGGCCGGCCTCAGCCGGGCGCAAGTCCTGGCGGCGGTGACGGAGGTAGACGCCGACAATCTGGCCCTTTGCTTCCTGGCCCGTAGCCACTACAAAGTGCCGCGCACCATCGCCCGCATCAACAACCCCCGCAACGCCTGGCTATTCAACGAGACCTTTCACGTGGACGTGGCTCTCAACCAGGCCGACATCTTAGCCAGCTTGATCCAGGAAGAAATGTCCCTGGGCGACATGGTGACGCTCCTCAAGCTGCGCCGGGGGCAATACTCGCTGGTGGAGGAGAAGATTCCGGCCGGGGCTAAAGCGGTGGGCGTGGCGATCAAAGACCTGGTGCTACCGGAGCAATGTGTCATCGCCGCTATCATTCGCGGGGGCAAAATGGTCGTCCCGCGTGGGATAACCGTCTTGCAGGTGGGCGACGAAATCCTGGCTGTCACCGACACGGCCGGGGCCGCCCAACTGTCGGCTCTGTTCGCCGCGCCGGCCGCAAAAAATTAAGGGTTAGTCAAACCTGGCCGGTTTTCAGAAACCGGCCAGGTTTTGCCATACTCTTATACCCATGTTAGAGTACACGGCCGCCCTGCAAGATTTTCGGCGACTGCGACGCAAGGCGGCCTTACAGAGAATCCTCGCTCCCTTCACTGGCAAGGCGGCCGACCTGCTGCCCTAC
>JBFMFT010000390.1:0-5139 GCA_040751925.1 Chloroflexota bacterium
CTCGGTCACGGGCTAATCCCTGTGAGGTCAGGGCGATGATCGGAATAGAGTGAGTCTCCGGGTCAGCCTTAAGCTGCTGAGTGGCCTGCCAGCCATCCAGGATGGGCAGCCGCATATCCATCAGGATCAAGGCGGGGGCGGCCGACTGCGCCAGAGCCAGGCCCTCTTCGCCGTTGGTGGCAAAGATGACCCGGTGCCCTTTACGTTCAATCATCCGTTTAACAATGTCTCGAATCGTCGCATCATCTTCAACTAACAAGATAGTTGCCATTTGCTGCTCGTTGCTCGCGCAAGCCTGATCACAGGATAATGCGCTTGCATTACGAGACAGCTTACTATTTCAGGCGTCGGATGGCTTGGCCACCAGACTGGTTATCTTCCTCTCTGTTTTCACTGGCGCCTGCCCGCGATAGGTGGTGATCATGATCACGGCCGCCGTAATCACCGCTGCCGCCAGTAGCACGCGCAGAGTCAACGGCTCGCCGGCCAACAGCCAGCCCAACAGAACAGCGATGACCGGATTAACGTAGGCGTAAGTCGAAACTTTGGCCGGTGTGCTGACCCGCAGCAGCCAGACGTACGCGCTAAAGGCCACCAGCGAGGCCAGGATGACGAGATAGAGCATCGCCAATGAGGAGCGTAGCGTCCAGGCATCCAGCCACACCACTCGCCACTCGCCACTGAGCAGCCCGGCCGCCAATAGCAACCCCCCGCCTGCCAACATCTCCATGGCCGTTGCCAGCAGGGGAGCGGCCGGCAACTGAACCCGGCGGGAGAGTAGCGAACCGGTTCCCCAGGACAAAGCCGCCAACAGAAGCACAATGGCTCCTAGTGGATCAACCCGGCCGCCGCCGGCCAGCTTGCCTGGGCCAATGAGGAGAACGATGCCGGCCAGCCCAATCGCTACGCCCAGTAAGACGCGACCACCCGGCCGCCGGCCGCCCGGCCGCAGCCAGTCCAGCAACACCATCCACAAGGGAACGGTGGCAATGAGCAAAGCGGCGATACCCGAAGGAACGGTTTGTTCAGCCCAGGTCACACCGCCATTGCCGCCAAAGAGCAGGAGGCCACCAATAATGGCCGCCCCACCCCAATGGGCCAGGCGCGGCCGCGGCGCCCCCCGCCAACGCGCCCAGCCATAGAGAATCAAGCCGGCCACCACGAAGCGCGTGCCGGCCAGGAAGAAAGGCGGCACGGTTTCCAGGGCAAAGCGAATCGCCAGGTAGGAGCCGCCCCAAATCGAATAAACGGCGGCAAAGGCCGCTGCCACACGCCAGGTTGATACTCTTATAGACATACGACACCTCGACAAACCAATTTTCCAAACCTGACAGGTTTCCGAAAACCTGTAGGGGCGAGGCAACGCGGTGGCTGTCCGTCTCACTGAGTAACATCCTCTCCGTGTTGCCTCGCCCCTCCTTATTAACCGGCCGATCCAGGAATGGGCAGGCGGCCGGTCTCCTTGACCGAAGATAAGACAATCGTCGTGCGGGTCGAGCGGACGGCCTCGATAGCTCCGAACTTTTCTCGCAGCAAGCGGCCCAGGTCTTCCGTGTCGGCCGCCCGCACCTTGACCAAATAACAATCCTCCCCGGCAATGTGGTGGACTTCCATCACCTCGGCAATTTCGGCTAACTGTTGGCCCACCCGGCCGGAGCCAGTTCGTTCATCGGCGCGGACGAAGACAAAAGCCAACAAGCCCAGGCCCAACGCCTTCGCCTTTAGCCGCGCTTCGTAACCCTGGATGATGCCCTGCTCTTCTAATTTGCGGATACGCTCAAAAATAGCTGACGTAGCCATGCCCAATCGCCGGGCGATCTCGGCGTTGCTGATACGGGCGTTTTCTTGAATAAGGGTTAAAATCTGCGTGTTGATTTCGTCAATCATCGTCGCTCACATATTGGACGCTTATCGGTTTGGCGAGACCAATTAAGTCGTTCTGTCGGATATACTGGATATACGCTGATTATATATCAGATATTATGGCTTTGTCAAGAAAATAAGTCGTTCTACCCCAACTTGACGCCTGGTGCTCGGTATTAAGTATTTGGACAGGATTTTCAGGATTGACAGGGTGAAATCTACTCCTGTAAATCCTGTGAATCCTGTCTGTTTCCGATAATGTCTAATGAGTACAGCTAGATACGACGATCCGCCCCGGCCGCATAGCCACGAACCCAACCCCGACCCACCCTCGGCCGATCCCACTTTTGTTCTATTCCTACCGACTTGGACGCCTATTCAAGTCACCGTAGCCGAACTGCGGACTCTCCCGGAAACCACTGTATCGAACTGCTACATCGTGAGTACGGGCCACGGCACGTCCGGGCCTTATACCTTTACAGGCGTTACGGTGCTGGACCTGCTCAGGGCCTATTTACCGGCCGCCGCTCGCTGGTCGCAAGTCGAAGTGATCAGCGCGGACGGCTTTGGTACACGCTTACAAGCCGAAGAATTGTGGCAACCCGACCCGGCCGGGCCACCCCTCTTGAGCTACACCCTGGACGGCCGTCCCATGACCCGCACCCAGGGCCTGGTGCGCCTGATCGTCCCCAGCGAACGCGACGACGCCTTGCGCCAGGTCAAGTGGGTCGGCCGCGTTTCAGTGTCGTAGCCAGGCCAAAAACTCCACGTTGCCGTCGGCCCCCTCGATGGGCGAGCGCATCAACCCGGCCGCCCGCCAGCCATGCGCTTGCGCCCAGACCATCACCTCATCCACCACCTCTTGGCGAACGGTCGGGTCTCTGATCACACCACCCTTGCCCACCCGTTCCCGGCCGGCCTCGAATTGCGGCTTAATCAGAGCCACCACGTCGGCCGCCGCAGCCAGCCACTTTTGTACGGCCGGCAGAATCAACTTGAGGGAGATAAAAGAAACGTCAATGCAGACCAATTGAACCAGTTCTGGCAGAACTTCGACGTAACGGGCGTTCGTCCGTTCCATCACTACCACTCGGCTGTCCTGACGCAGCTTCCAATCTAATTGCCCGTAACCCACGTCAATGGCGTAGACTCGCGCCGCTCCCCGTTGCAGCAACACGTCGGTAAAGCCACCCGTGCAAGCCCCCACGTCCGCGCACACCCGCCCCTCAACCGCAATAGCGAACGAATCCAGAGCCGCCGCCAGCTTCACGCCCCCTCGGCTGGCGTAGGGAAAGGGAGTGGCCATTGTAATCTCTGCTCCGGCGGCTACCAACGTCCCGGCTTTGACGGCCGGTTCACCATCCAGCCAGACAGAGCCAGCCATAATCAGGGCTTGCGCCTTAGCCCGCGTCGGGGCCAACCCCCGCTCCACCAGCAGCTTGTCGAGGCGTTCTCTTTTTACCTGGGCCATGGCTAGGGATGAAACGTGAAACGTGAAACGTGATCGTCTTCACGTTTCACGTTTCACGCTTCACGTCTTAGTCGTTCCAGCCAATCTTCCAACGCATCGGCCAGTGATTGGCGCAGGTTGATCTCCGGCCGCCAGCCGGTGTCCTGAGCGATTTTAGCGTTGCTGCCGCGCAGGTAAAGAATCTCGACCGGCCGCGCCCGTCGGGAGTCCTCAATCACTTCTACCTCGACCCCGGCCAGTTCAATGAGAGTGTCCAAAATGGTCTGGATTGAAATAGCTTCACCGGAGCAGATCAAGTAGCTTTCCCCCGGCCGTCCCCGTTCGGCCAGGTATTGGTAGGCGCGGGCCACGTCGCGCACGTCGGTAAAGTCGCGGGCGGCCGAGAGATTGCCCACCGAAAGGGCGGGCTTTTGGCGGCCGAGCCGAATGGCCGCTAACTGGCTGGCGAAGTCTGGTACAACGAAGCCCAATGCCTGGCGCGGGCCAACGTGGTTGAACGGCCGCGCCTCAACCACTGGCAATTGGTAACGCTGCCAGTAGAGAGGAACCAGTTGGCCGGCCGCCCACTTGCTCACCCCGTAAGGATGCTGCGGCCGCGGCGGGCTGGCTTCAGTCAGGGGTAGCTCGTGGGGCTGCGCCGGGCCGTAGATTTCCGCGCTGGTGACGACGACCACACGCGGCCGGCCGGCCGCCAACGCCGCTTCCAGCAGGTTCGCCGTCCCCCCCGCATTGACGGCCAGGGTGAGGGCCGGGTTGTCCCAGGAACGACTGGGCGACGCCTGGCCGGCCAGGTGGTAGACGACGTGAGGGGAGGCGGCCGTCACCGCCGCCTTGAGCGAAACCAGTTCCAACAAGTCGCCTTCCACCCAGTGGAATAAAGGATGCTGGGCCAGGGGTTGGTGGCTGGTCGCCGGGTGGTAGAGGCCGAAGACCTCATGCCCGGCCGCCAATAGTTGATCTACCAGGTGCGAACCGGCAAAACCGGTGCTGCCCGTCACAAAGATACGCATGGTTGCCTCATAATGGTCAATTATAGCGCATTTAGGCACAAACTTCCGGCGTTGCTCTTGGGCAATTGGCGGGCGTATCCCATCCACTATGTTTGCACTTTTGGCCGCTATCTCAAGGTGCGAGGCACTTTCTTAAGTGCCTTGCGCCCTTGGTCAGGTCGAAAATGTGCAAGGGTAGGGCCATTCTTACCTGGAGGAATTGCCTCTATTCTCCTGGCGGATCTGTTCCAACCGTTTTTCCAACAGCCCGATCCGTACCGACAAAGCCTGCAAGTGTAACAATATCTGCCCAATGGCCTGCTCCGCTATGAGCTTTTCTTGCTCCCACATCTTGATCACCTGGTTCAAATCGTAGCTGCTCATAAGTCCTCCACCAGAGCTATCTGTGTTGGTTCCACCTCGTACAGCCCGGGTACCACCAACCACAACCACTGCCGGCATTTGAAGAGCCGCAGCGGCAACAACTCGGCCGGCCAGACCTGCCCGCCATGCCCCTGCCAATGCCCCAGGTCCGACAAATTCTGCTTGGCGCAAGGGGGACACAAATCCCCCGGCCGCCCTTTATCCTGGCTGTATTGCGCGTGAGTAACCTCTAACGGTTCAGGCTCCGGCAAGCGGCCGTTCTGGGCATACGGACACGGTTTGCCGTTTAGTTCGGCCGGCAGAATCCCGGAGCAAATCAGGTTATCTGGATAGATGTTGCCATCAGGGGAAAGAAAGAGAGCCTTGACGCCATTCTGCGACTGGTTCATGGTCAACTCCTCTTGACGGCCGTGCCCTGTCTGTGTTATGATA
>JBFMFT010000391.1:0-5131 GCA_040751925.1 Chloroflexota bacterium
CCCTCTCCCTACCAGGGCGAGGGGAGACCTTCGTTCCTTATCGTCGTGGGTGTCGTAGGGGCTTTCGTGGGCGGTTTTCTCCTGCGCCTACTGACCGGCCGCGCTTTTAGCTTTGACTTTGACCTGACCAGCTTCGCCGTGGCGGTCATTGGGGCGGTCGTCTTCCTGGCCGTCGCCAGGGCCATCGGCGGCCGTAAGTAACCTGTAGGGCACGATTTCATCTTGCCCTACGGCAGCCAGGCCGGCTGCATCCCGGCCGCCGCCACCTGCCGCAGTTCACCCGTCGCCATTTCCAGCAGCCAGATCGTCGGGTCGGCCCCTGGCTCGGTTAGCGAATGGCGTTGAAACACCAGCCAGCGGCCGTCGGGCGACCAGTGCGGCGGGCCATGTTGAAATTCCGGCGCGGCCGTCACAGGGTGAGCCTCTGCGCCATCCGGCCGGAGCAACCACACCTGGCGGCCGGCCGTCTCTCGCGCTCCTTTGCGGGCCAGAGCGACCCACGCCCCGTCGGGCGACCAGGCCGGCCCATTGTCGTCTACTTGGGCTATCCCGCTCAAGTCCGTCTGGGCCAGGCCGTCCAGGTCCAACCGTATTAAATGCACGGTCCATTCCTCTGCCTGGAAACGCACATCGGTTAGTAGCAGGCTGTCACTCTGGGGACTCCAGGCGGCCGGCACACCCACCTGCGTCGGGACACGATGCAGCCGGCCGTCCTCCAGATTGACAACCTGGATCGCTTGATCCAGGGCCACCACGTAACTCAGCCAGCGGCCGTCGGGTGAAAACCGTGCGCCAAAGGCTAGAAGCTGACTGTCCTGGAAGACGGGTGAGGTGGCCGCGCTAACTGGGTCCAGCCACCACAGGCGCGGCGCGCCAGGCACAGCCCCGGTCTGGCTAATCTGGCGACGCTCATAAAGGAGGCGGCGGCCGTCGGGCGACCAGACTGGCTGGCTGCAAGCGGCGTCTGGACAGTTAAGCAGAAGGCGACGATTATTGCCGTCTGTGTCTATCAGCCGCAAATCGGCCGCCCCTTCTTGGCTTTGGATGGTATAGGCAATGGCGAGGCCATCTGGAGAAAGGGAGTAATCCAGAATACTGTCTGTCTCCTGGGTGAGTTGGACTGGTTCGCCGCCGGCCGGGTCAACGACGAAAATTTGGCTACGGCCGTCGCCATCCCAGCCCAGGTACAAAACGCGAGTGTGGCCGGTGGCGAAGCGCCAGGTCAACGGCCGCAGCACTTCTCGCCCTTGCTGCCCTGGTAGTCCAGCCGGCAAGGTGACAGTATACGTTGTATCTGGGTTCAGGCGGGTAGCCGGGCTAAAAGTGAGTTGCCTCCCCTCCGCCCGTAGCGAACCACTCACCGGCGGTTCAATCACCAGGTCATACTCTGGGCTGGCCTCAACGGGCTGGTCAAAGGTAATATGGATAGTGGCAGCGGTGGAGACGGCCGTCGCACCATCGGCCGGGCTGACCGCCATCACCCGCACCCCCACCTGGTCGCCCCGCCAGATGACCAGGCCAAGCGCCAGGGCCAACGCCGCCACGACCAGGAAGATAAAGCGATCAAACAAGCTGCTTGACATTCTCCTTCAAATACCCCAATCATAACAGAGATTATCGGTTGGCCCAATTTCACCCTCCCCCTGCGGCCGATCCTACGGTATACTTAATGTGTCGAAACGAGAGAAGAACATGACACTTTTAGCTGAAGTCGAGCCAAACGAAAATAAGCTCCACTTTGATACTTATGAAGGGGTTGCTGCGTGGTTTGACGCCAGCGACATGGCCGATTACGAACAGCAGCTGACCCCTATAGAGTTTCACTTTGATTTGCGAAAAGACAGGGACTGGGTAGAACTGGAACATAGCCTGGCTCAGATGATTCGTAAACTCGCCCAAGAGAGGGGAATATCCACACGGGCGTTGGTCAACCAATGGTTGTATGAAAGAGTCAGTCAGTGAGTGAGAACATGGTCCGGCAAAGCGTTGAGCTGTACGCTGAACGTTATCAGGAGCAAGCATGAGTGAAGAAGAAAAGCTACAGGAATTTGAGGCGCGGATTGCGCGAGGAGAGAAAATTGAGCCGGGCGATTGGATGCCGGCCGAATACCGGCGACAATTGATCCGCATGATCTCCCAACACGCTCATAGTGAGGTCGTGGGGATGTTACCCGAAGGAGCCTGGATTACCCGCGCTCCCAACTTGCGGCGCAAGCTGATTTTGCTGGCGAAGGTGCAAGATGAGGGAGGACACGGGCAGTACCTCTACCACGCGGCCGAATCGCTGGGGGCTACCCGCGAAGAAATGATTGACGCCCTCCTGAGCGGCAGGGCCAAGTATTCCAATATCTTCAACTATCCCAGCCTGACCTGGGCCGACATCGGCACGATTGGCTGGCTGGTAGATGGAGCGGCCATCGTCAACCAAATCATGCTGGCCCAAAGTTCTTACGGCCCCTACTCACGGGCCATGGTGCGTATCTGCGCCGAAGAAGGCTTCCACAAGAAGCAGGGCCAGGAGATGGTCATGCGCTACGCCAAAGGCACGCCCAAGCAGCAAGCGATGATTCAGGACGCCGTCAACCGTTGGTGGTGGCCGACCCTGATGATGTTTGGCCTGCCCGACAAGGACTCCCCCCATCACGAAATTCTGCGCCGTTGGGGGGTAAAGGTGCGCTCCAACGATGATTTGCGCCAGGAATTTGTCAACGAACTGGCCCCCCAATTGCTGGCCCTGGGCCTGACCATCCCCGACCCCGATCTACACCACGATGAGACGACGGGCAACTGGGTCTATGGGCAGATTGACTGGGACGAGTTCTGGCGGGTGATCAGCGGCAACGGCCCCATGAACAAAGAACGGATGGCTGCCCGCCGCCAGGCCCACGAAGATGGCGCATGGGTGCGTGAGGCTCTGGAAGCCTACGCTCAAAAGCAAGTGGCAGGTAGCAGGTAGCAGGTGGCAGGTCAACTCTGCCACTTGCCACTTGTAACTTGCCACTTGCCATCTTCCACTCTCGCCACAGCACTTTAGGAGAGATGACGTGAGTCAATGGCCTCGTTATGAAGTATTCCAACAAGATAAGGAGGGCCGGCCGCACCAAAACGCTGGCTCTGTTCATGCTCCCGACGCGGAGATGGCTTTGCAGAACGCCCGCGACGTTTTCGTGCGACGGCCGAACTGCCTCAGCCTGTGGGTTGTTCCGGCCGCCGCCATTTTCGCCAAAACCGCTCAAGAACTGGCCGAAGATGACACCTGGCAAGAGGAGTTAGACTCCAACACCGATCAGGAAACCTACTACGTCTTCCAGAAGCAAAGCCAGCGACGGGCGATGACCTACGTGACCCACGTAGGCGAAGTGGAGGCATCCTCACCCGCCCAGGCTCTCCAACGGGCTTTGCAGAAGTATAAAGGAGGGACGCCTTACGTCTGGTGGGTCTGTCCGGCGCGGGCCATTTTCCGCAGCGAGACGGCCGACGTGGAGAGTATGTTTGCCCCCGCCCACGACAAAACGTTTCGTATGCCCAACGAATATCGCGTCGTGGCCCAGATGTACGAAATCAGACAAGGAGAGTAAGGATTTGACTGGTAACTGGTAATTGGCAAATCACCTCACTCCCCAATGACCAATTACCAATCACTAATTACCAACTATGAACCCCGATTTACAGCACGTCCTCACCGAAAAACTCCTGGCCCTGGGCGACGATGAGTTGGTTTTGGGCCACCGCGACTCTGAGTGGGCCGGCCATGCCCCCATCCTGGAAGAAGACATCGCTTTTGGCAACGTGGCCCTGGACGAAATGGGCCACGCTATGCTTTGGTATAATCTGCGCCGCGACCTGACCGGCGACGACCCTGACCGGCTGGTTTACTTCCGCGACCCGGCCGCCTACCGCAATCTGCAAATGGTCGAGTTGCCCAAAGGAGACTGGGCTTTTACGATTGCCCGACAATACCTGTTCGACGCGGCCGAGGGTGTTTTCCTGGCTCAGTTGGCCCATAGCCAATACTGGCCGTTGGCCGAAGTCGCCGCCAAGATCGGCCGCGAGGAGCTTTACCATTACCGCCACAGTTCGAACTGGGTAAAGCGGTTGGGGCTGGGTACGGCCGAAAGCCACCGCCGGATGCAGGCCGCACTAGACGAGCTTTGGCCCTACACGGCCCAGGTCTTCGCTCCCCTGCCCCATGAACGGTTGTTGGTCGAAGCCGGTTTTGTACCCGACCCCAACACGCTTCGTTCAACGTGGCTGACAACCGTTGCACCGTTCCTACGAGAGTCTGGCCTGGACGTGCCGGCCCATGGAGGAGACCCAGCCGCCGGCCGCGACCAGCACACTGAGTATCTGACCCCCCTCCTGACCGATTTACAAGAAGTGGCCCGCTACGACCCGACGGCCGAATGGTAGTTCGATCTATGCCCGCTAGAGACCTTTACCACAACGTTGCTAGAAATGCGCTCGTCAAGGACGGCTGGACCATCACCCATGATCCGTATGTACTCAAATGGGGCACGAAAGACCTTTACGTTGACCTCGGCGCAGAGCATCTCCTGGCGGCCGAAAAGCCAGGCCAAAAGATCGCTGTCGAGGTCAAGAGCTTCATCAGTCCCTCCGATATGGAGGATCTGAAAGAGGCTCTTGGACAGTTTATCTTGTACCATGACCTTTTAGCCCTCACCGAGCCAGATCGCACGCTGTATCTCGCTATTCGCGAGACTGTTTTCATAGACCTATTCGAGGAACCTATTGGTAGAGTCCTATTAAAGAACCAACGTGTCCGCCTGCTCGTTTTTGATGCACGTGAAGAGGTGATTGTCAAATGGATACCGTAGAGAACTATCGCCAGATTGTCCAGAGGGTATTGAGAGAATATACGGAAGTTCCTTACGCTCATGGAGAAATTGCCAACGAAGTCATTTTTGACCGCGACCTGGATCGCTACCTGGTGATGTCAGTTGGCTGGAATAAGGCCCGACGTATCCACGGCTGCATGATCCATATTGACATCATTGGCGATAAGGTGTGGATTCAGCGCGATGGCACAGAGTACGGGATTGCCAATGAACTGGTAGAAGCCGGCATTCCCAGGGGCCACATTGTGTTAGGTTTCCACCCGGCCGATGTGCGG
>JBFMFT010000392.1:0-5108 GCA_040751925.1 Chloroflexota bacterium
AGGGGGTGGGCTGGCTTTCACAGTGTGCCGATTGGGGATCGGCCGTTGCTGCTGTTGGCAGTGTTGCTCATTATCCTGGGCGGGCAGTTCCTGGTGATGGGGTTGCTGGCTGAATTGGTCGTCCGCACCTATTATGAGAGCCAGAACAAGCCCGTTTACCACGTGCGGGAGGTGGTTACGTGAGTTGGTGCGGGAAAAAGAAACCAGGTTTTTGGAGAAAAACCTGGTTTCTTTGCAGAACTAGCAATTGTTGACCCGGAATCCTCCCGTCATCGTCGGGTGGAAAGCGCAATGGTACGTGAAGATTCCGGTCGTCGTGGGCGTAAACAGGAAGAGATCGTTCACGTTCATCGTGCCTGAGTCAAAGGCCCCTGTGTCGCTGGTAACCGTGTGGGGGCTGGGGCCAAAGTTTTTCCAGCCAAATTGGTCGCTACTCAGACAGCCCTGGGTGCGATTGGGCACAAAGGCGAAGTCTTCTATGCGGGTCTTCTTGATGGCCGAATCTGGGCTGGCGGCTACCGGCAGGACCACTGTTAGAACCAATAGGACTGCCAAGAGGACAAGAATCACGCGATTTTTGGACATTGCTTTCTCCTTGTGATGAGGTGGGTGGATAAGACCTGCTGGCAACGGCAGCGAGAAACCGCGAGCAGGCAGACCAAAGACTGGCTACTCATATATTATCATAAAACTAATAAAAATCAATAACCTACTGGCAAAAAAAGAAACCAGGCTCCTTACGAAGCCTGGTTTCTCACTTGTCAAGCTGATTGAAATAAACCGAAGCTCTATCGGTTAAGGCACGACGGTCAAGGTGCCGGTCATGCTGGGATGGAGCGTGCAGTGATAGTTATAGGTGCCGGTCGCCGTGGGTGTCCACAAGAAGAGGCCATTGACAGCCATGTTACCAGAGTCAAAGACGCCGGTGTCGCTGGTAACGGTGTGAATGCTGGGGCCAAAGTTCTTGAAACCAGCCTGGTCACCATTGCTCAGGTCGAGGGTCTGGGTGCGCGGCCGGTAGCGGAAATCCTCTACACGGGTCTTCTTGATGGCGAGTGTGTCGGCCGCCACAGGCAGAGCCACAGTCAAGATCAACAGAACTGCCAACACGATCAGAATGATACGGTTCTTCGACATAGCCTTCTCCTTGTGATGAAGTGGGTGAATAAGACCTGCTGACACCGGCAGCGAGAAACCATGAGCAGGGGCGTAACTGACACGCTGGCTACATATTATCACAATGCTGATAAAAATCAACCCCCAATTGTTTTTGGTTTGTCGTGCTTGACAGGCAAGGGTTGTTTGTGTAGAATCTGGGCTATATCAAGGCTCCACCGGCCGGGATAGCTCAGTTGGTAGAGCACTGCACTGAAAATGCAGGTGTCCCCAGTTCAAGTCTGGGTCCTGGCACTGTTGTGCGGGCGTGGTTCAGTGGTAGAACGTCTCCTTGCCAAGGAGAAGGCCACGGGTTCGAATCCCGTCGCCCGCTCTAATGAGGACCGGCAGGCGCCCAGCCTGCCGGTTTTTTTTACGAACGACTGTCCCTGGCGACTTAGCCAAGTGGTAAGGCAAGGGTCTGCAAAACCCTGATTCACGGGTTCGAATCCCGTAGTCGCCTTTAGCGTAAGGCTTTCCCTCTCTGAGCTTCATTTCCTACGGCTCAATCGTTACGTTGTCCACGTAGGCCCAGGTGTTGTAGTTACCGTCTATCCGGTTGTAGACGCGGAAGATGAGGGTCAGGTTGCTGCCGGCGTAGTCGCTTACGTCAAAAGAGACGGTTTGCAGACCCGTATCATAAGGTGGGTTGCCCAGGGTGGGGAACTGGCTATCGTTGCCATCGCACAAAATCAAGCCATCGCCGTCGGCCGCTTGCCAGCTTCCCCCCAACCGACACAACGAATCGCGCCGGCCGCCATAACTTTCACTGTTGAGAAAGACCTCAAAACTGTCGTAATACGTGTCGTCAAACTCACTGTAAATCAGGTCGTGGGTGAAGACGCGGTATTGGAAGCTCAAGGTAGTGATGCCCTGGTCGGGTAGGGTGAAGGTCTGGCGCAGGTCGGCGTGGCCGATGGGGACGCCGCCCAGGTTGACGTAGCCAGGGTCGCCCAACTCGGCCGTGTAGCTGCCTTCAATAGCCGGTAAGGTCTGCCCGCCGGCCAACCCGTCCCTATCCAGGGCAGTGACGACACTACGGTTCAGCGCGCCGCCCTCTGTCCAGTAGGTCAGGCTACCTAGCTCAAACCCCCCGTTGTCGAAGGGATAGTATAGATAGAGAACGGCCGGCAGGTAGAGCAGGTGTACCTCGATGTCGGCGGCCAGGGTTACGCTCGAACCATCGTCGGCAATGTCCACCACCGTGTAGACCTGCCCCCCCAACGTCACCTGGTCGCCCTCGGCGTTACCCGCGTCGTCCACAATCTTGTCACCGTTGGCGTCAAAGTCGGCCCGGTCGTACACATCGTCGGCGTCGCTGTCGCTGACAGCTACAGCAAAGTCGCCGGTTTCGACCGTGACCCGGCCGACCCACCAATCCGGCGTTTGCTGCACCGTGCCATCGGTTGGGGCAACCTCAAAGGCAGAGCCGTCGGCAGCCATAGCCAGAATGGTGTATTGCAGTTCCAGGCCAGCGTCGTCAAAGGTATCGCCAGTGATCAATGGCCCCCAGTCGTCGGGGTCGTCAAAATCGTTGTCGTCGCTCAAGTCCAGGTAGGCGTCGTCGTACAATCCGTCGGAATCGGCGTCGGCTAAGAGGCTATCGTAACGGGGGCCTTCCAGGCGCAGCGCCTCCGTCCCCTGGAACCAGGTCTGGCTGGTCAGCGTCACGTCACTGACCGCCCCGCCCGGATTGTTGACAAAGGTCAGGCTAAACAAAAGCATCGTCCCCAGGGTCAGGTCGGCCGGGCTGCTAGGCAATCGTTCGTCGTTGCCGGTGTTGACCAGGCTATCGGTGAGTACCCCCTGACCATAAGTGGTGTCCAGGGAGACATCCAGGGTGTCGTAGAGGCCGTTGGATTCGCTGTCGGTGAAGGCAAAATAGACGTTCTCGGCCGTGCCGTCGGCGTTCGCGTCCACGTTCAAGAGGCCCGTATACCAGGTGGCGGAAGTGGCCCTGGCGTCGCTGCTATCGCCGTTGGGATTACCGTCAAAAGCCAGGCTGAAGCGTAGCGCGCTCCCCAGGGTGACGTTGGTTGGGCTGGTGGTAACCCGCTCGTCGTTACCCGTGTTGACCACCCCATCGCCCAGGCTACCCTGGCCGTAGGTGGGGTCGAGGGATACGTCCAGCGTGTCGTACAGCCCATCTGAACCGGCGTCGCCCAGGCTAAAATTGACCATCTCCAGCGAGCTGTTGGCGTCCACGTCTATTGACCAGAGGCCGGTGAACCAGGTCTGGCTGGTGGCCCGCACGTCGCTGCTGTCGCCGCCGGGATTGTCGTCGAAGGTCAGGTCAAAGAGCAGGGTAGCCCCCAGGCGCACGTCGGCCCCGGCCGTCAATCGCTCGTCATTGTTGGTGCTCACCACTTCATCATTCAGGTCGCCCTGGCCGTAAGTGGGATCCAGGGACAATTCCAGCGTGCCATAGACGCCGTCGGAGTTCGGGTCGTTGAAGGCCAAGTTGACCTCCTCCAACGAGCCGTCGTCGTCCACGTCTACGTCCAACGTG
Organism: Chloroflexota bacterium; assembly: GCA_040751925.1. Classification (GTDB taxonomy): domain Bacteria; phylum Chloroflexota; class Anaerolineae; order Promineifilales; family Promineifilaceae; genus JBFMFT01. The sequence continues at coordinate 3,665 of JBFMFT010000392.1, forward strand.
CCGGTAAACCAGGTGGCGGTGGTCACGCTCAGGTCATCGCTGCTGGCGGCCGGCGTCTCGGCGAAGGCCAGAGCAAAGGTCAAAGTTGGGCCCAAGCGCACGCCGCCGTCGGCCGTTAGCCGTTCATCATTGCCGGTATCCATAACACCATCGCCCAGGCTGCCCTGGCCGTAGGTGGTGTCCAGAGAAAGGTCGAGGCTATCATAGAGGCCATTGGAGTCGGCGTCGCTCAAGATGCCATTCACCGGCTCTGTCGCCGCGTCGTCGTCCACGTCTACGTTTAGGGTAGCCGTGAACCAGGTTGTGGAGGTGGCCTCGGCGTCGTTGGTACTATTATCTGGCGCGGCGGTAAAGTCTACCGTAAAGAAGAGCGTGTCGCCCAGGCGCACCCCCCCGGCGGCCGTCAATCGTTCGTCTTCACCCGTGCCGACAATCCCGTCGTCCAGAGTGCCCTGGCCGTAGCTGCCGTTCAACGAAAGATCCAGGGTGTCGTAAGCGCCGTCCGAATTCGTATCACCGAGGGTAAAATAGACTGGCTCCGTCAAGTCATCGTCGTCCACGTCCACGTTCAGGTTATCGCTGAACCAACTGGCGGCCGTGATGTTGGCGTCGTCCGGGTCAGCAGCCGGGTCCAGAGAATAGTTCACTCCGAAATCCAGGATAGCCCCAATTTGGATGGTATTGGGGCCGCTGGTTAAACGCTCGTCATTGGCCGGGGGGCCGTCGTCTACCACCTCATCGCTGAGACTACCGCCAGCAATCTCGCCAAACACGTCGTCACCCAGGGAGAGGTCCAGGGCCTGGTATTCGCCGGCCGACAGAGGATCGCTCAAGAGAAAATAGAGGGTCTGCCCACTGACGGATAGAACACCGGTGTAATAGACGCCCGATTCACTGGCTGGCACGTCGCCCTGGGGGGTGGTAGTGGTGATGCTGTCGGCCGCCTGGATGGTAATCAGGGGAGGGTCGCCGGGGGGAGTGCCAATCTCGCTGCTATCTTGCGTCTGGGCCGTAATGGGCGCAGCACCTGTGGGCGCAATCGTAATAAGAGTGCTATTCTCGATCTGGGCCGAAGGGGCTACCAGGCCGGTTGGCCGAACGTCGGTAGCCGCGCTATTCTGGGCCTGAGCCGAGGGCGAAATAGCCCCGGCCGGCGGGCTATCGGTCAATGTGCCATTGCCGGCCTGGGCGGTGACGGCCGCCCCGCCAGTGGGGGCCGTGTTGGTCGCCGTCGCCTGGGCAGTCTGGGCAGCCGGGGCGTTGACGCCGGCCGGCCGGCTGTTTAGGGGCGTATCCGTTTCCACCGTCCGTTCCGTTAAACTGAAGCCGCCAGTGGGCTGGTTATGGGTAATGGGTAACTGGTGATTGGCGGCGCGGGTGGGGCGACCGGCCAGCAGTAGGGTTGCCAGTAGAAGGAGGAAAGGTAAGCGGTGGTGGGTCAGGC
>JBFMFT010000393.1:0-5077 GCA_040751925.1 Chloroflexota bacterium
CTCGCCAGAGCGACCCAACACCTGGTACACGTCGCCCAGGCCGCTGTGAGCCGCCGCCAACGTGGGTTCCAGGGCCAGGGCGTGCAGGTAGGCGGCCACTGCCTCGTCCAGTCGGTTCAGTTGGTGATAGACGCGGCCCAGGCCGGTGTAAACCGCTGCTTCCTGGGGGCCAAGTTGGGCTGCCCGCCGGTAACTCGCCAGGGCTTCCTCCAGGCGTCCGGCCGCACAATGCGCGTTGCCCAGCCCCAGGTGCGCGTAATGGGCGCAGGCCACCGATGGACAGGGCAGAGCCAGGAGCATTGATGAATGATGAAGGATGAAGGATGAACTCTCTGGCCGTTCATCATTCATCCTTCCGCATTCATTATTTGGTTGGGTGGCTTGCTGGAAGGCGGCCAGGGCCTCGGCCGACCGGCCGAGGGCCAGGTAGGTGTCGCCCAGCGTGTTATAGAACGCGGATGGCGCGGAGGGGCGCGGATTCTGGGGGTCGGCGGGCTGGGCCTCGTCAGGCTGCCCATTGTGTAGAGCCTGTTGGAAGGCTGGTAGGGCTTCCGGGTATCGCCGTTGGCCATAGGCAACCACACCCAAACCGTAATGGGCGGCCGGCAAGCGAGGGTCAATCGCCAGGGCTTGCTGGTAAGAAGCAGCGGCCTCCTCGCTGCGCCCCAGGCTCAAGTAGAGGCTGCCCAGGCCACAATGGGCCGCCATGTAGTGGGGATTCAGGGCGATGGCCTGGCGATAGGCTTCGACCGCTTCACGGTGGCGTCCTTGTAGCGTATAAACGTTGGCCCGGCCGTTGTATGCGGCGGCCAACTTGGGGTCGCCAGCCAGAGCCTGTTCGTAGGCGGCGACGGCCGCTTCGTACTGCCCTAGCTGGGTGTATGCGTCGCCCAAACCACAGTGCGAGATAGCGTCAGCCGGGTCTATCTCGATGGCCTTCTGGTAAGCCTCGATAGCTGGCTTCACCTGACCCACGCCGAGAAACGTCTGGCCCAAGCCCGTCAGGGGAGCGGGGTGATGGGGGTCCAGTTCAATCGCTTTCTGGTAAGCATCCAGAGCTTCACCGTGTCGGCCGCTCTCCACCAGCAGCGCGCCCAGCCCACTGTGCGGGATGGCGTAGGTCGGGTCGAGGCGGATAGCCTGCTGGTAAGCAGCTTGCGCTTCTGCCTGGCGGCCGGTGGCCCGGTAGACGTTGCCCAGGCCATTGTGGGCCAAAGTAAAGCGCGGGTCGAGTTCGACCGCTCGCTGGTAGGCAGTGAGCGCATCCGCCTGGCGGCCAGCCGCCTCCTGAACGACGCCCAGGTGGTACCAGACGCCCGGCTGATCGGGCAGCCATTCGACCACCTTTTGCAGCAGCCGTTCGGCCTCGGCCGCGTGGACCGGCTGGCGGCGGCCGTTGGGCCAGGTGAACCGGCGGGCCAGCGCTTCCAGGGTCGCCCCCAACTGTCGCTGGAGAAGCCGGCCGCCCGGCGGCAGGCCTGTTTCTGCCCGTTCCAGATGATCCTGGGCTTCCTTCAGTTGCCCGCGCCGGAAGAACAACTGGCCCAGGCGTAGCTCCAAAATGGCTTCCAGTTCAGCCAGGTTGTCGCCTTCCAGAAAGCCGCGCTCCTGGGCGCGCGTGAGAACCTCTAGCAAGGCGGCTTCGTCGTCTGAGCCGGGGGCCGCTCGCTGCCCGGCCTGCAGAATAGCCAGCAGCCGGCCGCTACCCTGGCTCATCGCCTCCTTCCACTCCCTGGCGATTTGCAGCAGCCCTTTGAGCATAGAGGAGTTATAGGCTAACCCCTCGATGAAATGGGGGACGAGCCAGCGCCAGGCGGCGGCCGGGTCGAGCCAGAACAGGTAATGGGTGAGATCAAGCACTGTCTTGACCCAATCCTCGTCCTGGCAGCGATCTTCGGTCAGCTTCAGCGAGGGTTCGAGGCGGGCCAGTCGTTGGCGCAGGGTGGCTACCGCTTGTTCGTTGAAACGCTTGACCGGCTCGCCACTACGCCGGACGTCGGCCCGCAGGTACTCGGTCAGGAAATGGGCCGGATCGTTGTGCAGCCGGGCGCGGGCTGCGTGAACCGAGGCGTAATGACGCTCCAGACGGCGCAGCAAAGCGTCGAGGTCAGAGCGTTCATCATTGTCTCGATAGAGCATAGCCCGCAACAGTTCCACGTCGCCCCGCGCCAAAGCCAAAGCGTAAATCGCCTGGCGGTCGGCTTCGGCGACCACGTGCTGCAAGTAGCGGTCGGTCATCTTCTGCACGATCTCCTGACCGGGCGCGCTATCTTCGGCGTCGCCCACAATCTGGACCAGGGACGCGCCGGCTTTCCACAGTTCGGCCGCTTCGTGGACAGCCAACGGGATTCCGCGCGTGGCCCGGCCGATAGCTTCCAGGTCACTTTGGGCCAGCGTTCGTTTCGGCGCGTAGAAGTGAAAATAGGCGCGAACGTCGTGGCGAGCCAGAGGCGGCAGGTGAAAGGCCAACAAGCGGCGCGGAAAATCGTCGGCGTAGCCCTTGAAATACTCCTCGCCAAATTGCCGGCTACGCACCAGGTCGTTGCGCCCACTAATGACCCAGATCACGGTCGGCCCACTAGCTTCAATGACCGCCCGCAACCAAACGTCGGCGTGGTCTACGATTTCGTAGGAATCCATGAAGACCAGGAGCGGCTGACGCTCGGCCACCTTCTTGAGGCCGCGGGCCAGGGCTTGGGCCAAGACTTCGTTGGGGTTGAGAAAGTAATTAAAGTGATCAGGTTTTAGCTGGGCGCGCAGGTAGGTTTCCAGGCTGGCGCGGATGCGGGCGGCCTGCTCCACGCCGACCTTCACACCCGCATCGAGGAAGGTTCGCACCAGTTTCTCGCCGCCCTCGCCAATCATGGGCAGCTTGGAACGGATGATGCGGGCGATGGCCGTGACCCCGGCCGTCCGCAGGATCGCCAGTTCGTCGGCGTTGTCGCGGGCGACCAACATTTCGGCCACCTTCTTCTCCGTCAACTCCCGTTGGCTGAGAGCCTTACGGTAGGCTTGTAGCTGGCGTCCCCACTTCTGGCGGGCGGCCGCCGCGTGGACAACGCCCAGGCTCGTCTCTGGTTGGATGAACTCTGGGCCAACCTGCAGACCGGCGAACTTCTTCTTCTCGTCGTCCCAATCCACCCAGAGCAGTTGAAACTTGCCCGCATAAGGCGTTTCGGCCAGGGCCAGATCGCGGAAACGGCGGGCCAACGTGGTCTTGCCCATGCCGCCGTCACCGTACAACAGGAAGACGTAGGGCAATTCCTCTTCGGCTGGGGGGGCGAGCGTCTCGGCGAGGGCCAGGCGAAACAGCTTTTGCTCTTCGATGCGCCCAAAGAACGGCCGTTCGTCAACAGTTATGGGTTCTGTCATGGCGACCACCTGTGCAGGCAAGGACTACCAATTCCTGCCGGTTGTGCCCCATTTACAACTCGATGCCGGTACTACCAAAGGGAAGATTGTCCACATTATAGCGGCCGACCTCTGGCAAGGCAATGGCAATAGGACTGGTACCAGGAGTACCTTTGTACCATGACCATTGACAGGTCATTTCTATCTCTGTACTATGTGTTAAATCTCACTGGTAGTATCCCAATTCGCTATGGGAGCGCCGGAACAAGTTGTCCGGGCGGGTGAGTTCGCCCCATTTCCCCCCGTATGGTTGTTCCGGCCGTTGCAGAGTACCGGTAGTAGTAAAGGGAAAAGAATAGTTATTGGCAATTGGTAACTGCCAGTTACCAATTGCCCGAAAGGCCATGTTTCTGGGCGCGTATTCACAGGTGATGGACGCGGACGGTGGCCTCACGCTGCCGGCCGGCTTCCGCGAAGCGCTGGCTTCGGGTCTGGTCATAACCAGGGCCTTTGATCAAAGCCTGATGATCTTCCCCCTGGTCGGTTGGACAAAACTGGCTGATCAGGTAGTCGCTCGTCCCCTATCCAATGCCACCCTGCGCGCCTGCCGCCGCCGTCTCTTCGCCGGGGCGGCCGGTCTCCAGCTAGACGGGAACGGCCGTCTCATCGTCCCGCCGGATTTACGGGAGTTTGCCCACCTGGGCGATGAGGTCGTGTTGGCCGGAATGTATGACCACCTGGAACTTTGGAACGCGCAAAGCTGGCGGGCAGTGCGCCAGGCGGCCGAGGAGAGTGGTCAATGGGAGACGGTTGGAATTTGAGAGCAACCTAAAGTTTCTAAGCGAATGCGTATGGCATAATGCGTATGGCGTAAAGAATACGCCCCACGCTCAAGGAGAGAAAGCGCATGTACAGGACACGTCAACTAGAGTCGTTTGCCCGCATACGAGTCGTCGGGGTGGGTGGCGGCGGCGGCAATGCCGTCAACCGGATGGTCAGTGAAGGAATAATGGGCGTAGAATTTATTGCCATGAATACCGACGCCCAGGCCCTTCTGCAGTCGAAGTCGCCAACCCAGGTGCAAATCGGTGAGAAAGTCACCCACGGCTTGGGGGCGGGCGGCAACCCAGAGAAAGGGGAAGCGGCCGCCCTCGAATCCCTGGAGGCTATCCGCGCTTCGCTCAAAGGATCGGACATGATCTTCATCACCGCCGGCATGGGTGGCGGTACGGGCACCGGGGCCGCGCCGGTCATTGCCAAAGCCGCCCGCGAAGAAGGGGCCTTGACCATTGGCGTAGTCACCCGGCCATTCCTGTTTGAGGGTACCCGCCGCGCTTACTCGGCCGAACAAGGCATCGAGAAGCTCAAAGAAAACGTGGATACCCTCATCGTCATCCCCAATGACCGGCTGGTGGAGTTGGCCGACCGGCGTATGTCACTGATGGAATCGTTCGGCATGGCCGACGACGTGCTACGCCAGGGCATCCAGGGTATCAGCGAACTGATTACCGTCCCTGGTCTGATCAACCTGGACTTTGCTGACGTGCGGGCCATCATGTCCCAGGGCGGGGCGGCAATTATGGCGATTGGGCACGGCAAAGGCGACGAACGGGCGCGGATTGCCGCCGAACAAGCTATCAGCTCCCGCCTGCTGGACGTGACCATTGACGGGGCGCGGGGCATCCTGCTCAACATCACCGGCGGCCCCAATCTGACCCTCTATGAA
>JBFMFT010000394.1:0-5068 GCA_040751925.1 Chloroflexota bacterium
TCGTCAATGACAGGGGCGAGGTCGTCGTCTCGTCGAAGGCCCGGCCGGGAGCAGCCTGGTTGGAGCCGGCCGCCTGGCCGCCGGCGGCCGTCCTGCTCCAACGGGATAGCCTGATCATGCCGGCGACGACTCCCCCCGGCCGCTACCGCCTGCGCTGGCGACTGCTGGCGGGTGAGGCCGCTGTGGGCGGCCGGCCGTTCTGGCGGCCCTGGACTAGCGATACGGTTACGGCCGGGACGGTGTGGGTCGAAGCATGGCCGCTGGTAACGGAGCTACCCAACGGGGTAACAGTGGCCCAGGCCCAGTTTGGCCCGGCCATTGAACTATATGGCTACACTGGGAGTGAAGGGGCGTTGACGCCTGGCGGCACACTCGATTTGACCCTTTACTGGCGGGCATTAGCTGCGCCAGATGATAGTTACTACGTCTTTGTCCACCTGGTCTCGCCAGAGGGGGTCATCGTGAGCCAGGCGGATCGGATTCCGGTGGATTGGTGGCGGCCGACGGATGGCTGGCGGCCGGGCGAGGTCTTAACAGATGAGTACCACCTACTGCTGCCGGCCGACCTTGCGCCTGGCTCTTATGATTTATTCGTGGGTTTCTTCCACCCAGACGATTACCGGCGATTGCCGGTCACCTACCAGGGTCGGCCGCAGCCCTCGGATCGGTTGCTTCTGTGGCCGGTGCGGGTGGTGGGAGCGGCCGGTCTTGCCCAATAGGGCGAGAGGACAGACGCCTCCCCGCGCCCTGGTAGGGAGAGGGGATAGGGGGTGAGGGTGGATTGTCATAAAAATCAGCGAAAATCCGCGCCATCCGCGCCTATCCGCGTTCTATTTCCCGTCACGGACTGAGCGTAGCGTCGTCTATATAAAAGGTGGTCGGCCGGGTAGCGTTGGTAACGGTGGTGAAGCGTAGGCGGACGATCTGACCAGCCCCGGCCGCCAGGTTGATGCTATCCTGCTGCCAGGCGTCGCGGGGGCTGCGGTTACTCCAGGTGCGTAAGGTGGTGATGAGCGTGCCGTCCGGCCGGTAGAGTTGGACACGCAAGAGGTCGCGGGCGGCCGTCGCCCCTTCCTGGCTGGTCATATACCACCAATAGGTGAGGCGACCGTTGGTGGGGATCGTCACCGTCTGCTCGACGTACTCGGTGCAACTGTTCAGGCCACATTCCGACGCGCTGTAGAGACCAGTGTGCGGCCGGGTGGTGGTGATCAGTTCACGGCCGCTGTTGGAATACTCCGTCCAGCCCACCCCCGGTCCACTCTCGAAGTCGCCGTTGACCACGACGTTGGCGGCCGGGGTTGGCGTCGGGGTCAGGGTGGGCGTGGGGGTGAAGGTCGGTGTCGGAGTAGGTGTAAAAGTAGGCGTAGGGGTGGGAGCCGTCTGGCTGACCAGGATGGCTCCCCACTGGGCGGCTAGAGGCACAGCCAACAGGCCGCCACTGACCGTGTAGCTGCCGCCGTTGAGGGCGTCGGTCAAGGTTGCGCCATCGGGCAAGTAGGTGGAGACGGGAATGGCGGCGGTGGCGGCCGATGTGCCGTTGTTCAGGGCCACCACGACCTGTTCCGTCTCGTCCCAACGATAGTAGCTGTACAGGTGGTTGGCGTCGCTAACCAGGAGCGTCGCCATGTCCCCGCCCCGTAACGCGCTGTGCGCCCGCCGGATAGCGATGAGCGTCTTGTAGTGGTCGAACAAGGCCAGGTCGGGATTGCCGCCCAGGTCCGCCCAGGGGTAAGTCCGCCGGTTGTCGGGGTCGCCGCCGCCGGAGAGACCCACTTCGTCGCCGTAATAGACCGAGGGCGCGCCAGGGAGGGTCATTTGCAGGATGACCAGTAGCTTCAGGCGATCCTTGTTCTCACCCAGGAGGTTCAAGACCCGCGTCGAATCGTGGCTGTCCACCAGGTTCATCATCGCCTGCCAGGGAGAAGGGGGAAACAGGGCGCGGAAGCTGTTGAAGGAGCTATCGAAGCTGCTAGGGGCGTTGCCGTTGGCGAAGCTGACCGCCCAATCGCGGAAGCAGTAGTTCATCACCGAGTCCAGTTCGTTCTGGTTGACGTAGCTCTGGTATAGCCCCCAATCGCAGCCGCCGGTCACTTCGCCCAACATCAGCACGTCGTCGCTGCCATAGACGGTCTTGAGGTAGAGCCTCATCTCCTGCCACCAGGTGTGACTGATGTCCTGGGCTACGTCGAAACGCCAGCCGGCGATGCCCTTGTCTAGCCAATACTCGGTGACGGAGACGGCGGCCGGGCTTTGGGGGCTGCCGCCGCGAAAGAAGAAGTCCTTGACGGCGTCTATTTCCAGCAGTTCGGGGATGGTCTCGAAGCCGTACCAGCCCTGCCAGCCCCACCCGCCGTCGCAGGCGTCGCGGCCGTGATTGCCACTCTTGAACCAGGGGCGGTAGGGGGAGGCGGCCGCTTCGCAGGCCCCCGTATCAAGCGGCCAGCGATTGCGGCCGTAGCCATCTATATACTTACTATCCGAACCCGTGTGGTTGAAGACCCCGTCGAGAATGATCCGTATGCCGTAGCTGTTGGCCTGGGCGATGAGGGTGTCGAATAGGGCATTGTCGCCAAAATAGGCCCGCACGTTGTAATAGTCGTTGGTGTCGTAGCCGTGATTGGAGGAGGCTTCGAAGATGGGGTTGAGGTAGAGGACGTTGATGCCCAGGTCGGCCAGGTAGGGTAGCTTGTCTATGACCCCCTGCAAATCGCCGCCAAAGAAATCGAGGCCATAGCCGGGGTTGCGCGGCAGGTCAAGCCAGTCCGTCCGCAATTCCACCACGCACTCCGGCGCGCCGCCAAAGGGATAGCCATTGCAGGTGGTTGGACCATAGATAAGACGGCCGCTCATCGGGTCATTGGCCGGGTTGCCGTTGCGGAAGCGGTCGGGGAAGACCTGGTAGATGACGGCGTCCTGCATCCAACTGGGCACGGTGTAATCCTGGGGCGGCGGCGGAATGGTGCCTAGTTTCCAGGAGAGGTCGAGCAGGCTATCGCTCCACGCGCCGGGGCCGCTGTTGCCGCTGCCCGAGAGGACGTGGTAATACCCTACCCGGCCGCCGTCGGTCACGCGGAATTGGTACCACTGGTCAATGACCAGGCCAGGGCCAGGCACAACCGCCTCCCAGGTGCTATAAGGGCCGCTGGGGTCGTGGGCGACAACGGCGGCCGGATAGATAAACGACGGGTCATCAAGGGGATCGCCCGTCAGCCAGACCATCACCTCCACCTGCTCTACGTCATTCTCGCAGAGGCGCAGACGTAGGGCGGCCGAGCCATCCGGCTCAATCGAACCCAGGGGGTCCCGATAGGCCAGGTCGGTGCTGTCGTGGTAGATAGCGGTGGTGTTGATGAGGGCGTCGCCGACGGCCGCGCCCGCACAGACCGGGCCGCCAGGGGTGGGCGTAGAAGTAGCGATGGGCGTCAGGGTGGGCGTCTGGCTGGGCGTGGGTGTGCTGGCGCTGGTGGGCGTGGCTGTGCCGTTACCTAGCGTATAAGTCACCCACTGGCTGAGGGTGGTGGGGTCGTCCCAGCCGGTGGACTGGTCATCGGTGGGCAAGGTGTCGAAAGCCCCTTTGGTCGAACCACTCTGGGTGGCGAAGAACTGGACGTTGAGGGTCTGGCCCAGGCTGAGGCCCAAATCGCTGAGGGGGATGCGGAACTCGACGCCGTGGCTATCGGCGTAGGCAATCTTCGTCCCAACCTGGCCGCCGCCGGTGATGCCGCCCCAATTGACGCCGCCCGCGCTCCAGGCCGAACCGAGCCAGGTACGCAATTCTGTCCAGCCGTTGTTGTCATCCGGTGGGTTGTTGGGCATCCCAGGGATATTGCCCCTGATGGCAAACTCTGGCTTGTTGGCATGGTTGAAGGTGATGGCGTTGAGCCAGGGGTCGGCCGGGCCGCCGGCCGCTGTACTTCCTACGTCAATGAGCAGCCCGATCTGGCCGCTGGAACCGGCCTGGCTGTAGGCGGGCAGGTCGGCGTAGAGGTACAGGTAGGAACTGTCGTGATAGAGATAAAGGGCGGTCAGGTCGGCCCAGGCAGTGCCAGACCAGTCGCCGGGGCCCGGCCGGGCCAGGTCGCCGGCCGGGTCGGTGGTTTGGGGGCTGCCGTAGTCTGTCTCGCGCAACCCGTCGAGGGTGATGGACTCGACACTCGCCCCGGCTTGAGCCACCAGGACGGCCATTACAGCTATCAAGAACAGGAAACGTATCTGGCTCATTCTTGTCACGACAAATTCTCCTAATGACAAACCCCGTAGGTCGCGGCGACCTACGGGGTTTAGGGCTACGCTCACCGCCAACGAGGACCAGCACCCGGCCGCGTCGCCTGGTTCATCACGGCCGGGAGATGGAGTTGGTGGGCAGTTGGCGGGTGTTCAAAAGCACCTATGTCGCAAACTGCGCTGCCATCGCCGTCGCCGTCTTGCGGCCGGCTGATCCCGCGTTGATCTATCGTCGGACAGCCCACGTTATCGGCCGCGTCAACGGCCGGACTGCCTTCCAGCAAGGCGTGTGTCCAGGTAGGACCGCCATTATCCTGGAGGGGACCCAGCAGCGGGTCGGTGTTGATGAGATCGCCAGGGTTGGTAAAACCGCAGGTATTCCCACTGTCCAGATTGTAGCCGGCCGAATGAACCTCGCCAAAGTTTACACAGTTACCACCGCTGTTATCGGCGACGACGCTGTTCTTCAGAGTCAGGCTTCCCCCGTAATACTGTTGGTCCTGAATGCCACCGCCGGACGTGGCCGTGTTGTTAGCAATGGTGGAGTTGGTTAGCACTACTGCACCGCAGGAAGAGAAGTTAATTCCCCCTCCTTGGTTGGCCTGGTTGGCGCTCACCGTACTATTGGTCAGCGTCAAAGTTCCCCCCGCGTCAATGCCGCCCCCGTAAGAAGTGCTACCAGTGGTTGCGGTGTTACCTTCGATGGTACTCTCCCGGATGGTCATATATCCACACAGGAGATAGATGCCGCCACCGTAGCCACCGAGGCCGCTGAAGCTATTGCCACTAATCGAGGTCTGGGTCACCGTAATGACAGGGCCGGGACGAACGTAGAGTCCGC
>JBFMFT010000395.1:0-5062 GCA_040751925.1 Chloroflexota bacterium
GTGTTGCCAACGGCCGTCCAACCCCAATCGAACCAACGAGAGATGTTCGTGATGAACGTGGATTATTTTGGCACGGCTTATTACGCCAACGTCTTGGCCCACGAATTTCGCCACATGATCGAAGACCGTTACGACCGCAACGACGCCGACTGGGAGGTGGAAGGCTCGGCCGTCTTAGCTGAAGTCCTGAATGGCTACCCCGACGACGCCTGGTGGCGGGCCGGCCAATTCCTGGACGACCCAGACCAGCAATTGAACCATTGGTCGGCCGACACCCCCGACGCCCATTACGGTCAAGGCTATCTGTTCAATCACTACCTCTATAACCGCCTGGGAGCTGACCTTTACCGCGCCTTCGCCACCAGCCCGGCCGATGGCCTGCTCGCTCTGGACGAACTCGCCGCCGCCAACGGCCAGAGTTGGGATCGTCACTCCTTATGGCTGGACTGGCTGGCGACCCTGGCCTTGCACGACCATCCCCAGGCCCCGGCCGACTACCGGCTGGATGGTATCGAAGTAGATACCGTTGCCATGACCCAGGTTGACCAATGGCCGGCCGTCTTCGAGACGACTGTCCACCAATACGCCGCCGACACCTATGAGCTATCCGGCGGCGACGATGTGACCCTGACCTTTAGGGGCAACCCAGAGGTACCCCTGCTCGACACGCAGCCGGTTTCAGGCAACTGGCTGTGGTGGAGCGGCCGGGCCAATTACAGCAATCCCCGCCTGACCCGTTCACTCGATTTGCGCGGAGTTGCCCAGGCTACTTTGACTTACCACGTGTACCAGGACATTGAGCAGGGGTATGATTTTGCCTACGTGTCGCTGTCGGCCGATGGCGGCCACACCTGGCAGGGTCTGGCGGCGGACAATATGCAGGGCCAGCGGCCGGAAGACGACCCATCTGGCATAGCCCTAACCGAACGCTTTTACAGCGACCGCCGCCAGCAGTGGCAAGAAGAAACGATAGACCTGACCCCCTTCAGCGGGCAAGTGGCCTTGCTGCGTTTCGAGGTCGTCACCGACCCCATCCTAACCTACGGCGGCCTGGCGTTGGATAATATCGCCGTCCCCGAAATTGGCTTTTACGACGACGCGGAAACGGACGCGGGTGGCTGGACGGCCGAAGGCTTCAGCCGTGTACCGGCGGCCATCCCCCAACCCTGGTATCTACAGTTGATCACCTTCCCCAATGGACGGCCGCAGGTCACGGCTCTAACCCTGAACGACGACCAAACCCTTTCGCTGCCCCTTGCCCTGGCCGCTAAAGGCGGCCGGTCCATTGTTATCGTGGCGGCGGCCGCGCCGATGACCCTCGAACCGGCCCACTATCAACTAGAAATCCATCGTTAGCTGCACGGCTAGAAAAGTGGCGGCGCACCCGCTTGGTGGATGCTCAGGAGGGGAGTGCGGCCGGTTTCACCTTGCCATCTCATCCTAAGCACCAGATAATAGGAGATATGCTAGACCAGGCAGGCTACGAGTCAGGTATATCCTCCACTGCCTCAACCGTCCAGAAAGTTCAGGCCGTTAAGCCCCCTGGTGATGACCTGGTAGCCTACAGCTATGAGTTGGGTCGTCAAATCTTGAGGGGGCGCAGCGAGCAGCGACGAAAGGCATTAGGCCAGTATTTGACACCCCCGGCCGTCGCCCGCTTCATGTCCAGGTGGTTGGGGTCATTGCCCCAGGGCGGCCGGGTGCTTGACCCGGCCATTGGCTCCGGCGTGCTGGCTTGCGCCTTGATTGAGCAGGTGGTTCGGGCTGGTTATCCGACTGAATTGATCATCGCAGGGTACGAGATTGACGCAGAATTCGCCTCGGCCGCCCGTGAAGCACTGGCTACTGCGACCGTTTATGCCGCTACTCATGGTATCCGCGTTCAAGCCAACGTCTTCCAGGCCGACTTTGCGCTGGCCCAAACCCCGCTGCCGCAACTGCCCCTGTTTCCGAGAAACGGGGTTAGCCGGCCGGCCGCCTATTGTTACGAGGCGATCATTGCCAACCCACCCTATTTCAAGCTCAACACGCAAGACCCTCACGCCCGGATCGCGGCCGGCCATACCAATATCTACACCCTTTTCATGGCCCTCAGTGTCAGATTGCTGGCGGCCAACGGTGTGGCCTGCTTTATCGTGCCGCGTAGTTTCTGCTCCGGCGCTTACTTTGCCCAATTCCGCCGCGAACTGCTAAGACAGGTCACCCCGACCCACGTTCACCTGTTTGAGTCGCGCGAAGATACTTTTCAAGCCGACGATGTGCTGCAAGAAAACGTTATTATGGTCGTTCGCCAACGGCCAGCGGCGACTACTGACCAGTCATTCCTTACGATTTCAGCCTCGCCAGGAGCAGCCAATTTACAGCGAAGCCTCGTATCCCACCAGATTCCAGCAGCGCAATTTCTAGGTAAGAACAATGGCCTGGTCTCCCTGCGATTGCCGGTGACAGAGTTGGACCAAAGTATTTTGGACGTGATGGATGCCTGGCCCTGTTCACTGGCCCAGTTGGGTTGGCGCGTTTCGACGGGCCGCGTAGTGCCTTTTCGGGCACAGAATTTCCTGCGCGAAACGGAGGCAATAGACCAACAGCAGGCTGTTCCTCTCGTGTGGATGCAGCACGTCAGCCCTCAACGCGTCGAATGGCCTGTGGCGCAGAGCAATAAACCCCAGGCGATTGCCAGAGAAGCAGCCAGGAAGGATTTGCTTCTCCCGGCCGCTAACTACGTCCTACTCAGGCGATTCAGCGCCAAAGAAGAACGGCGGCGTCTGACGGCCGCACCTTTCTTGCGCTCAGACTATCCGTATGACGCGGTTGGTCTGGAAAATCACCTGAACGTGATTTACCGGCGGCCGGGTGAACTGATGCCGGAGGAGGCGTTAGGGCTGTCAGCCTTGTTGAACAGCACGCTACTGGATCGCTATTTTCGCATCTGCAACGGCAACACCCAGGTCAACGCGGCCGAACTGCGGGCCTTGCCACTGCCACCTGTCACTGTTATCCAGAGCATCGGCCGTCGAGTGGCAACTATTCCTCTTGCCATCCTCAACGAAACCGTCTTTGCCATGTTGCGCGAGACCAATTACCTGCCGGCCGATTTCCCCACCTTTAATGAGACGAGATATACCATGGGTAAAATCCAAGAAGCTCAAGACATCCTCAAATCACTGGGCTTACCCAAGCCACAGCAAAATGAAATGGCCGCGTTGACGCTGCTGGTACTGGCAGAATTATCGGAAGATACACACTGGGCGCAGGCTCAACGTCGCAGCCTGCGGATTCACGATGTACTGCTAGAGATAGGGGTGCGTTATGATCGCCAGTACGCTGAAAACACCCGTGAAACGATCCGCCGGCAGGTTGTTCATCAATTCATGCAGGCTGGTCTGGTGGAGCTAAACCCCGACGACCCGACTTTGGCCACCAACAGTCCACGAACCCACTACGCTTTATCACAATCAGCTCTGGACACTATTCGAGCTTACGGCTCTGGAGCCTGGCCTGATGCAGCCCAGGCGTTTCTGGAAAGCCAACGCGCTCTCATCGAGACCTACCGACGGCAGCGTGAACAGCACAAGGTACCGCTGATCCTGGGAAATGGCGTCGAGTATCACCTATCGCCTGGGGCGCATAACGAGCTACAGGCAGCGATTATCGAGGAGTTTGGCCCTCGTTTTGCGCCAGGAGCCAGCGTTTTATACGTGGGTGATGCAGCTAACAAGACGCTGCACATTGACGTGGCTCGACTGGAACAGATGGGGATCAGCTTCACCAGTCACGATAAGTTGGCAGACGTGGTCTTGCACGACGAAAGACAGAACTGGCTTTATCTGATCGAAGCCGTCACCTCGCACGGTCCCATCTCACCCAAGCGTTACGTGGAATTACAAAAGCTACTAAAGGGTTGCCCGGCCGCCGCCATTTTCGTCACCGCCTTCCCTGATTTCAATACCTTCAAGAACTTCCTGTTGGATATCGCCTGGGAGACAGAAGTGTGGATCGCCGACCGGCCGACCCACCTGATCCACTTCAATGGGAATCGTTTGCTAAACCCCCACTAAAAAGGGCGGGGATTAAGGGATTGGTTCTCAAAATCCCCCAATCCCCGCTTAAGCCTCATAAGGTTACGCTGCCTTCCAGGGCAATTGTGCGGTAGCCAGTCAGGGTGACATAGATCGCGCCCGTCTCGTCTACCACCTGGGCGTCAAAGGATGCGCCGCCGTTTATGGCCTGCACGACCGCGTACAACCGCCGGCCGTCCGCCTCCTCTAGCTGCCGGTACGTGGTGACAGACTGGAGGGCCATTGGCAAGGCCATCACCCCTTTCGTTTTAATCTGCCAGATGCCGGCCGTCTGGAAACACAATTCAATCAGGCGTGGGGCCATGAGCAGGTTGGCCTCGGCCGGAGCCGTATCCGGTGGCAAATCGGCGGCCATCAGGCCAATCGCCCGCTCACCCTCCACCTGTACTCGCTCCAACACCTGGTAGGCCGGGCCATGGAAGTAGATGCGATAGATTTCTTCGGCCGTAATGGGCATCGCCTCGGCTGCCGGTAGGGGCGAGGCCAGCGGGCGGCCCGATTCAGGGGCCAGAATTGCTTTCTCCCCGCTTGCCTCGCCCGTACTGGTTGGCTCCACCCCGGCGCGGGTCAGGCGCACGTCGGCCGTGAAGTGGAGCTTCTCTTGCACGGGCAGGCCTGGTTTGGCCGGTAAGCGCAGGGAGCGCAGCGTGGTGTGGGCTACCAATTCACCGTCGGCCGTCGGTTCGGCCCACACGTTCAGATAGAGAATGTCTGGTTGCTGGCGGTAGAACTTAAAGGGTAGGTGAAACTGTTCATTTTCGACGGCCGCCAGCCGGTAGCCTGGGGCCAACGCGGCCGCCACTTCGGCGAACGCCTCCGTCCCCATCACCCCGGGCAAGATGGGCGTGCCATCCATTTGGTGATCGTACAAGAACGGTTGGGCGCGCGGGTCGAGAACCGTCTCCACCTCCAATCCGCCATACACCTTCGCCGCCTTCACCTCCTCCACCATCAACCAGCCGCCCTCGCCCCTGCTCCCCTGC
>JBFMFT010000396.1:0-5045 GCA_040751925.1 Chloroflexota bacterium
GTGTGCTGATGAGCGGCCGTCCACTGGTCATTCCCCGCCTGGCTGGACAGGCGAAAGCGTTGCTGGCCGCCTGGCACGGCGGCATCCGGGCGGGGCGGGCGGTCGCCGACATTCTCTTCGGCGCGACCAACCCTTCCGGCAAGCTGACCGCCAGTTGGCCCCGGTCGGAGGGACAAATTCCCATCTACTACGCCCACAAAAACACGGGGCGGCCCGCCTCGGAAGCCGGAACAAGGCAATTCGCCGAAGCCTTCAAATCCGTCTATTTAGATGAACCCAATTCCCCCCTCTTCCCCTTTGGCTTTGGCCTGAGTTACACCCAATTCGACTATTCCGATCTGCACATTGCCCAACCTTGCCTGGCAATGGCTGATACCCTGGTGGTATCAGCAACGGTGACTAACACGGGTAATCGGCCGGGATCAGAAGTAGCGCAGCTATACGTGCGCGATCTGGTGGGCAGTGTCACCCGGCCGGTCAAGGAGTTGAAAGGCTTCCAGAAAGTCACTCTCCAGCCGGGGGAGCAGCGTTCCGTCCGCTTCGAGATTCCTACCAGCGAGTTGGGTTTCACCGGCCGGGATATGCGTTACACGGTGGAGCCAGGCGATTTCCAGGTTTGGATCGGGCCAGATTCTACGAGAGGTCTGGAAGGGAGTTTTACCGTCAAACCCTCGTAGAGAAACATCCGACGTTTGGCAAACGTCGGATGTTTGCTCGGTGGTTTTTGACAGTTCAGGAATTGTCGTTATAATCCGGCCGATTTTTGGGCCATGCCCAACTGTGACGTTTAGAAATTGACGAGACTCGAACGGCCGCCTTCCCAGCGGCCTTCTGCGTTGCGTATAAGGAGAAAGAAAACATGTTGACTAAGAAATATCTCAAGACTGCCGAAGAGTGCGAAGTCACTTTCGAGCTGGAGCGGGAAGGAGTGCAAGAAGCAGCCCTGGTCTGTGAAACCAATGAGTGGCGGCCGGTGGCGATGAAGCAGCCGAAGAAAGGCGGCGCTTTCCGCGCCAAGGTTCGCCTGCCCAAGAACGGTCAGTTCCAATTCCGCTACCTGCTGGATGGCAACGTGTGGGAGAATGACGAAGCAGCCGACGCCTATTGGCCCAACGAGTTCGGCAGCGATAACAGTGTGGTAGACACCACCCCTTCCCAGAATTAGGACGCGGATAACGCGGTTGGACGCGGATTTTCGCAGGAAGAAACCCCGTAGGTTTTCTGAAACCTACGGGGTTTTTTTCAAGGGGGGTGTTGCCAGAGGGCGGCCGAACGCATATACTTCCTCCTATCATGTATGATCGAATGGTCGTGAAAGTTGGCACCAGTGTCTTGACAGGGGGGACAACCCGGCTGGACTTGCCCCACATCGTCGAACTGGTGCGGCAGTGCGCCGAATTGTACCGGAACGGCCGTAGCCTGATTGTCTGCACTTCGGGGGCAATTGTGGCCGGCCGCGACCGCCTGGGCCACCCCAAGTTGCCGCCCACGCTGACCAGTAAGCAGATGTTGGCGGCCGTCGGCCAGAGCCGGATTATGATGACCTGGGAGCGGTTCTTTGAGATCTATGGCATCCACGTCGGCCAGATTTTGCTGACCAGAGCTGACGTAGAAAACCGCCGTCGCTTCTTGAACGCCCGCGACACGGTGCAGACCCTCCTGGAACACCGCATTATCCCCATTATCAACGAAAACGACGCGGTAGCCACCGAAGAAATCCGCGTGGGCGACAATGATAACCTGTCGGCCCTGGTCACGATCCTGGCCGAAGCGGATTTGTTGCTCCTGTTGACCGACCAGCCAGGGCTGTTTACGGCCGACCCGCGCACCAACCCCCAGGCCCAACTGATTCCCGAAGTGACGCACATTGACGAAACGCTGCGGAGCCTGGCCGGTGGTAGTGTGAGCGGTCTGGGCGTGGGCGGCATGGCCACCAAGTTGCAGGCGGCCGACGTAGCCCGGCGGGCCGGGGCCGACGTGGTGATTGCCTCCGGTCATACGCCAAACGTCATCGCCCGCGCCGCCGGCGGCGAAGCGGTGGGGACGCGCTTCCCGGCCCTGGACAACCCCCTGGAAAGCCGCAAGCGGTGGATATTGGCTGGGCCCAAACCGGCCGGCCGCCTGCTGGTAGACGAGGGGGCTGTCCGCGCCCTGAAGGGACACGGCCGCAGCCTGCTGCCAGCCGGCATCCTGGCCGTGGAAGGGATTTTCGAGCGCGGCGACACCGTAACTATCCTCAAGCCTGATCGCGGCGAGTTGGCGCGGGGTATCGTCCGCTATTCCAGCTACGACCTCGGCCGCATCGCCGGCTGCCAATCCCACGAAATCGCCGAACGGCTGGGCTACGAATATGGCCCGGTGGTGACCCACCGCAACGACCTGATTTTGTTGTAATTGGTAAGGGGTAAGTCGTAATTACCAATTGCCAATCACCAATTACCAACGAGGAGATAATCTCTATGACTGACTTGATGGCTATGGGTCAAGCGGCCAAGGCGGCCAGCCGGAAGCTGGCGACCTTGACGACGCGCCAGAAGAACCAGGCCTTGTTGACTATCGCCGAGGAATTGGAGGCGCAAGCGGCCGTGATCCTGGCCCAGAACGCGCTGGACATCGAGGACGGCCGGGCCAGGGGCCTCACGCCAGCCCTGCTAGACCGCCTACTGCTGAACGAAAAGCGGCTGGCCGGACTGGCCGCCGATACTCGCCACGTAGCCGGTTTGCCTGATCCGGTGGGTGGGGAGATCGTCGGCCGCGTGCTGCCCAATGGCTTGCGCCTGAGCAAGCGACGCATTCCGATTGGCGTGCTGGGTGTCATTTACGAGGCGCGGCCGAACGTCACCATAGACATTGCCACCCTCTGCCTGAAGACGGGCAACGCCGTCATCTTGCGTGGGGGTAGCGAGACCCTCCGCAGCAACCTGGCCCTGGTCAACGTCATCCAGGCTGCCCTGGAGCGAGAAGGCTTGCCCCTGGCGGCCGTACAATACGTGGACAACCCCGACCGCGCCCTGGTCGCCCAACTCCTACGTCTGGACCAGTACGTGGACATGATTATCCCGCGTGGCGGCGCCGCCCTGCACAAGTTATGCCGCGAGCAAAGCTCCATTCCGGTCATCACCGGCGGCATCGGTATCTGCCACGTCTACGTGGACGACAGCGCAGATTTAGACAAGGCGGTAGACATCGTGGAGAACGCCAAAGTCCAACGCCCCAGTGTGTGCAATGCCCTGGACACTGTTCTGGTGAACCGGAAGGTGGCGGCCGACTTCCTGCCAGCTATGGCCGCCCGCCTCAGTCGTTCCGGGGTGGAGTTGCGAGCCGACGCCGACGCGCTAACCATCTTGCAGGCCAATGGCCATGGGGCGAAGGCGGTCCCGGCCGGGCCAGAGGATTTCGACCAGGAGTGGCTGGCTCTCATCCTGGGGGTCAAGGTCATAGACGGCCTGGACGAAGCCATTGAACATATCCAAACCCACAGCACGGAACACTCAGACAGCATTTTGACCAACAACTGGGCCAACGCCGGCCGCTTTGTCAACGAGGTCAATTCGGCGGCCGTCTTCGTCAACGCCAGTACCCGCTTCAACGACGGTGGGCAATTTGGCCTGGGGGCGGAAGTGGCCGTTAGCACTCAAAAGCTCCACGCCCGCGGCCCCATGGGCCTGGAAGAACTGACCACCTATAAATGGGTGTGCATGGGTGACGGGCATATTCGGGAAGCGTGAAACGTGAAACGTGAGAAGATCATTTCACCTTTCACGTTTCACGCCACAGACTGATATGAACAGCGAAATACTTTCCCAAATAGACACCTACATTGACCAACACCTGGACAACTTCGTGGCTGACCTGGCCCGGCTGTGCAACCAGCCCAGTGTGTCGGCGCAAAACCTGGGCATCCAGGAGTGCGCTCAACTCGTCGCCACCATGCTTCAGGAGAAGGGTTATGAAGCGGAGGTGTTGCCGACGGCCGGCCATCCAATCGTTTTTGGCGAGGCGCGTCGCTCTTCTGAAGGGGCAATGGGCCTGGCTAAGACGCTTCTCTTCTACGTCCACTACGACGTGCAGCCGCCGGAGCCATTGGAGCTGTGGGAATCGCCGCCGTTCGAGCTAACGCGGCGAGGCGATAATCTCTATGCGCGGGGAGCGGCCGACGACAAGGGACACGTCGTAGCCCGTCTGGCCGCCGTCGAAGCCGTCCGCACCATCCTGGGCGAATTGCCATGCCACGTCAAGTTTGTCGTCGAGGGCGAGGAGGAGTTGGGCAGCCCCAACATTGGCCCGTTCATCGAGCAACACCAGGAGAGGCTGGCGGCCGACGCCTGCGTCTGGGAGTTTGGCGGCGTAGACCACACTGGCGCGTCTACCCAATACCTGGGGATGCGTGGCATCTGCTACGTGGAACTCTCGGTGGCGACGGCCAGCCAGGACGCTCACTCGGGCCTGGCCGGTTCTATCTTCCCCAACGCCGCCTGGCGGCTGGTGTGGGCCTTGAACTCCCTCAAGGATAGCCAGGAACGGATCCAGATACCAGGGTTTTATGACCACGTGCGGCCGCCGTCCGAGCGCGACCTGGCCCTGTTAGCCGCCTTGCCCGAGGAGGCCGACGTTCTCCAAGCCATGTACGGGCTAAGAGGCTTTCTCAAGGGATTGACGGGAGGGGTGGAACTGCGGCGGGCGGCCGTCTTTGAGCCGACCTGTACCATCTGCGGTCTGGACTCTGGCTACCAGGGGCCCGGTTCCAAGACGGTGTTGCCGGCCAAAGCCGCGGCCAAAGTAGACTTCCGCCTCGTCCCCGACCAGACGCCAGAGGAAGTGCTGGCAAAGCTGCGGACGCACCTGGACGCCCAGGGGTTCGAGGACGTGGCTATCACCTACCTGGGTGGTACGCGGCCGGCCCGCACCGACCCCGACCATCCTTTCGTGGAGTTGGCAATTGCGACGGCGACGCGGGTGTACGGCCGGCCGCCGGTCATCTATCCCCTGGTGGGAGGGAGCGGCCCGAACCATCCCTTTATCCACGTATTGAAGTTGCCGGTGGT
>JBFMFT010000397.1:0-4999 GCA_040751925.1 Chloroflexota bacterium
AGACCAGATGGGGCTATAACCCAGGGTGGCCCCGGTCGCCGCGTCTTCCAGGCGAACCTGCCAGTAATAGACGCCATCGGCCGCCGCCACCTGGTTGGCGATGATCTGCAAAGCGTAAAAATCCTGGCTGACAGCCGTCGTCACCAGACCAGCGGCAAACTCCTGGTCACCGGCCTGCACGTATAAGGTAAACCACTGACCGGCGGCCAGGGGCTGCGGCCACCGCCAGACAAAGGCCAGAAAGTCACTCAAAAGGTACTGGGCCCCAGGATTGGGACGCACCAATGCAATGGTCGCCCCAGAAATGGTTGGCAATGGCTCCACGTTAGTCGGAATAGGAATCTGGCCGATAGGCCGGTCTGGGATGTCCAGAACCAAACCAGGAACGTCAACCAGAGCGGCCGTTGGCGCGGCCGTCGGCAAAGCCGGCCCCAACAGAGGCGTGAGTAGCGGCCAAAAACTAAGCGCGCCATAAGTGGCTAACGCCAAAATGAAGACAACACCTAGATAACGCAGCCAACGCCAGCCCATAGATTAGAACCAGATGACCTTAACAGTCTACCCGTATTTCCTTACGTTTTACCTTTCGCCAGGTACGGGTAATGGGTAATTACCCATTACCCGTTACCAATTACCGTTGTAGAAGATAGCCAACGGCCGCCACCACCAGTCCTTCGACCAGCGTGGAAACACTCAAGAGAATACCCAGGTCAAACCAGAACTTCTCCGGGAAGAGGCGAATCAGGGAATCGGTGTAGGCGAACGTCCACGTGCCGGGCGGAAAGAGCAATTGGTGGAATTGTACGAAGAAAACGCTCCAGCCAATGGCAATAAAAAGGGCCAGGAAGAGGAGGAGAAGCGTCGTCGCCAGCCCGCCACTCCATATTGCCTGGTAAGCGGCCGGCCGCCGGGATGGGCGCGCCAAAAGCACAGCCAACCCACCCACCACTACGGCCGTCGCCAGCCAACTCAGACGCCGGATAACGTCGGTTACTCGCTTCACGTCCACCATGTGGCTGATTTCCCGCTCATCGTACAACGGTTGCTCTGTGCCAGGTTTACGCTGCTCTTCCAGCAGGTAGATGACCTGCTCGGCCGGCTGCGGCCGGGCCAGGTAATCCACCGCCACCAACGTCAGTTCCAACCGCTGCGCCGGCGTCCATTCCCCGTCGGCCGGAAAATTCGCTTTGGCGTACTCGTAGCGCGGATAGAAGTCACTGATAATCAGCCGGATGGTGGTGAAGCCCAGAAAAAAGGGCATGGCTACCACCACCAGCCAGCGCGCCATTTTGACCCATGTTTTGTCCAAGTTTCTTCTCCCAACCAGGCACGTTCGACGGCCGCGCCAGGGGCGGTGACGAACAACCAGTTTATCACCCATTATACCCAACCGGGCGGGTTTCCGAAAACTTGAAAATTTGCCCCTGGCTAATAGACCAATTCGCCCCGCACAAAAGCGGCCGTGCGCGGGTCTTGCGGCCGCTCAAAGAAAGCCCCTGTCTCCCCCACCTCAACCAGCCGGCCCTGCCACAAGAGGGCCACCCGGCCGGCCAGCCGCCGCGCCTGGAAAACGTTGTGGGTGACCATGACAATGGTCGTGCCGCGCCGCTCGTTCTCCTGACGGACAACCTCCTCAATGAGACCGACGTTGTAGGGGTCCAGGTTGGCCGTTGGTTCATCCAGCAATAACACTGGCGGCCGGACGGCCAGGGCGCGGGCCAGGGCCACCCGTTGCGCTTCGCCGGCCGATAGTTTGCCAGCCGGCCGCCGGGCCAGACTCGCCAATCCCAGGCGATCCAGCCATTCGTGAACGATCTCGGGGGAGGGTCTCTCGCCACGCAGGGATAGTCCATACTCAACGTTGGCCGCCACGCTGCGGCTCAAGAGGTACGGCCGCTGAAAAACCATCGTCACCTGGCGTCGCACCGCCAGCGATGGGGCATCGTCCAGCCAACGGCCGGCGAAGGCAATTTTGCCGGCCAGCGGCCGCTCCAGAAAGCCAAGTAGACGCAGCAGGGTACTCTTGCCTGCCCCGCTCGGTCCCACAATCGCCACGATCGCCCCCCGCTCGATGTTCAGGTGATCCAGGGCCAGTTGCCAGCCATCGCCGTAACTGTGCCGAATACCTTCAAGCTGGTAATGCGGGTGGCTCACCTGGCTACGCCCCGCCTTTGCCAGTGGTAGAGGAGTAGGTTAGCCACAAAAGCCAGGCTCAACAGGATGACTCCCAGGGCCAGGGCCAGGGCAAAGTGACCCTGGCGGGTTTCCAGGACAATAGCCGTCGTCAAGACGCGGGTTTGGCCCTCGATATTCCCGCCCACCAGCATCACCGCTCCCACCTCAGAAATGACGCTGCCAAAGGCGGCGACGACGGCCGCCAATACGCCCAGGCGCGCCTCGCTGACAATAGCCCAGGCCAGTTGCCAGGGCGTGGCCCCCAACGCCCGCACTTGTAGGCGCAGACCAGGGTCAACGCTATGCACGGCCGTGAAAGTCAAGCCCACTACCAGGGGCAGGGCAATAACGGTCTGGGCCAGGATCATGGCTTGGATGGTAAAGAGCCATTGCAGCGATCCCAACACACCCTGGTTGGAGAGAAACAGGTAGACAACCAGCCCCACCACAACCGGTGGCAACCCCATGCCCGTATAAATGAGGGGGAGCAGCACTCCCGCCGCCGGCGCCTTTTCCCGCAAGCCCAGACCCACGCCGATAGGCAGGCCAATGACGGCCGCCAGCAGGAGCGCGCCGCCGGTGACGCGGAAAGTCGTCCCCACAATGAGCAGCAAGTCGGCATCCGCACCTAACAGCAGACGCCAGGCCTCCACCAACGCCTGAATCAGTACGGCCATCGGTCTATTACACCAACTGGAAACCAGGTTTTTCCTATAAAACCTGGTTTCTCTCAATTACCCGAATAATAGCGGATTCGTGTGGATTCGTGAAGATTCGCCGATCAACGTGTTCGCCAGGCTTCGGAATCAGGGTAGAAAAGGGGCTGCCCGTACTGCGCCACTCCAAATTCGCCAATCTTCTGCTGCGTCTCCACTGCGGTCAACCACCTGACAAACTGTTCCGCCAATTCCGCCTGAATGTCCCCCTTGTTTGGATTAACCGGGATTACCCCATAAGGGTTCAAGAGGGCCGGGTCGCTGTTTTCGCTAATCTGGCTGCCGCCTACCAGGATTTGCAAATTGGGCAAACTGGCCTGCATGGACAAAAACGTGCCTCGGTCAGTCAAAGTGTAAGCTCCCGTCTCGTTGGCAAATAACAGGGTATCGCCCATGCCCTGACCCAACGATTTGTACCAGGGTACAGAAGCGTCGGGGGTAAGCCCGGCCGCCTCCCACAACTGCTTCTCCTTCGTGTGTGTACCGCTATCGTCGCCACGTGAAGCAAAAGCCGCCCCAGCCGCCGCGATCTCGGCCATTGCTTCACTGGCAAGTTGCCTACCCTGAATAGCCGCCGGGTCGGCCGCCGACCCCACCAGGATAAAATCATTGTACATCACGTCGGCCCGATACAGCCCATGCCCATTGGCAACAAACTCATCCTCTCTGGCGCGGGCGTGCACCAGGATCACGTCGGCGTCGCCCGCCTCGCCCAGAGCGATAGCCTGCCCCGTCCCCACCGCTACCACGTCCACACGGGCGTTAAATCTCTCCTCAAAGTCGGGCAAGATAGCTTCCAGCAAGCCAGAATCCTCTGTGCTGGTCGTCGTCGCCAAACGCAAAACGTGTGGCTCCCGCTGACTGCAAGCGATCAGCCAGAGAGCCAGGCTCAGTTGAACACCGAAAATCTTGAGAGAGCGCATATCGAGAAACTCCTTGCCTAATCTGCCGTTATGATAAATTATCATAACGGCTGGTACTATAGCAAGGAGTACCCGTCGCGTCAAAAAATGTCCTGATGGAGTTTATTGGCAACCTGTTCGACTTCGGCCGCGTAACGGGTGAATTTGGCGACGTAATCTAAGGCGGCCGGCGTGAGCGATGCGCCGCCCCCCCGCCGGCCGCCCGTTTGGGTCTCCACCAGTTTGACCCCCAGGCGGCTCTCCATTTCGTGAATCTTCTGCCAGGCAGTGCGGTAGTGGACGTGGAGACGGGCGGCCGCCCCACTGATCGAACCTGTCTCCCCGATAGCCCGCAACAACTCCACCCGCCAGATGGACAGGACCACCTCCCCCTCTATTTCTAACCAGAGATTGAACTTGGGTTGCATAATCAAACCAGGTAACCCCCTCTAAAGAAACCAGGTTTTTTGTTGCCAACAATCACGCTCTGCCAGGGAAAAACCTGGTTTCTTGCTGAATAGTTACCAAGCACTGTTCGCAGACCCAGGCCGGCGCGTCATCAATGATCAAATGATAGCTGTGACGTGTCGCAGCATAGCTGGCTTTCCTTAATACCAAATTGCCCTGGCGATGAAAGCAGTCCATCTAATCCGCTCCGCTTTCCTCATCCGTCGTAATATCTTGTCGTGAGGTATTTGCTCAGACGATCCCACCCTCACCCTAACCCTCTCCCTCAGAGGGAGAGGGAACGAATACCTCCCCTCGCCCTGGTAGGGAGAGGGGGTAGGGGGTGAGGGTGAGTGGGTACGCCGTGAGTTTCTTTATTATGGAACGGGGGAAAACCAGACCATCACGGCCAGATATTCCCCGGCCGGAAGCAACCTAAAAAAGGGAGAGGCCAAGTGAATGATCCGCCGGAAATAGGGCGGCATCGCGGCCGTCTCCTTCACCTCCCGAAAACCAAACCGCTCATACAGGGGGATGAGTTTCGAGTTACACATCAGCCAGAGTGGCGGGTCAGCTCGCGCCATCAAGTGTTCGATGATAGCCCGCGCCACCCCCCGGCCGCGCCATTCCGGCACGACCGCAATAGAGGCCAACTCCCACGACCCATCGCGGTGGGGCTTGACCTGCCCACAGCCGATCATCTCGTCACGGCCGTCCACCGCCAGCACAAATCGCTGCCAGTCCAGACCGCTGGGGTTG
>JBFMFT010000398.1:0-4956 GCA_040751925.1 Chloroflexota bacterium
ACCGAGTTTGACGTGATCTTGAAGGAAATTGGTCCCAAGAAGATCGAAGTCATCAAGGTCGTCCGCACCCTCACCAACCTGGGCCTGAAAGAAGCCAAAGACGCCGTCGAAGGCGCGCCCAACAAACTGCTGGAAGCGGTGAGCAAGGAAGCCGCCGCCGACGCCAAAGCCAAGCTGGAAGCGGTCGGCGCTGTGGTGGAAGTCAAGTAATAGACAGGATGAACAAGATTGACAGGATTGGGTTTTATCCTGTCGAACCAACGAAGGGCGAAGGACGGTGGACGACGGAAAATGGTCGTCGCGGCCGTCTTTCGTCCTTTTTTGTTGCTGCTCACCGCGAAGACGCGGAGTACGCAGAGAAAGAGAAATTTGCTTTTGCCAACCACCTACTGAGTGAGGTATGCTATGTGGCGATGAGTGAAGCGACACCCTTTAGGCTTTGACCTGGTTGACCTGGCTGACTGCCAACCTGGTCTGCGAGATGTGATTCTCCGAGAAGGAGTACCTCTGTGACGAGAAACATAGTGTGGGAGGTGTAAGGTGGTGCTGGATTCGCTTGCGACAACTCCAAAAGCTGTGGCCGGCAATGGGGCCATTGCCCGGCCGAAGATGAGCTACGCCGAGTATCTACAATGGGCCGACGAGGACACCCATTCCGAATGGGTAGATGGGGAGGTTTTTATCTTCATGGCGACTAAACCAATTCATCAATTCACGCTTGAGTTTCTACACCTCCTGTTACGATACTTTGTAGACTTGTTTCACCTGGGTCAAGTTCACGTTGCGCCGTTTGAGGCCTTGCTGCGCTCCGGCCGTTCCTCCCGCGAACCGGACATCTTCTTCGTCGCTCAGGCGAACCTCCATCGGATAAGCAAAGATCGGCTGGTGGGGCCGCCGGACCTGATTGTGGAGATTGTCTCGGCCGAGAGCGTGCAGCGCGACCGTTTGGAGAAGTTTCGCGAGTACCAGCAAGTGGGTGTGCAGGAGTATTGGGTGATCGATCCGCGCCCTGGCAAGCAGAGAGCCGATTTCTTCCGCTTGAATGATGAGGGCGAATATGACTTGTTTGGTACGGAAGATGACGAACGGGTGGCTTCGGTTGTTTTGCCTGGTTTTTGGCTGCGGCCGGATTGGTTGTGGCAGGCCAACACCTTAGACCCGTTTACTGTATTTTGTGAGATGGCTGGCTTGCCGGAGAGCTTCGCGGCTCAGGTGCGCCAGCAGTTGCAGGCTGGTTTTGATACTCTGCGGGGATTGGGGGATTAGGGGATATTTTAGACACTCGGTTTCTTAACAGAAGGAGATTGAACGTGAAACGATTAGGAAGTTACGTCCGAATCGCCTCGCTGCTGGTAGTGCTGGTGGCGGGGGTGTGGCTGTTGGGGCGGCCGGGTACATTGATGCCCGAAAGCCAACTGGCCCGCGAAGCTCAGGCTGACCGTTTGGGGCTGACCGGGGTGGAGCGGCTGCGTTATACGGCCGAGCCGGGCGAGGAGCCGGCCAGTGAAGGGGATATGCTACTTTCGATGGGTGATTATTGGGCCACCCGCATCACCTACCCGACGGGGCAGTTTGACCAACGGTGGCTGTTGGCGGCGCGGGAGCAGGATCGTCAGGTGGAGCGGCGCATCCCGGCCGGACAGGTTACTTACAGCCGCCTGGAAAACCCCTCGCCGTTGGCCCTCGACCCCAACCAGTTCACCTCGTTGGGACCGGCCCCCTTGCAGAGCGATGGCTGTTGGAGTTGCTATAACTATGGTCACGTGGCCGGCCGCACCAACGTCATGGTCATTGACCCGGTGGAAACCAACGTGGCCTACCTCGGCTCCGATGGCGGCGGGGTGTGGAAGACGACTAACTGCTGCAACAGCGCGACGACGTGGTCGCCGGTGACGGACGACCCACTCATCTCGACCATTGCCATTGGCGACCTGGTGATTGACCCCAGCGACCACAACACCGTTTACGCCGGGACGGGCGACCTGCGCTATGGTTCGTTCTCCTTTGGCGCGGCCGGCGTCCTCAAGAGTACCGACCAGGGGGCCAGTTGGACAGTGTTGGGGGCGGACGTATTTGCCCCCAATTACCCGGAGCCGCCGGGCGAGTTCCCCCAGTACCAGGCCATTGGCAAGGTGCGGGTTGACCCACGCAACAGCGACAACGTCATCGTCGGCACGAAAACGGGCGTCTATTTCTCCTACGACGCTGGCGACACCTGGACCGGGCCGTGCCTGACCAACAGCTTCACCGACCAGCGACAGGACATCACCGGCCTGCTGGTGAATGACAATGGGACGAGTACCGACTTGTACGCGGCCGTCGGCACACGCGGCTTCTCCACCACCGTCCAATACGACCTGGATCAGAATGGGGCCAACGGGGTGTACAAGACGACCGTACCGGCCGCCGGCTGCCCGGCCAGTTGGACGCTGCTCAACAGTGGTTGGCCGGCCGGCACCGGTGGTGGTGTGCCGTACCCGACCAATACGCTCGGCCGGATTGACCTGGCTATGGCCCCCAGCAATCCCAACGTCATCTACGCCCAGGTCGCCTCCATTCCCACGCGCGGGCAGTTGGGCGTGTGGCGCACCACCGACGGTGGCACGACCTGGACGCAGCGTTCCAGCGTGACCGGCTTGCAGGGCTGCTTTGGCGACTGGGGCCAGAACTGGTATGACCAGGGGTTGGCCGTTGACCCCAACAATTCGGACGTGGTCTTTATGAGTACGGTGGACATCTTCAAGTCTACCAACGGCGGCACGACCTTTAACAACCTGACCTGTGGTTACGCCGGCGGCACAACGGTTCACGTAGACCAGCACGCTTTGGCCTTCCTGCCTGGCTCTTCAACGACCCTGCTGGCGGGCAGCGACGGCGGGGCTTACGTGACCAATAACGCCAACGCCAGCAACCCGACCTGGTATCGCCTGAATGATAGCCTGAGTACGATTGAGTTCTACGCGGGCGACATTACAGCTAACTTTGCCACTTCGGCCGCGCCGGGGATCAACGCCGGGGCGCAGGACAACGGCTCGTCGGTCTACGTCTGGTCAGGCGACCCAGGGCCGGCCCTGTGGCAGATGCGGAACGGCGGCGACGGGATGTTCGCCCGCATCGAGCCGGTGAATGAACTGCGTTGGTACCAGGAAAGCCAGACGGGCTACCTGAATGTCTCCACGACTGGCCCGTATGGTCCGCTGTTTTCGGCCACGGGCGGCTGGACGGCCGACACGCGCAGCTTCATCTTCCCCTACGAGATGTACAAATACGACTGCCCGCCCACTGGCTGCCAGCACATGATCGCCGGCAGCAACCGCGTGTGGGAGACGATCCAGGGCGGTATCCCGACCAGCAGTTGGCTCATCAACAGCCTGAACCTGACCAAGCAAACCCTGGCTGACCGCTCGTTCATCAACCAACTGGCTTACTCGGTGACCGATTCCAGCATCGCCATTGTTGGCACGAACGACGGCAACGTGCAGTACGGTTTCGGGCTGGGCCAGGGTATTGCCAATAGCGCGACCTGGGTCAACGTGACCGGCGGCAATACGATTCTGCCTAACCGGCCGATCCTGGACGTGGCGACGGATCCGGTGATACCGACGATTGGCTATGCGGCCGTTGGCGGCTTCGACCAGAACACGCCCGACCAGCCGGGCCACGTCTTCCAGGTGACGTGCAACAGCGATTGCAGCAGCTTCACCTGGGCCAATAAGTCGGGCAACCTGCCCAATATCCCGGTAGATTCGATCATCGCCAACCCGAACTACCCTTCGCAGGTCTTCGCGGGGACGGACTGGGGTCTCTACTACACGGATGACATTACGGTGGAGACGCCGATCTGGTATCGCTTCCAGGCCGGGCTGCCCAACGTGATGATCTGGGATATGTCTATTGACATGGGCTTTACCACTCTGGCCCTGTTCACCCGCTCGCGGGGGGCTTATGCCTGGCCGCTGCCGGCCGGGCCGATCAATCCGGTGGATTATGGGGCGACGCTGGGGCCGGATAGCGCGCTGGAAGGCACACCAGGGACAAGTGTCATTCACACTTTCACCTTACGGAACGTGGGCCTGAATGACGATTCGTATACGCTGGCGGTCAGTGGGAACAGTTGGGATACAACGTTGCTGACCAGTTCGCCGATTAGCGTGTCGGCCGGGCTGACAGCCACCGTCTCTGTCCAGGTGGACATCCCGGACGCGCCCAATACGGCCGACAGCTTCACCCTGACGGCGACCTCGACCCACGAGCCGGGGGTGTCGGTGACGGCCGGGGGGACGACGACGGCGGTGGTGAATCCGGCCGTGACCACGTCGGGCGACCAGAGCGCCAGTGGGACAATGGGCCAGATGGTGACTTACGTCATCACGGTCACGAACGCCGGTGATTACGTGGATACGTTTGACGTGGAGATTGGCCCGTCGGCCTGGAATACGACGAGCAGCGCGAGCAGCGTCGGCCCCTTGGATCCGGGTGAGAGCGGAACGGTGGAAATCTACGTGGTGGTGGGCGACGGTGACGCGGACAGTGTGACGATTACCTTCCGCTCGCAGTTGGATACCAACGTCATCGCAACGGTCCTGCTAACAACTACCCGCGAGGGGGTTGTGTTGTATTTGCCGGTGATCCGGCGGCCGTAGTCGGAAGGGAACGCGGATTAACGCAGGTAACTATTCAGCCAGAAACCAGGTTTTTCCCTGAAAAAAACCTGGTTTCTTCAGAGGGCCTGAATAGTTACCCTGTACCTTACCGCCGCTTCTTTTCCAATAGGCGGGCGGCCAGGTCTTGGGGATTTGGGATTTTGGATTTTGGATTTGGGATTGGCGGAATATCGTTGGCGGCCGGCTGCGTTCTGGCAAATTGCTCCATCACATCAGCCTCACCTGGCTCGTCACTCTTACCTGCCGCCTGCCACCTGCCACCTGCCCCCAACCCCTCGCCCTCCGGGAGAGG
>JBFMFT010000399.1:0-4928 GCA_040751925.1 Chloroflexota bacterium
GCTGGCTTGCGCCACTAATAAAGGAATGTCGTCCACTCGTTCTGTTGTTACGGTAAGGTTCTCTGTCATCCAGATAGCTTACCCTATTTCCTGTTTCTTGTTAATTTTGACCGAACCTTGAGTTAATTCTTATGACATTTTTATTTTAATGTCTGCCGGAAGCGCGCTTCTCGTTCCCGGTGGGGGCCGGTAGCTACGCTGAAGGCTGGAGTTGTGTTTCACTTCAATCCATTCACCCAGGAGGATAAAACATAATGGCTACTATTACAAGAGCTGTAGATACAGTTCGCAGCAACAGCGCTTTTGCTGTACGAGTGTTGGCAATCAGCCTGCTGGTTGGGTTCTTGATGAGCACCTTCTGGTCGGCCGAGTTTGTCGATCAGGAGATCGGTAATAGCTGGTCAGACTCCATCTTGGGCGGCGACGCCAGCGAGATGGAAATTGGCAGTGTTGGTTTGGGCTTCTTTTACGCCCTGGTGACCGGTTTTGCCGGTACTTTTACCGCCTGCAACATTTGCGCCTTCAGCGCCATCGCCCCCCTGGCTGGTGAGAAGCGGACCGTGGGTAAAGTTTTGACGCCCCTGCTCTACCTGTCGGCCGGTCTCATCGCCGTGGCCGCCATCTACGGGGCCATTGGGGCCATCCTCGGCGAGGGCCACCTCCAACTGAACCAAACCCGCCTGGGCGACCCCGAAACGGGTATCCGGGTGCGTTCCCTTCAGTCTATGGCCGTCTTCGGCTCTATCGGTATCATTTTCATTCTCTGGGGAATGATGAGCATCGGTCTCGTGCGGAATCCCTTTGCGGGCGTGGCGGCGCGCTACCCCTGGGCGCGCTCGGTCTTTATGGGCGCGTTGATTGGTGGCTTTCTCATCGGCCGTCCCTTTGGCCTCTTCCGCCACATGTTTGAATTTGCCGCTGCCACCCATAACCCGGCGGTCGGTGCGCTTTCCTTCGTCTTGCAGGGGTTGGGCAATATCATTATCATGGTGGTCCTCTTCCTCTTCCTGGTCTATGGCACCGGCGGCCGCTTCGAGCGCTGGCTCCACGCCAAGCCCGGCCGGATTCAGACCGTGACGGCCACAGCCCTGATCATCGGTGGTACTTTCTTCTTCACCTACTGGGTACCCCGCCTATTGGCCCGCAACGGCCTGTTCTACTGGCCCTTCTGGGATTGGGACACCCTCAAACTGATGTTCATTCGTATACCAAGCTGATAGCAATCAGAACCTCACTGCCAGACAAACTAACTCGTCTAACCCCGCTGGTCTCAAAAACCGGCGGGGTTTTGTTTTCCTGGTTTGCGGGTCACGTTTTCAACTGGACCACCTTCCAGCCCCCTTATCCACCGCCACCTCCCGCTGCAGCGGGAAGCTGAATGTTAAAAATACAGCCCCTAACTCGAGGTGCCAGTGCAACATCCCGCTATTAAACCCACAAAAGTGATTCAGCGGGAGGCCCAAGCTACGGACGCCTGCTGACCATTGGAAAATAGAGCCGGTGCGTGGGGGGCAGGTAGCGCAAGACAAACAATCCACCCGCGTTGTCCGCCACGTAAACCAGGTCGTTCACCACGGCCGCCCGGCCGCCGCCCCCTGGTGTTCTATAGAAAGTCAGCTGTACAGGCCCAGCCGGGTCGCTCACATCCACCACGTAGATGCCGCTAAAGTTATCTGTGACGTAAGCCAGGTCGCCGGCCACCGTCACGTCATTAGCCCCGGCCGCGCCCAGGTCGTAAGAGCCAATTTCCAACGGGGCGGCCGGATCACTCACGTCCACGATTCGCAGGCCATTCAGCCCGTCGGCCACGTAAGCCAGGTGGCCCACCACGGCCACGCCGGTAGCCGGCCCAGGTGTAACGTAGCCCCCCAGCCATTGCGGGGCGGCCGGCTGGCTTACATCCAGCATCACCAAGCCCTGGTCATAATCGGCCACGTAAGCGACGTTATCCACCACCACCACTGCGAAAGCCACGCCGGTTGTGTCGTAAGAACCAAGCTCAACGGGCGCGGCCGGGTCACTGACGTCAATGGTTCGCAACCCCTCGTCAAAATCAGCCACGTAAGCCGTCTTGCCCACCACCGCCACGTATTGGGCCAGACCCGGCGTGTCATAAAAGCCACTCTCCACTGGCGCGGCCGGGTCACCCACGTCCACCACCCGCAGCCCAGCGCTGTCATCAGCCACGTACAGCGTCTGCCCGGCCGCCGCCACGTGATTGGCCCGTCCGGGTGTGTCCAACTCACCCAACAGAGCGGGCGCGGCCGGATTACTCACGTCCATCACCCGCACCCCCACCACCCCTGCGCTCGCATAGGCCGTGTCGCCAGAGACGACCACCGCAGTCGCCGCCCCTGGCTCATACGCGCCACTCTCCACCATATTAGTCGGGTCGGTCACGTCCAGCACACGCAGCCCACCGCTGTTGTCGGCAACCAGGGCGTGCTGAGTGGTCAGAGCCACGTCGCGGCCGAAACCCGGCGTGTCGTAAAAGCCAGCGTCAGTGGGTAATGCGGGATTGCTAACGTTGACCACCCGCAAACCGCTGTTGTTAGCGACGTAGGCGTAGTCGCCAGCCACCACCACTCCAAAAGCGTTGGCTCCCGTCGCCAATTCACCGACCTGGCTGGGCGCGGCTGGGTCGGCCACGTCCAGAATGTGCAGCCGGCCGTTATAGGAATTGGTGACGTAAGCGGTGTCCCCACTGACCGCCAGCCGGTTGGCACTGGCCAGGGGGTAAAACCCAACGACGAAGGGAGCGGCCGGGTCTGACCCATCCAAAACCCGCAGCCCGGCATTGGTGAGGTAGATGTAGTCGCCAGCGACCGCCACGTCCAGGATGGAGCCAGGCTCTTCGTAAAAGCCAGCCTCAACCGGGTTGGTTGGGTCGGTTACGTCGAGGATGCGTACCCCGGCCGTTCCGTCGGCGATGTATAAGTATTGATTCACGACCACGACACCCAAGGCCAACCCTGGTGTATCGTAATCGCTGACGGCCAGCGGCGCGGCCGGGTCGCTTACGTCGAAGATACGCAGCCCCCCGCCCAGGTATTGACTACCGTCCCAAGAAGGGGCGTGGAGAACGTAGACCCAATCGCCCAAAACAGCCACGTCTGTTACCAGGCCCGGCAGCGCGTCACTTTGGCCCACGACGGCCGGCTGCGCCGGGTTGCTCACGTCCAGTATGACCAGGCGCGGCCCCACCCCTAGGAAGGCGTGATAGTCCTTCGTAACGACGGTATCTGTCACGCCACCAAACTGCCCCACCCATTCGAGAACAGGTTGCGCTCGTGGCGACGCACTATCGGCCCGTCCGGCCGCCACCCACTGCCCACCCAAAATAAGACTCACAACGAGCATGAAAAGTCTGACCATTCGTATTTGCACTTGTCACTCCAATACCATCAGAAACCAGGATTTTGGCAAAAACCTGGTTTCTGATCATCAAGAACGGCGGCCGCGCCACCAGACGGCCGCCAATCCCACGGCCATTAAGACCCCCGCGCCAATGAACCAGTAAGATAGGGTGCGGCCATCGGCCGGCCGGTGGCTTGCCGCCCCTTCTGGCACAGGGGTCGCCGACGCAGCCGCCTGACTTTCAGCTAACGGATTGGCCCTGACTGGCGACTGATTACTGCTGACAGCCAACGGGCCAGCCGTTGGCTGAGGGGCGGCCGTCACCGCAGCGGCGACGATAGCGGTTGCGGTGGCTGGTGGGGTCTCGCCAGGCAGCCAAACCTCACCATAATGGCCGGCGGCCAGGGGTGGTTTATATGCTACCACTTCCACCACCACCACGGCCGCCGTCCCCCCACCCATTACCGGCGGGGGCGGCGGCGCGTCCCCACCGGCGGCCGACTGCACCAGGTAATAAACCGTCCCCCCGATCATGCAATAATCGCCAATCGGCTGGCTGCACAGGGCCGGCGGCAACTCGACGGTAAACACCCCGTCGCTGGCGGCAAGCGTCTGCCGCGCCCCCCACATATCCACCAGGGCGGCCGTCGCTGCCGTGGCCGTCACCTGGGCTTGCTGGGGGAAAGGCAGTCGCGCAAAAAGAATCGTCGTCGAATGGTCGCCCTGATTGAGAAAAATCTGCCCAACCTCGTCCCACCGTTCCCGCCGCGCCCCTTGCATCCCCGCCAAATAGCGCACAGCGACCCGGTACGTGTCGAAGCCCGGCCGCCGGCCACCATCCATCCGCAGCAGGCCAAACGGCTCTGGGTTAGCGGCCACGTCGCCAGGCGTATCCTTGAGTTTGTAGACGGCGATGCGCTCGGCCCCGGCCGCCAACCCCACCGCCAACGCCTGGGGAATGAAAGCCGCCTGCTCATACTGGGTCACCCGCAGCGTCCAGTTTAGCACCGGCCAGGTCGGGTCATCTATGGGTGGGGCGTTGGTTTCCACCAGCCACAGCGGTTTCCAGGGAATCCCGTTGGCGGCGCGGATGCCGTGAAACTCCTGAATCACGTTGAACAGGCGGTCGGGCTGGAAATAAAGATGAGCCGTCAGGACATCGAAGTAATGGTTGTGACCAGCCGCGTTGGGGTCGCTGGCAATTACCCGCAGCAGACGCTGGAGGTACTGTTCGCGGCCGTACTGAGCGTCCCAAAAATAGGTCATGGCCGCCAGGTGAATCACGGCCGCCGGGTTCGCCTCCTTCGCCGCCAGGTAAGAAACACGCTGCAACTGGGCAAAGTCCTCGACCGTACCGTTCCAGGTGTGGCCGGGGGCGTTCGTGTCCCACACGTCCGGTTCATTCCAGATAATCCAGTGGTTGATGAGACCGGCGTAGCGGCCGGTGGCCTCGCGCACGTAATTGGCCCAGGTGTTACCAGGGTCATCGTGGGGCAACCACAATCCCAGGGGCAGGTCGTTGCCATCCCGCGCCCACTCGGCCAGGCCAATAAGCATCCCGACGACCAGGC
>JBFMFT010000004.1:0-30044 GCA_040751925.1 Chloroflexota bacterium
CCTTCGGCCATCTGGTTGGGGTGGTAGTCGGTGTGGGTGGGGGGGACGGCGTAGGGGTCTTCGAGGAGATGGGTCTCGCCGCCGAAGGTGGTCAGGCGGAAGTGGTAGCGCAGGGGGAGTTGTACGTCGGGTAGGATGACCTCGAAGAAGCCGTCCCAATGAACGCGCTGCATCGGCCGCTCTGGTGGGTCGAGGGTGGGGGTGAGGAGTTCGAGGACGGCCGCCTGGGGGAGAAAGGCGCGCACGACCAGGCCGGCTTCGTAAGGGTGCGCGCCCAGCACGTCGAAGGGCGCGCCGTGGACGCCGCTGACGATGGCGGTGATGGCGTCGGGGTGGATGGTTGGGAATGTTGCCATACGACTGAATAGAGGCTTGAACTGTCAGGTAGCTTCTAACATTCTATCCCGTTAGGTTGGTTTAGGCTAACCAGATCGAATATACTTTGGACGTTATCGGAGAAGACCATGCCGGCCGTATTGCTGTTGCGTAGAGACTTCTGGATACGCAATAGAGATTATCGAAAAGTAACTATTCAGGCTCTCTGAAGAAACCAGGTTTTTTTGTTGCCAATGATCACGCTCTACCAGGGAAAAACCTGGTTTCTGGCTGCATAGTTACATCGAAAATAAGAAACCTCACGCAAAGGCGCGAAGACGCCAAGAGAGGAACCCTTTGCGCCTTTGCGTCTTTGCGTGACAAAGCTCTATTTCCAATACACAATAGACCCAAGACGGAGACAGTTATGCCCAATCGTTTAGTCCATGAAACCAGCCCCTACCTGCTCCAACACGCCGATAATCCGGTGGAGTGGTATCCCTGGGGTGAGGAGGCCCTGCGGGCGGCGCGGGAACAGGATAAGCCGATCCTGCTCAGTGTCGGCTACGCCGCCTGCCATTGGTGCCACGTCATGGCCCACGAATCGTTTGAGGATGAGGAAACGGCCGCCTACATGAACCACCACTTTATCAATATCAAGGTGGATCGGGAGGAGCGGCCGGAACTAGACAGTATCTACATGAACGCCGTCGTGGCCATGACCGGGCAAGGGGGCTGGCCGATGACGGTAGCCCTCACTCCCGACGGCCGACCCTTCTTCGGCGGCACGTACTTTCCGCGCCAGCCTCGCTACGGGATGCCTGGCTTCAAGCAGGTTTTGAGCAGCCTGGTCGAAGCCTGGCGGCGGCGACGCCAGGACGTTCTGCAAAACGCCGACCAGGTGGCTGACCACCTGCAGCGCGGCCTCGGTTTAGCCGGTCAAGATGGCCTGTTGAGCGAGGGCTTGTTAGACCGCGCCGTTCAGGCGATGGCCCGCGCCTACGACAAGAAGCGGGGTGGCTTCGGCCACGCGCCCAAATTCCCCCAGCCGATGGCGATTGAATTTCTACTGCGCCGCTACGCTCGCACTGACGATCCCCAACTCTTGCCCATGGTCGAACATACCCTGACCACAATGGCCCGGGGCGGGATGTACGACCAGGTGGGCGGCGGCTTCGCCCGCTACTCTACCGACGATCACTGGTTGGTCCCCCATTTCGAGAAGATGCTGTATGACAATGCCCTTCTGAGCCGGGCCTACCTGCACGCCTGGCAGGTGACGGGACGGCCGCTCTACCGGCGAGTGGTCGAAGAAACCCTGGACTACCTCTTGCGGGAGATGCGCGACCCGGCCGGCGGCTTCTACAGCAGCCAGGACGCCGATAGCGAGGGGGAGGAGGGCAAATTCTACGTCTGGTCGGCGGCCGAGATTCGCCAGCACTTGGGCGACGAAGCCGACCTGTTCATGCTCTATTACGACGTGAGTAACCGGGGTAACTGGGAGGGCAAGAACATCCTGAACGTCGGCCGCGAGCCGGAGGAAGTAGCCCGCCTGGCTAAAATCCCAGTGGAGGAGTTGGAAAGCCGGCTGGCGGCTGCCTGCCAGAAGTTGTATCAAGTCAGAGCCAGGCGGGTGTGGCCTGGCCGCGACGAGAAGGTCTTGACGGCCTGGAATGGCCTCCTGCTGGCGTCACTGGCCGAAGCCGGCCGCCTGCTCGACCGGCCGGAGTATACCCAGGCGGCCGTCGAGAACGCTGAGTTTCTCTACCGGGAGGTGCGGCAGGCGAACGGCCGTCTCTGGCGAAGCTGGAAGGCCGGGGCGGGGGCGCGTCATAATGGCTACCTGGAAGATTACACCCACCTGGCCGACGGCCTGCTGGCCCTCTACCAGACCACCTTTGACACCCGTTGGTTCAAGTGGACTTTAGAACTGGCTGACCTGATGGTGGCCCACTTTGCCGACGACGGCGAGGGGGGCTTTTTCGATACCTCGGACGACCACGAAGAATTGATCGTGCGGCCGAAGGACGCGCAGGACAACGCCACACCGAGCGGCAACGCCATGGCCGCTTACCTCTTACTGCGTCTCAGCCTCTACACAGGCAACGGGGATTACTGGGCGACGGCCGAGAAAATGACGGCCGCGCTATACGGAGCGATGGCCCAATACCCCCTGGCTTTCGCCCATTGGTTGGGCGCCGCTGCCTTTATCTTGAGTGAGCCACGCGAAATCGCCATTGTGGGCGATCTGGAGGCGGCCGATACCCAAGCTCTACTGGACGTGGCTCTTAGACCTTACCGGCCGTTTCAGGTGGTGGCGGTGGGGCGGCCGGCCGGCGGGGCGATGATCCCGTTGTTGGCGGGGAGGACGATGGCGGACGGCCGGGTGACGGCCTACGTCTGCCGCCACTTTGCCTGCCAGATGCCCACGACCGATCCGGCCGTCCTGGCTGAACAGCTCAAATAATTCACGATGTTTGCACTTTTTACATTTCCCTCTGGCGTAGAGACGTTCCGCCGGAACGTCTCCACAGTGGCGTATCCCAAAAAGTGCAAGGATAGTGTAATTAAGCAGGCTGTTAAATGAGGGATTATTGAACGGAAGACATATTTACCAGCAATTTGCTCTATGGTCGGCCGCCACTGCTCTATTAGGAGCCGGTGGGGGGACGTTGATGGCCTGGGCGGGGGCGATGGCCCTAGCCCACCCGCCGCGCAGCCGGCCGCGCCAGACCCCGGCCGACTTTGACCTGCCTCGCTGGGAAGAGGTGCGCTTTCCGGCGGCCGATGGGCTGCAACTGGTGGCCTGGTTCATTCCGCCGGATGCGGCCGGCGACGGGGCGACGGTGATTTGCGTGCATGGGCTAAACGCCAACCGGAGCAAGCTGCTGCCCCAGGCGGCCCTGTTAGCCCGGCATGGCTACGGCGCATTGCTGTTAGACCTGCGGAATCACGGCCATAGCGAAGGCCAGGTGACGACATTGGGCTACAGCGAGGTCGAAGACGTGAAGGGGGCGGTGGCCTACTTGTTGAGGCGGCCGGAGGTCAACCCCCAGCGCATTGGTCTGATGGGACACTCGATGGGTGGGGCGACGGTCATTCGAGCGGCGGCGCGGCTGCCGGAGGTCAAAGTGGTGGTGGCTGAAAGCGCGTATAGCAGCCTGGAGGACTTGCTCTATTGGCGCCGGCGCGAACGGTGGCCCTATCGCCTATTTCCTCTGGCTCCCCTGGTTATCTGGTTTGGGCAGCGGGAAACAGGAGTGCAGCTTGACCAGGTGCGGCCAATTGACGACCTGGCGGCTATCGCTCCCCGCCCTATTCTCTTTATGCACGGTGAACGCGACCAGGCGGTGCCGGTGAGCAACAGCCGGCGGATGTACGAGGCGGCGGCCGAACCGAAGTCCCTTTACATTGTGGAGAAAGCCTACCACGATGGGTTATTGGCGGCCGATCCGCCTGGTTTTGAGCAGCGCGTCGTTGGCTTTCTGGATCAATACTTGCGGGAGGAAGAGAATCACGAATGGCACGAATAGACGAATGGCACGAATTTTGGGCTTTTGTAACTATTCAGGTTCTCTGAAGAAACCAGGTTTTTTGCCGCCAATAATCACGCTCTGCCAGGGAAAAACCTGGTTTCTTGCTGAATAGTTACGGGCTTTTTTCATTCGTGTTATTTGCTCATTTGGGCCATTCGTGATTGACCAGGTGATGGATGGTAGTTGATCTCAACTGGCCCAGACTATTAGATGATTGTGTAGACTTTGCCCGGCGGCTCATCCAGACGCCCAGTATGCCTTTCCAGGAGGCGGCCGTCGCCAATCTGATTGCGGAGGAGATGCGGCGGCTGGGCTTCGACGAGGTGTGGCTGGATGGCATGGGCAACGTCTGCGGCCGGGTCTATGGCCGCGATCGCCACCTGGGGGCGATTGTCCTCAATAGCCACACCGACCACGTAGACCCCGGCGACCCCTCCCTGTGGCCGGCGCTGCCTTACGGGGGGGAGATTGTCAATGGCCGGCTGACCGGCCGGGGGGCGTGCGACATCAAAGGGCCGTTGGCCGTGCAGGTTTACAGTATGGCCGCTCTCTTGCGGGCCGGCGAACGGCCGCGCCGCGACGTGGTCTTTACGGGAGTGGTGCAGGAAGAAATTGGCGGGGCGGGAGCTAAATACTGGGTCGAACACCTCGATTATCCGGTGGGCCTGGTGGTCTTGGGTGAGCCTTCGGGCAACAACCTGAGCCTGGGCCACCGGGGTATCTTGCCAATCTGGGTGACGTTTCACGGCCGCTCGGTTCACGCCAGCGCGCCGGAGCGGGGCGTGAATCCCAACTACGCCCTGGCGACCTTCCTCCAGCGTCTGCAAGCGGCGCAAGGCGAATTGAAGGGCCATACCTTGCTCGGCCGGACGAGTGTTGCTCCCACCCTGATTGAAGTGGACACGAAGAGCCAAAACGTGACCCCAGCCTGGACGCGGGTGCTGCTGGATTTTCGGACGGCGGCCGAGAGTGCGAACAGCCTGCAAGCCTTTGTCCATCGCCTGGCTGAAGGATTTCCCCACACCTTTCACGCCGGCTGGGGAGGGGCGGCCGACCAGCCCTTACCGGACTCGGACGAGACGATCTTTGGCTACTATACGCCGCCGGAGAGTGAGGTCGTGCGGCGGGCGCGGGCGGCCATTGCCCAGGGGATGGGCCGACCGCCGCAACTTACCAGCTACCAGTTTGCCACCGACGGCCGCCACTTTGTCCCCTACGGGCTGCCGATTATTGGCTATTCGGCCGGGGAGGAGCACCTGGCGCACACGGTTAATGAAAGCATCGCCCTCGACCTGATGCTGGAAAGTTTGCGCGGCCACGCCCAACTGCTACTGGAGTTTTAGTAGGTCAAGTATCTGCTCAGGCCGGTCTTCTGACCGTGCCTGGTGTGACACGGTCAGGAGACCGGCCACAGCCAGAGGTCAAGTTAGAAATGTGACCTACGAAGAGTCCAGGCCGATGGAGAACATACTCTCCAGGTCGTGGCGGGAGAAGACGCGGAAGGCGATCAAGGTTTCTGAATCGAGGATGCCTTCGACGTGCAGCATCCGCTCTGTGACCAATTGGGCCAGGCTGTCATTATCCGGCACGCGCAGAATGGCGACCAGGTCGTAACGGCCGGCCACCGAAAATACCTCAGAAATGCCCTCTACGTCGGCCAGGGTATGGGCCACTTCATTGATACGGCCTCTTTCGACTTTGAGCAGAACCAGCGCGCTGACCATCGAATACCTCCTTGAGCAATGGACAATGAACAATGAACAATGGGCCACTGACCAGTTGTTCATTGTTCATTGCTCATTGTATTATGCCTGGGTTGGCGGTCTGGCACAAACAATCTTTCGGGTTATACTTGCCTATGAGACAAGACACCGGATGGCTCTGAGACATCCGATGTCTGTTGGCTACGTCTTGTGGAGAGGTTCATGCGGCGTCAATTGCTTTTCTTGCTCATTCTTCTCTTAACAACGACTATGCTGGTAACGGCTGAAGGCTGGCGGCCGCCGCGCCCGGCCGCCGCCGACCCAGCCCGGCCGCCTCTGCCGGAGGGGTTCTGGGATGGGCCACTGGCGGGGGGAGCGGCCGATAGTTGTTCGGCGGCCACTACCCTGGACCTCTCCGGTGGCTTCGACGGCGGCCAGACCACCGTCAACGCCATGACTGATGAGGCGAGTGACCCGGTCTTTAGCTGCCTGTGGGGAACGCCGCCTGGCCCCCGGCCGAGCCAGGGCTACCGCACCGTCTGGTACAAGGTTGTCGCCCCTAACTCCGGCCGACTGACCGTGCAGGCTAATCCCAACGCCGATTTCAACCACAACTACGACACGATAGTGGGTATTTACGAAGCGACCGATGGCAGCTGCGGGACACTCGTGCCGGTGGCCTGCGACGACGACAGCAGCGGCTTCTTGTCCCAGGCTTCGGCCGGACTTCTGCAAGGCAAGACCTATTACATTGAGGTCGCCGACTGGCAGTTTGGGCAGAGCGACGATTCGATTCTGAGCCTATCGGCCGCTCTGGAAACCGCTCCCCTGTGGCAACCGGCCGGAACGATGCCTTTGCCGCGCAGCCAGCACGCGGCCGTCGTGGTGGGGGAGGATGTTTACGTGCTGGGCGGGCAAACGGTGGTGACGGGCAATCCCATCCGCACGCCCCGCGTCGAGCGTTTCAATCCGGCGACGGGCGTCTGGACGACTCTGAATGATGACTGGGGGCCGGACAACCTGGGCTATTCCAGTACGACAGCCGTTTATCTAATT
The DNA here is from genome assembly GCA_040751925.1 of Chloroflexota bacterium. Lineage (GTDB taxonomy): Bacteria > Chloroflexota > Anaerolineae > Promineifilales > Promineifilaceae > JBFMFT01. Next base: position 6,611 of record JBFMFT010000004.1, read on the forward strand.
GGCAAAATCTACCTGCCGTCGGGTTACGTGGGCCATCTCGATACTTACGATGGCACCCATTGGGTCTATGATATTGCTGGCGACAACTGGACGACGGCCGCTTCGGCCTGGGCGGCCGGCGAAGAGGCGGTGGCCTGGGGGGCGGCGGTGGCCGACCCTGCTCTGAATGGCTATTACTTGACCGGCGGCTTGACGGGGGCCTTTCTGGGCGGCGCGGCCGTCGCCCACAGCGAGGTTTACCTCTACTACGCTGACTTTGATTTTTGGGTGGAGACGGCCGCGCCGATGACTACGGCCCGTTACGCCCACACCGCCGCCCTGGTGGACGGCGACTTATGCGTAGTGGGTGGAATTGGCACGGGTAATCCTGCTCCCTTGTGGGCTGGTGGCGAATGTTACGATGGGGCGGTCTGGCGGACTATCGGCAACCTGAATTATCCCCGCTACAACGCCGGCAGCGCGGTGGGGGACGACGGCCGCTGGTACGTCTTCGGCGGTGTGGACGCGGCCGGCCAGGCGGTGGCCGTCACTGAGGTTTATGACCCGGCGACCAACAGCTGGACAGCCCTGGATCATCGTTACGACCTGCTCAACCCGACGCGAGCCTGGCCGCGTGGCGGCTTTATCAACGAGACGCTATGGGTTGTCGGCGGCCAACAAAGCCCCGGCGGGAATATCGTCGGCCTGGTGGATCGGCTATTTGTACCGGCCGCACCCGACGCCTTCTTGCCCTTTATGGCCCACAGTGAGGGGGAGCCACAGAGTTTTGCTCAGTCCACACGCCTGACCCTGAATCAGTCTGTCCAGCAGGGCTTTGACCAGCCCAACGATTACTTTGACGTCTACTCGCTGACTCTGGCGGCAACCCAGACGGTTACGGCGCGGCTCACCCAGATTCCGGCCGGCAGCGATTACAACCTCTACCTTTACGATAGCAATAAGGGGCTGTTAGCCAGCGGCCTGAATCTCAGCAATCTGGATGAACAGATAACGGTTAGCCTGGACGCCGGGACTTATTATTGGCTGGTCGGCCGCCTCTACGGCCAGCCCACCAGCAGCTTGTACACCATCCGTGTCGAGGGGTAGGGGCTGCTCACCGCAGACTCTAGGTTTGAGAGGGAGCATCCCCAGATGCGGCTTTGACCCGAACCGGCATCAGGGGATGCCTCACTTCTCTTTGTCGCACTAGACGCGGAGAACGCTGAGTATTTCTAAACGAGGGGTGAACGTGGCCGGCCGCCGGGCGACGGCCGAATGGGAGATTGGAGATGGCCGCTCTCCAATCTCTCATCTCCAATCCTGACTCAATTACGCATGTGCGTATCAATATAGGTAATGGCTTCACCCACGGTCGTGATTTTCTGGGCTTCCTCATCCGAAATCTCGCCCTCAAAAGCCGTCTCGAATTCCATGATCAGTTCGACCAGGTCTAACGAATCGGCTTCTAGGTCTTCACGGAAACGGGCGGCCGGCACAACTTCATCGGGGCTGACGCCCAATAATTCCACAATAATCTCACGCACGCGGGCTTCGGTATCGCTCATTATCATACACTCCTTAGCTAGAGGTTGGTTTCAATCTGACCAGGCAAAGGCCACTGGCAACTTTGCGCCTGGAAAATCGGGGCAATTTTAAGACTGACAGCTAGATTGTCAAGTGATTGCTGTTCGTAACTATTCAGGCTCTCTGAAGAAACCAGGTTTTTTGTCGCCAATAGTCACGCTCTGCCAGGGAAAAACCTGGTTTCTGGCTGAATAGTTACTGCTGTTCTACAAAACACCGGCCGGGATGGGAAGTTGCGCGGATGACAACGGATGAGCAGGATTTACGGATTCCGATCCGGCACCCTCGAAAATAGGACGCGGATGACGCGGATGGACGCGGATCACCGCTGATTTTCATTTATCGTGGTGCGTCACCACCCATGAAAACTCCCTCGAAAATGGAACGCGGATGACGCGGATCATCGCAGATGATTCTCGTTCATCATGGCGGGCCGCCGCCCATGTAAACTCCTCCCGATCCGTGTTCTCTCACCCACCCGGCCGTCGCCAACATGAGATAAAAGGTCAGCGACAAGTCAACTAAGAAGAAGCTGTGGTCAACCAATCCGTGCGCCAGCATATCGGCGAAGGCGGCCATGAGGCCGATGGCGGCCGGCCGCCAGGGCCCGGTAACGCGGCCGGGCAAATGGCGCGCCGCCCGCCAAAAGGCCCAGAACAGTAGTCCGCCGCTCAGGAGGCCGGCCGCACCCAAACGGGTGGCAAAATCCAGGACAACGTTATGGGGGTGGTTGAGGTTGGGTTCCTGCCAGGCGGCGTCGAAGATGTAGCGGCTGCGATAGGCGTAGAGAAAATTATCCAGACCGACACCGAAGAGGGGATGGTCGGCAAACATATTGAGGCTGGCCCGCCACAAGTTCAGGCGAAAGATGCCGGTTTCGCCCTGGGGATTGAGACGGCCGGCCAGGGCCGGAATCTGCAAGGCGACGAGTAACCCCACCACGACCATGACGGTTAGACCTAGCAGCAGCCACAGCCGGCCGTCCACGCCCCATAACCGGCGTTTGGGCAGGGTGTAGTATAGGATGACTAGCAAGGCGGCCGGTACTCCCAGGAATAACGCCCCTTTGCTAAAAGTGAGACGGATAGCCAGGCCGGTGGGGAGGACGGTCGCCGCGTAGAGACGACGACGGCGGACGGCCGACGGAGGACGACGATTAGGGCTATCCTTTTGCAGCCCGACGGCCAGCAGGAGGGGGAGGAGGCGGCCGAGGTAGAGGGCTACGTTGTTGGGCGAGCCGTAAATGGAGCGCAGACGGGGCAGACCACCTTCGGCCGTGATGAGGTTTTGTCCCGTGATGTATTGCCAGAGGCCGATGCCGGCGACGACCAGGCCGCCGGCGACGAAAGCGTCCAGGATGATCCACATTTCCCTTTCGTCCGGCCGGGCGGCTCGCCAAATGAAGTAGAAAAGTGCCGGTTCGACGATTAACACCCGCCACTCATTGGTCGCTACTTCCAGCCGTTCGGTGAACAGGAGGGACAGGGTGGCGACGAGGACGAAGAGGGCAACGGCGAAGTCGGGCAGGGTGGGGCGTGAAACGTGAAACGTGAAACGTGACGTGTGAGGAGGTGTAATGCGTGTGGCGTAGTGCGTAATCTGGGATAGAGTGAAGGCGATGCCGGTGACGAGGATGAAAACTTCAACGGGGGAGAAGCGGTAGCCAAGCATGGGCTTGGGCAGGACGTAGAAGGGGAAGGAAAAAGCGACCAGGGCCAGGCCCCAGGCCGGCCGCAGGTAAACCAGCAGGAACAGGACGGCCAGGGCGGCCACGTAAACGAAGAAGGACGGCGCGACGTAGAAAATGGAAGCGGCGGCGGCCGTCAAAGCCAATTGGCCGGCGTCGCCCAGGCGACGGTAGAGGCCAGCCGCTTGCTGTCCCCAGGTGAGCCAACCGGACAGGGCAACCAGGGTAGCGGAGACGGCCGTTAGCCAAAGTTGCCTACTCCGGCCGAGGGCAGCCAGCCAGCGCATGGGCCTTGACCGTTCTAATCCCCAGCCAACGCGCCGCAGATTTTGTATAGCGAGCAGCGCAAAGAAACCACTCAAGGTCAGGCTTGCCCATAGTGCGAGGGGATAGGTGGGGTCGGGCGGCCGGTAGCCCACGCTAAAGCCATGCAAGGCCCATTGCTGCCAGCCCCGTTCGGCGACCAGATGGAGGGTGTGTTCGCCAGGCGCCAGGTTGTGGGCCACCCACTCGGTCGTCAGGATGTCTTCGAGCGGGCTGGCTGAGGTGAGAACCAGGGCCGGGCCATTCTCGTCGCGGGGCAGGGCGTTGGCCGGACGGCCGTCTACCGTCACGTACAGGCGGGCGCGGTAGTCGGCCCGCCGCACGCGCAGACCCACCTCCGTTCCCCAAAAGCGGAAGGTGGCTTTGTCCCCTGATTGGTTAATGTCCGCGCCATACTCCGGCGAGAAACGCCAGCCACCCTGGTAGCTTTGGGCCGGGTCGTTCAGCCGGGCCAGGTGGAAGCCAGGGTAAGCCAGGTTGGGATCGGGTCTGGCGGCGCGGATGGCTTCGGCGACCGGCCGGCCGCGCAGGCTGAAGCCCCAATGGGGGTCGCCGGCGGGGACGTTGGGTTGCCAACTCTCCAGGAACATGACCCCCATCCACGGCCATTCCTGGCGGGCGCGCTGGAAAGCGGCGGCCGTCCATTCCGCCTGGGTCGTTTCGTCCGTCTGGCCCCATATCGAAGGCTGGCCCGTCCAACCTGCGGGGAGACTGTTCCAACCCCAATTGCCGGCCCAAATGGCCTTGCCCTGATCGCCATGCTGTTCCATAACTTCGCGCAGTAAAATGACGTGGCTAAAGTTGAGTTTAGCCAGGCTTACTGCGCGATCAGCCGGACCGCTGTCGAAGCCGTAGGGCTTGCCAGCCACCACGTCAAAGGCCGCGCTCGCGCCGGCCTCGTATAACGCTTGCAGGTACAGGGGGTCGGCCAGGTTCATTGGCCCGCTCTCGATGGTGGGGGCCAGAGGCGCGGCGACGATGCAGGCGTCGGGGTCAGCCTGGCGGATGGCGGCCCTGGTCGCCGTCAACAGGGCGGCGTATTCCAGGGGATTGACCGGCCGCCCGCCCCAGTGGCTGGTCAGGTTCGGTTCGTCCCATATCACGTAGCAGGTGAGTTGGGCGGCGTAGCGGCGGGCAAAGTCGCCAGCCCAGGCGGCAAAAGCGGCGAGGTCGGCCGGGGGGGCAAAGCGGTCGGCCGGGTCGCCGTCTAGCAGGGGAACGAGGGTCAGGTCGTGTTGAGCAACGGCCGCGACAAGCCGATCCGTCGCCGCCCAGTCGTAGCTCTTCGTATAGTAGAAAGATTGCTTAACGTAGGCCACCCCAAGCTGGCGAATCTCGGCCAATGCTGCGGCCAACTCCTGGTCGTCGTACTGTTCCAGGGAGACGTTTAGGCCCATTCTGGCCCCACCGTAGGGGATCGCTTCGGGCAGGGCGGCCGGCAAGCCCCGCATCAGGTAGCGATGACCGGCCTGGATGGCCCCGGCCGCCAATAGGCACAGCCCGCCCAGTAGTAGATAGAGAGACGTAGCAACCCTGACAGGTTTTCGGAAACCGGTCAGGGTTGCTCGTTTCACGCTTCTTGCCAAAGTTGGCTGACCTCTGGCGGGAGGGCTTGGCCCACCCGTTGTTGGAGGTCCGCGCCAATCATCTTTTTGACTGTGCCAAAGACGGCCAGGGTGGGTAGGCGGGCAAAATTGGAATCACTGTGACCACTGCGCCGGGCCACTTGCTGGCAAAATTCACGGCCGCTCAGGTGTGGGTCGCGCAGATTCACCAACCAAAAGACCCCCTTCAGGGCGGCGGCCAGTTCCTCCGGTAAGGCTTGAGCCAGGGCTTTCCTGGTGCGGCCGTCCAGGTGCAGCCCCAGGGTTTTGAGAACTCCCTCTGCCCATCGCTGGGCGTGTTGGGGCGTGGGCAGTTGGCTGGCCCGGCCGACCTGCTCGTAAAAACTGGCTAAGGCTTGTCCGTTTGGTTGTGGCATCATTCCTCCGTGCGTCTAAACCTGACAGGTTTCTGAAAACCTGTCAGGTTTTGATGGTTCAATTTTTACCCTGCCTGGCAACGGCCGTCAAGTTTGCGCCAAACCCTGCCGGTAAGCTACGGAGTTTGAGCGGATGGGTGTATAATCCTGTCATGCGAAACGTCTTGACCCGGCTGCGGGCCGTTCCCGTCTTACTTCTTAGCCCTGGGCTGATTATTGGCGGCCTTCTCCTGCTTACCTACATCGTAGACAACTTCTGGCCTTTTGACGTAACTCGTCTCGACCTGGTGCGCGACCTGGCTTTGGATCGGGCTGACGCTCCGGCGTTGTTGGAAGTCGCCCACACCGAGATCATCTTTGCCTTTTTGGTCGCCGCGCTGATCGTCTGCACAGGGCTGGCGATTCCGCCGGTGCTGGCGCTGCAGAAGCGTTTTAGCCAGGCGACGCCGCCCAGCCTGATCGCCACCCTGCGGCAGTCGCTATGGGTGGGGGTGTGGGTGGCCTTTTGTCTGTGGCTGCAAATGAGCCGGACGTTGGGCTGGGCGGTGGCTGCGTTGGTGGCGGCCGTCCTCATCCTCTTCGAGATGCTCATTCAGGTCAGGAGACACGCGGCGGCGGCCAGGGGGTAATGGGTAACTGGTAAGTCAGCTAGAAACCAGGTTTTTCACTGGCACAGCGTGAATGTTGGCAATAAAAAACCTGGTTTCTCCAGAGAGTGGAAAGTTACAGTAATTGGCGTGGACGACGAAATCCAAAATCCAAAATCCAAAATCCAAAATCAACTTCGTCAATTGCCAGGGGTGGACCGGTTGCTGGCTTCACCGGCGGCGGCCGATTTAGCCCAGCAGTACAGCCGGCCGTTGGTTGTGGAAGCCCTGCGGACGGTTTTGGAGCGGGAGCGAGCAGCGATCCAGGTTGGCGAGAGTCGCGGCCCGATGAACGCCCTGCTGCTGGACGAGGCGCGTGGCTGGTTAGAAAACCTGGTCGCTCCGACTTTGCGGCCGGTCATCAACGCCACTGGCGTCATTATCCACACCAATCTGGGCCGCGCCCCCTTGAGCCAGGCGGCCGTCGAAGCAATGCAGGCGGTAGCCGCCGACTATTCGACGTTGGAATATGACCTGGACAGCGGCCAGCGCGGTTCGCGGGCCGTCCACGCCGAACGGTTGTTGCTGCGTGTGACGGGCGCGGAAGCGGCCCTGGTTGTCAACAACAACGCGGCGGCCGTCCTCCTCATGCTCACGGCCTTATGCCAGGGTCAAGAGGTGATCATCAGTCGCGGCCAATTGGTGGAGATTGGCGGCGGCTTCCGCGTACCTGACGTGATGGCCCAATCGGGGGCGCGGCTGGTGGAGGTAGGCACAACCAATCGCACCCATTTAAGCGATTATGAGGCGGCTATCAGCGAACGAACGGCGGCTATCCTGGTCGCCCACCACTCCAACTTTAAGATCATTGGCTTTACAGCCGAGCCAACCCTGGCCGAACTGGCTGAACTGGCCCACGCCCATAACCTCCTGCTGCTCTATGACCAGGGCAGTGGAGCCTTGCTAGATACGGCCCGATTTGGCCTGGAGCCAGAGCCGACCGTGCCAGGCGCTCTGGCGGCCGGGGTGGACGTGGTGGCTTTTAGCGGCGATAAGTTGCTGGGCGGCCCCCAGGCGGGTATCCTGGGCGGCCGGGCCGCTTTGATCGCCCGCTTGCGCCGGCATCCCCTGGCGCGAGCGGTCAGGGCTGATAAACTAGGTCTGGCGGCGTTAGCGGCGACGCTGGTTCACTACCTGACTGGCCAGGCCGAGAAGGAAATCCCGATCTGGCAGATGGTGGCCCGGCCGTTGGCCGAGCTTGCTGCTACGGCCGAGACCTGGGCGGCCCAGTTGCAGGAATTGGACGTAAAAGCTAGTGTCGTGGATGGTTACTCGACCGTGGGCGGCGGCAGCCTACCTGGTTCGACTTTGCCAACCAGAGTGGTGGCAATTATCCACGAGGACGTAGAAGCCCTGGCTGCTACCCTGCGCGCCTACGATCCGCCGATCATTGGCCGCATCGCCGACGGCCGCTTTCTGGTTGACCCGCGCACGGTCTTACCTGGTCAGGAGACAACGTTGGTCAGGGCGTTGATTCATAGTTGCGTGAAACGTGAAATGTGAAATGTGAGCAGAAACCTCACGTTTCACGCTTCACGTGTTGTTGGAGAACTGTGCCAAGCCAAACAAACCAAACTTCCCGCATCCTGGCTATCGAGACTTCCTGCGACGAGACGGCGGCGGCCGTCGTGGAAAACGGCGACACTATCTTGAGCAACGTCATCGCCAGCCAGGTGGATTTGCACGCCCAGTACGGCGGCGTTTTCCCCGAGGTGGCCTCCCGCCAGCACGTGGAGGTCATTCACGCCACCGTCAGCCAGGCCATGAGCCAGGCCCACCTCGGTTACGAGGATTTGGACTGCATTGCCGTCACCAAAGGGCCGGGCTTGGTTGGCTCTCTATTGGTGGGGGTGAACGTGGCTAAGGGGTTGGCTGTCGGCCGGAACAAGCCGCTATTGGGGATTAACCACATTGAAGGTCACATCTATTCGTTGTGGCTGACGCCGGCGGCCGCCCTGATCCAATTCCCCATTTTGACCCTGGTCGTCAGTGGCGGCCACACCGAACTCTATCTGATGACCGACCACTTGCAATACGAACACCTGGGCGGCACGATTGACGACGCGGCCGGAGAAGCCTTCGATAAGGTCGGCCGTTTGTTGGGCCTGCCCTATCCGGGGGGGCCGGCGATTGACGCGGCGGCCGAACAGGGCAACCCGGCCGCTTTCAAGTTCCCGCGCGCCATGCTGGAGGAGGGTTACAACTTTAGCTTTAGTGGCCTCAAGACGGCCGTGCTGCGCCAGGTCAAGCTGTACGACGAAGGCCGCCAGCCGGCGCATGACCTGGCGGCCAGCTTCCAGGCGGCCGTGGTGGACGTATTGGTAACGAAGACGGCCCAGGCGGCGGCGGCATACCAGGTGACGGCCGTGCATCTGGCGGGCGGAGTGTCGGCTAACCGCGCCTTGCGCCGGGTGATGGCCGAACGACTACCCGTGCCGGTGCGCTACCCACCGCCTATCCTCTGCACGGATAACGCGGCCATGATTGCGGCGGCCGCCCACTGGCATTTCGTGAGCGGCCGGCGGGATTCGCTGGATTTGGATGTGTCCCCCAGTTTACAACTCGTGTAGCAGAGGAAGTGGACAGAATTTACAGGATTCACAGGATTGAGTTTTGATCTTGTAAATCCTGTTAATCCTGTCAAGCCCTAAAATGGAACGGATTTCGGCCGCTTTTCAGAAGACCAAGGCAGAACAAAGGGCCGCCCTCATGCCCTACTTTACCCTGGGTTATCCAGACCGGGCTACATCGCTGGCGGTGGTGGAGGCGATTGCGCCCTATAGCGACTTGCTAGAATTGGGTGTGCCGTTTAGTGACCCCCTGGCCGATGGGCCGACGATTCAGCGCAGCACGCAGGTGGCTTTGGCGAACGGGGTGACGACGGCCGTCTGCCTGGAAATGCTCGCCACGTTGCGCCAACGCGGGGTGCAAACGCCGGCTCTGCTGATGGGTTATTACAATCCAATCGTGGCTTACGGTATGGAGCAGTATGTGCGGGAGGCGAAGGCGGCCGGGGCCGATGGTTTCATTGTGCCTGACCTGCCGCCAGAGGAATCCGAACCCTTAGAGAAACTCGCTCGTGAAGCAGGCTTGGCTCTTGTCTATTTCCTGGCCCCCACCAGCAGCCCGGCGCGAGTGGCGATGGTGGCTCAACGGGCGCAGGGCTTCATCTACCTGGTCAGTCTGACGGGGGTGACGGGGGCCAGAGCTAAACTGACGGCCGGGTTAGGGGAGTTTATCGGCCGGGTGCGGGCGCAAACCAGCTTGCCTTTGGCCGTTGGCTTTGGCATTAGCACCCCGGAGCAGGCGGCGGCCGTCGGCCGGGCGGCCGATGGGGTGCTTGTGGGCAGCGCGTTGATTGAGGTGGTGGATCGGGCGGAGGATAAGCCGGGGGCGGCCGGGGCGTTTGCGGAGTCTCTACGGAGGGCCTTACGTTCCTGAGCCTCAATCGTCTTCTACGAAAACTCCCATTTGTTTGTCTCTTTTGTCCAAACCACTACCCAAGAAATCTAGGATTGGAATCGGCGCGATCTTGAGCGATAGATATTCACTCAGGTCTTCTTCCGGGATGCCCAATATCTCTGCTTTATAGCCCAACTGCGTGTTTAGCCGCCTTGCCAGTTCTTGGGGCCAAAATTGCATACTCATCTGCACGATCTCGCTACCCGCCTTTCGGGCGGCATCAGTCGTTTTTGATGTGTCAGGCATCCGGTCAACAATGATGAACGTCTGAGAGGTACTCTTACTACCATATTGTTCGACCTCATTGGCATATCGAGTTAGTTTGTCCCATAATCTCTGGATTGCCTTTGCCAATAAAGCCAATGTCGAACCGCGCTAATTTGCCTGCTCGTAGTCTTATGGTGGCATCACATTCTCGGACGTCTGAGCTATCGGACAGCCAGAAAACTCTATCGAGATATGGACTGGCCGCATTCTCAACGTGCTTAAAGCCCAAAATAGTTAATACCGAGCCAAGAACCAACCTCTCAAATAGCTTCCCATAGGTTGCTTTCTCAGAGCCGCGAATGGTAAGCGTTGCGCTACCTATGGCCGTTGTGAGCCTCGCTATATCTTTCCAGTCCAAAGTTCTGCGAACTTGTCCGTTGTCTTCCACAAACCCTAAAGTCATCTTGATTGCGCCGAAATCGGCTTCACATCTGCGAGCTGCTTCTTCAATCGCTGATTCAAAGTCCTCGAGGTATCGTTCTCGTGCTTCAGGATTGCCGCGTAAGACATTCTGAATCCCCTTTCCCGTCAAACCGATAAGCCATTGAGCAGGCCAAACGATTTCCTTGTTTGACTGGGTTGTGGCGTTCATCTGGGCTATCGCCATTTGAGATAACTTAGCGGTAAAGTTGTCTACGTCTCGCCAACCCCGTGCAAATAAAGCAACCATCGCACCAGTAACGATGGCAACTCGGCGTCTGGTCAAAGGTTCCGTTTGCTCACGGATATTCTCGCCGCGCAACACAGCTAGAATCACCTGGCGCACAGTTTCAACTCCAAGTCGTTCGATGAACTCTTTGCCACTGCCCGTCAGTACGAGTTTTCCCTTCTCTGGGAATATGTCACTTATATTCGTCATCACTTCTCTCTAGCAATCGAGCTTGCTTAAGGATTGGCTCCACCGACTCGCAGTTTATCCACATGACTGCGCTCAAGCTAACACCCGGCCAGGTGACAATAGCCTGTCTAATCCATTCGACGTACTCTGGATTGTTGTCAAACAAAACAAATCTCCGGCCGAGTTCTGATGCGGCCGCGCCTACCGTCCCCGAACCAGCCAACGGATCCATAACGACGTCACCTATGAATGAATAATACCTGATTACTTTCTCCGCTAATTCTTTAGGAAAGGCGGCCGGATGTTTTGACCCGGTAGCGGGGTTGATTCGCCAAACGTTAGTCTTTTCATAGCCGTTAGGGACTTTAGATTCTTCAACGATTTTTTTGTCAGGGTGATTACGAATATGCCAATCAATGAGTAGATCTGTGCGCTTACGATAGGCCAAGACGTATTCGGTTACCGGAACAGCTTTATATTGGAGTGGGTTCCGGTCGGCCGCAAAACGCCGGCCGCGTCCAGTTGCCCAACCCGCGCCTTCTGGTTTTAGCCAGATGATATCGTCAACAAAATCATACCCTTCCTCAATGAAGATTCTATGTAGGTCGAAAGGCACGGCAATTCGCTTTGATGACTCATTGCGCGACGCCCGGCGCAAAAGGACGGGTGCGACGTTGATAACAAAAAACCTTCCTTCATTGAGAACGCGGTGGCACCGCTTAACTACCTGCCGCATCTTGAACAGGTATTGCTCATACTCCTCATATTCGGAATACTCTGGTCGCGCATTGAAATAAGGCGGTGACGTAAAAATCAAATCCACACTTTCAGCGGGCATATTCTCAATGAGTTCTACGCAGTCACCCAGACCTATTGTGTTTCTCAAGTGCGAAAGTTTATATTGAGGCTTATGATTCTCCTTTTCGATAACCTGAGTCTCGTCTTGCTTGAGAAGGCGGGTTGTCAGTAACTCTGGCTTCGTCGTCTTGGATAGAAGGATCTCTGTCGAATAAGCGTCTATAACAACTTCCCCGATTTTACCGCCGCTTTCGGCACAAAGCGGTACTCGCCAGTGATGGTAGCGGTCATCCACCTCTGGTAGACCTAACTTGATGACTTGGGCAAGATTTATCTCGTTCAGCCAATCGCTGACTATTTCCTTGGCCTGGGCAACAGTTAGAACGAGATACTTGCGCTTCTCGGAGATCAGTTCGTGGTTGCGACCATTACGTTCCATTGCCTAAATCCAGTTCGGTTCCTGGTATGTGCCGAAGACCTGGCGGAAAACGTCGGTGATTTCGCCCAGGGTGGCGTAGGCGCGGACGGCCGCCAGGATGTAGGGCATGGTGTTCTCGGTCCCGGCCGCCGCCCTTCTTAGCGCGCTCAACGTCTGCCCCACCCGCTCGTTGTCTCGTTCCTGGCGCAGCCGGGCCAGGCGGCCGACCTGCCGCTCATAGCCTTTCGGATCCATTGCCAGGATGGGGATGCGGAGTTCTTCGCTGGAGTCACTGTAGCCATTGACGCCGACGATGGTGCGCTGGTGGGTGTCTATTTCCTGCTGGTAGCGGTAGGCGGCGTTGCTGATTTCGCGCTGGAAGAAGCCCTGCTCGATGGCCGGCAGCACCCCACCCAACAACTCCACCTGCTTCCAGTAGTCGTAAACCTGGCGTTCGATCTTATGAGTCTCATGTTCGACGAAGAAGGAGCCGGCCAGGGGGTCAATGGTATTCACCACCCCGCTTTCCTCGGCGATGATTTGCTGGGTTCGCAGGGCAATCGTCACGGCTTCTTCGCTGGGTAAGGCCCAGGCTTCGTCCATGCTGTTGGTGTGCAGGCTTTGTGTGCCGCCCAGGACGGCCGCCAAGGCCTGGATAGCCACCCGCACGATGTTGTTCTCCGGCTGTTGGGCGGTCAGGGAGACGCCGGCCGTCTGGGTGTGGAAGCGACAGAGCCAGGAGCGCGGATTCTTGGCTCCAAAGGTCTCGCGCATCTCCCGCGCCCAGATGCGGCGGGCGGCGCGGAACTTGGCAATCTCCTCGAAGAAGTCATTGTGGCTGTTGAAAAAGAGGCTGAGGCGGGGGGCGAAGTCGTCCACGTCTAACCCGCGCCGAATGGCCCAGCGCACGTATTCTAACCCGTCGCCCAGGGTGAAGGCGAGTTCCTGGGCGGCCGTGGAGCCGGCCTCGCGGATGTGGTAGCCGCTAATGGAGATGGTATTCCACTGGGGCAGGTGTTTCGTGCCAAACTCGATGGTGTCTACGACCAGGCGCATGGAAGGTTCGGGGGGGAAGATGTACTCTTTCTGGGCGATGTACTCTTTGAGGATGTCGTTTTGCGTGGTACCCCGCAAGGCTTCCATAGGCACGCCCTGTTTTTCGGCGGCGGCGATGTACATGGCCCAAATGATGGCGGCCGGGCCGTTTATGGTCATGCTGGTACTGACCTGATCCAGCGGGATGCCGTCGAAAAGGAGTTCCATATCCTGGAGGCTGCTGACGGCTACCCCGCATTTGCCAAACTCGCCCAGGGCCTCCGGCTCGTCGGTGTCGTAGCCCATCAGCGTCGCCAGGTCAAAGGCCACCGAGAGGCCCATGTTGCCCTGCTTGAGCAGGTATTTATAACGGGCGTTGGTTTCTTCGGCCGTGCCAAAGCCGGCGAACATCCGCATCGTCCACAGCCGGCCGCGGTGCATGGTGGCATGGATGCCCCGCGTATAGGGGTATTCGCCAGGGAAGCCCAGGTCTTGCTGGTAATCCAGGTCGGCCGCGTCCAACGGCGTATACAGCCGTCGGATCGGTTCACTGGAAGTGGTGATGAATTCCTCTTGACGCTCTGGCGAACGGGCCAGCGTCCGCTGCAACGTCCTCTCCTCCCACCGGTCACGGCACTCTGTAATCTCGGCTAACTTTTGTCTATCGTACATTGCAAAACCTTGCTCCTCATTGCCGGCTAGTTTAAGCTCACGTTAACTGATTTGCCATCCTGGAGAAGCATCTCGAGCCAGTTTTCAAGAGCTTTGAATCGGTGTAGGTCTGGACTTCGATGAAGTAAATTGTCTCACCGGCCTATTCTGGTTCCAGGATGCCGTCTATGCGCTTCTCTGCGCTCTTGACGGTCACGCTCTCAAAATGGTAAGGGCAGGCCGGGGTGATGCCCAGCAGTTCGAAGAAGATCTGCGGCGCGGTCTGAAACAGTTCGTAAAAGATGGTGTCAGTTCTCACCAGGGCAGATTATACCAAACATTTGTTGCCGGCTACCCTTCCAACGAGTAGCCTGCCTGTTGCCACTCGTTGACGCCTTCCTCGAGGCGCGCGCCTTGCCAACCGCGTGCGGCGAGCAACGCTAAGGCCTGGTCAGCGTAGACGCAGTAGGGGCCGCGGCAGTAAGCTACAACCAACCGGCCGGGTGGCAGTTCCTCTAACCGTTGCTGGAGTTCACTTAGAGGTATAGAAATAGCTCCTGGTAAGTGGCCGGCCGCGTACTCCTCCCCCGGCCGCACGTCTATCAACGTCACTTCGTGGCTCTCCAGCCGCTCCAACAATTCGACCAGGGGAATCGTGGGGAAGTCATGGCGCTGCGGCCGGTAAGCGTTTAGGGCGGGTTCGAGTTCGTACTTGTGCTGTTCACCCACAGCCCGTAAAGCCAGCCAGAGCTGGACTACGGCCGGGCCGGCCAGCCGGTAGCGAATGAACACGCCCTCGCGGACGGCCGTCACCAATCCGGCCGACTTTAACCGCTGCAGGTGCTGGGAAGCATTCGCCAGGCTCAAATGGGCGGCTTCCGCCAATTCCTCCACCGTGCGCGGGGCCTGGCTCAACAGGTCGAGCAATTCCAAACGGCTGGCGCTGGCCAGGGCCTTGCCAAATTCGGCGAAAATCTCATAAAGCCTTATTTTGTCAGTGTGGGCATCGGTCATCATCTTCGGTTCAATTTGCTAAATTAGTCAATTGAATACTTGACAGGTAGTAAGAATTCATTATAATAATCAATAAATCAATTGAATGAACTGAATTTTAAGCAGATCAGTTCTTTCTGTCAAGACTATTGATTGGAGGTAACCATGATCGTCGTTCGTGATGTCTTTCAGGCCAGGTACGGAAAAGGTGGGGAACTGGTTCAGCTTCTCCGCCAAAGCAGCGAAGCGTTGAATGTGGGTGTCAAATATGGTTCACGCATCCTGACCGACGCCAGTGGAACGTTCTTTACGGTGGTCGTGGAGACCGAAGTGGAGAGTCTGGCCGACTGGGAAGGGCGAATTGGCGAGGTATTCGCCAGGCCGGATTTTGGGGAGTGGTTCAGCCAGATGATACCGCTGGTAGAATCCGGCCGACGTGAGTTTTACTACGTGGAAGGATAGGATGGTTTCACGCTCAAGGCGCGAAGGGGTCTATGTGCCGTCGC
This sequence comes from Chloroflexota bacterium, assembly GCA_040751925.1. Classification (GTDB taxonomy): domain Bacteria; phylum Chloroflexota; class Anaerolineae; order Promineifilales; family Promineifilaceae; genus JBFMFT01. The sequence goes on from JBFMFT010000004.1 coordinate 21,781, forward strand.
GCCTTGAGCGTACCTGGCATGATGATGAACACGATTCCAGTGGAGACTTTGCAGGCCTGGCTGGCGGCGGGGCGGCCGGTGACGGTGCTGGATGTTCGGCCGGCGGCCGAACGTGAGGAGTGGGCCATCCCTGGCAGTCTGCACGCGGACGCTTACGACGCGCTGTGGGCTGGTGACACAGCCGCTTTGGCCGGTGTGACTCTTCCTGCTGGTGCGCCAGTGGTAACAGTCTGTGGTGAAGGGAAGACCAGCCTGTTGGCGGCCGAACAGTTGCGCCAGCGCAGCATCGTGGCCTATTCCCTGGCGGGAGGGATGCGGGCCTGGAGCCTGGCCTGGAATGCGGCCGAGATTGGCCTGCAGCGCAGTGCAGCGCGCATCGTGCAGGTGCGGCGCACGGGTAAGGGCTGCCTTTCTTACCTGATTGGCTCGGCGGGGGAAGCGGCCGTTATAGACCCATCTCTCGACCCGAAAATTTACGTGGAGTTGGCCTCCGAGCAGGGCTGGCGCATCACGGCCGTCCTGGACACCCACGTTCACGCCGATCACCTGTCGCGGGCGCAGGCTCTCGCCGCCCAAACTGGGGCCACCCTTTACCTGCCAGCCCAGGCGCACGTGCAGTATAGCTTTAGTCCGTTAAGCGACGGTGGCGAAGTGGTAATAGGGCAGGCGCGTCTGGTGGCGGTGCATACCCCTGGTCACACCGAAGAAAGCACGTCCTATTGGCTGGATGAGGAAGCCCTATTCACTGGCGATACCCTCTTTCTGAACGGTGTCGGCCGGCCCGACTTGCACACCGGCGTGGCCCAGGCGCGGCCGGCCGCGCAGGCTCTCTATCGCAGCTTGCAGCGAATATCAGCTTTGCCGCTAGAGACGCTCATCTTGCCAGCCCACAGCGCGGAGCCGGCCGCTTTTGATGGGCGGCCGTTGGTGGCAACGTTGAGCGAAGTGCAAATGCACACGACGCTCCTGCACCTGGGCGAGACCGCTTTTGTAACCGACGTGCTAACCCGTATTCCGCCGGCGCCGCCCAATTTCGAGCAGATTATTGCCTTGAATCAGGCTGGTATTTTGCCCAACGATCCTACCCTCTTAGAGGCTGGCGCGAACCGCTGTGCTGTCGCCTAATTACCAGTCCTCTGAGCGCGAGGGACGCCCCGTTGTGGCTGGCCTCACCAGGCCGCTGCGTCTGGGTTTACGGGCCAATGCCAGCCAATTGCTGCTGCTGGCCCTCATCAACGCCTTCGTGGGGGGGATGGTGGGGCTGGAGCGGACGGTGGTGCCGCTCATCGGCCGGGAGGAATTTGGCCTGCTCCTCAATACGGCCGCCGTCAGCTTCATTATCAGCTTTGGTCTGGTCAAGGCCCTGGTCAACCTCCTGTCGGGCCACCTAGCCGACCATTACGGCCGGAAGCGCATCCTGGTTCTAGGCTGGCTGGTGGGCCTGCCTGTGCCGTTTCTTATCATCTACGCTCCATCTTGGGGTTGGATCGTAGGGGCCAACGTGCTTTTGGGCGTCAACCAGGGCTTGGCCTGGTCTATGACCGTGATGGCGATGATTGACCTGGCCGGGCCGCGCCGCCGGGGGCTGGTGGTGGGACTGAACGAAGCGGCTGGCTATTTGACGTTGGGATTGACGGCGTTGGTGACAGGCTACCTGGCCGGGCGTTATGGCCTGCGGCCGCAACCGTTTTACCTGGGGATTGGTTACGCCGCGCTGGGCGGTCTGCTCTCTTGGTGGCTGGTGCGCGAGACGCGAGCCTATACGCAAGTGGAGCGGCCGTTGACGGCGGCCGGCCACTTGCCTTTCCGGGCCATCTTTGCCCGCACTACCTGGGGCGACCGCACTTTGTTTGCGGCTTGCCAGGCGGGTCTGGTTAATAACCTGAATGACGGCATGGCCTGGGGTCTCCTGCCCCTCTTCTTTGCTGCCCAGGGCCTTTCGGTGGAGGCGATTGGCGTTCTGAAGTTTGTCTATCCGGCCGTATGGGGGGTCAGCCAGATTGTGACCGGGCCGCTGGCCGACCGGCTCGGCCGTAAGCGGCTGATTACGGCCGGGTTGGGGGTGCAGGCGGTAGCTATCTGGCTCATCCTGGGGTTGCCCCTGTTTCGCGGCTGGCTGGCCGCCAGCGTGCTGATGGGCCTGGGAACAGCCATGGTCTACCCGGCCTTACTGGCGGTGGTGGGCGATGCGGCCGCCCCACTGTGGCGGGCGCGGGCGTTGGGGGTCTACCGTTTCTGGCGCGACCTGGGCTACGCGGCCGGAGCGTTATTGGCCGGGGTCATTGCCGATCTGCTTGGTCTCGGCGCGGCCATTGGCATCGTCGGGGGGATCACATTGCTGTCCAGTATCGTGGTCTGGCGCGCCATGCGCCGTGGTGTTTGACGAACGTCGCCAATCGGCCGATAATCAGGCCATGAGCAATCGGCCGCCATCACCCAGTGGAGTGCTGCCAACTGACATCCCCCCGGCCGAACCCCCTCCACCTCAGACCCTCAGCCAGAACACCGGCGTGGTGCGGGCGGCGGCCGTGCTGGCCGTGGGTAACGTCGCCAGCCGGCTGTTGGGATTGGCCCGTGAGACCGTCAAGGCTAACCTGTTTGGGGCGTCCGGTTTACTCAGCGCGTTCACGGTGGCCGCCTACGTGCCGACCAGCCTCTTTGACCTGATCATTGGCGGTATGGTCAGTTCGGCTTTGGTGCCGGTCTTCAGTGATTACGCCAGCCACGAGAGACGGGAGGAGTTGTGGGGGGTGGTCAGTACAGTTCTCAGCGTGGCGGCCGTGGCTCTGCTGGTGGTCGTGGCCCTGGTCGAGTTGCTGGCTCCCCAGGTGGCCTGGCTGGTGGGGGCGCGCAATTTCCAGGACACCCAGTTGACCAGCGTGAGCATTGGCCTCATGCGCCTGGCAACGCCGGTGGTGTTGTTCCTCGGCCTGTCCAGCATCCTGACGGCCGCCCTCTACGCCCTCCATCGCTTCACCTTACCGGCCTTCACGGGAGCAGTCTTCAACGGCACGATTGCCGCCGTGGCCTTGCTGCGGCCGTCAGACATCACCAGTCTCGTGTGGGGTCTGCTACTGGGTTCGGTGCTGCAAGTGTTTCTACAACTGCCGGCCCTGCGCGACGCCCATTTGCGCTGGCACTTTGATTGGCGGCACCCGGCTGTGCGCCGTATTCTCGTCTTGTACGCCCCGATTGTGGCCGGCCTGGTCATCAACCAATTGGCGGTAGCCCTCAGCTACAACCTGGCGACGCGCACGGGTGACGAAAGCGTGACCTTTATGGTCTACGCGACGACTTTGTACCAGTTCCCGTTGGGATTGGTGGTGACAGCCCTTTCTATTGCCACCCTGCCCACCTTGTCGCAGCAGGCTAACGGCCGCCTGGCCGAGTTCAAGCAGACGTTGGCCGACGGTGTGCATCTGGTGTTGGCCCTGATTTTACCGGCGACGGCCGGCCTCTTTGCTCTGGCTTTGCCGATTGTGGCCCTCTTGTTTGAACACGGCCGCTTCACCCACCAGGATAGCCTGCAAACGGCCCTGGTGCTGCGCTTCTACCTGTTTGGCCTGCCCTTTGCCGCCGTTGATCAGATGTTGGTCTTCGCTTCCTACGCTCGCAAGGATACCTGGCGGCCGGCCCTGGTGGGCGTCGTCAGTATTATCATCTACCTGGGCGTGGCGGTGGCCTTCCTCCCGTCCCTGAGCCTCCTCAGCCTGATGCTGGCCGACGCTGTCAAGCACTTTACCCATACCCTGATCATGCTCTGGCTGTTGCGGCGGCATCTGGGCCAGCACAAGGGGTTTATCTGGTCGGCCGCCCTCTGGAAGTCTCTCCTGGCGGCCCTGGCGACTGGTGCAGCGGCTTACGGGGTGACGACGTGGCTGGACGGCCGCCTGACGGCCGGGTTTGTGGGTAAAGGGCTGATGGTGGGGCTGCCGGGCCTGGCGGGTGTGGGCGTCTATGTGCTGGCCGTGTTATTGCTCGATATTCAGGAGGTCAGGCTGTTCCGACAACTGGCGCGTCATAAGAGGCCGTGAACCTACTCCTTTGGCACCGGCTCTCCGTCTTTATCGCCAAACTTCTCTTTGTATTCTTCCTCCGTCCAGAAGCGGTCGGGGGCGGTGAGGCGGTCAATGTAGAGGATGCCGTCCATGTGGTCAATTTCGTGCTGGAAGATGCGGGCCGTCCAACTCTTTAGGCGCATCTTGAACGGCCGCCCGTAGCGATCCAACCCTTTGACCCGCACTTCGTCCGGCCGGGTCACTTCGCCCACGTAGCCGGGGATGGATAGGCAGCCTTCGACGGCGTCCTCTAGCCGCCGCGAGGCCCAAACAACTTCCGGGTTGATGATAACAAACAGGTCGCGTGTGCCTTCGATTTCCTTGCCCTGCTCGTCTACTTCGGGCAAGGTTTCGATGACGGCCAGGCGCAGGGAGTGATTGACCTGGGGGGCGGCCAGCCCCACGCCGTTTTTGGCCCGCATGGTCTGGATCATGTCGTCAATCAATTGCTGTAGTTTGTGGTCAATGCGGGTGACCGGCCGCGCTCTCTGGCGCAATATCGGGGCGGGCGGCGTCAGGATGTCTAGTTCAGCCATAACCTCAAAACAAACTCCTACTCAAACAATGAAGACCCGCCGCAGCCATGCCACCAGTTGTTGGGCATGGGGAGCCTGGGTGTCCAGGTAGCGGGCTGTGACAGCCTGGCCGAGCGGCTTCCCTGGTTCTTCTTGCCAGGCCAACCAGGTGTGTATTTCAGCCTTACTTTGTCGTTCGGGTGGGAAGCGTCGGCCGGCGGCCGGAATCTCGTTGACGCACTGCCTGGCTCGCTCCCAAAGGGCATCACCGGCCGGTACTAGAAAGGCAATGAAATCTTCTAGCGCGCCTGGCAGCCCGTTATTGGGCATAATCCAAATACCGACGATAACCTCATGGAGATTCTGCTGTAGCGTGACAACCGTGCCTTGAGGCTCTGGCACACTGGGCAGCGACACTGTGCCTTTTTGGGATAAGACGTGACATACAGACTGCCAGCACGCCATTACGTCAAGGTCGGCGTCCACAATGATGGCTAGTTGTTCCAACTCACCCCGATCAAGCAAGAGTGGCAGACTGGCTATCAGCGCATCCTTCCCGCCCTTTATTTCAATGGCAATCTCATCCTGTGTGAGATCGGTGTCCCGCCCAACTAATACGCCAGGTACATGATGGTGGCGCAAAAGATTACGCATCACGTGCCCATCATCGTTGCCTTCGACTAACAAGCGTCTTTTGTAACTGACCATTAGCGGATCTCGATCTCCTGACTGGTAGCAATAGCTAACTGTTTCTCGTCAATTAAAACAGGAACGATCTCACCGCGCCGGTTCTCTAGCCGTATCAACATCCCTTCCTCCTGCTGGTCTTCCTGGGTTGCCTGCTGGAAGGCGGTCACGCAATCCCAACTGTGGGTGGTGGCGAAGACCTGCACATTGAGACGATGGGCCAATGCGAAGATCGAACGCCACAAGCCCAACTGCACCGAGTAGTGGAGGCCGCTTTCTACTTCGTCAATGAGCAGCAAGCCTTCCCTGGCATTAACCAGGGCCAGAGCCACGCCGAGCACACGGGTCATACCTTCACCCAGGCTGCGTAGGGAAACAGGCTCTTCAAGACCTTCTAATCTGGCAATAGGTACGCGCTCCCGGCCGCCTCGATGCCCGGAAATAAGGTTGACTCGTTTTACCTCGGGCGCAATTAGACGTAACGAATCAAGGACACTTTCTTCCAGGTCTGTCAGCGCGACCTTGTCCCACAACTCACTTACCTGTCTGGATTCCAGTCCGTTGGCAGATATGAGTACGCAGCGTACTCCCACTGGATCTGACCCGTTGGTCCACGTGCGATCCATGGGTTTGTCAAGGGGATAATCATATAATGCCTTTTCACCCACCTGGATCGCCAATACCGGGATTGCCTCACCAGTGGAAACACTGCCAGACAGAGGTGTTTGTAGCTCTAGGTGAGGTTTGCCATTCTTCCTGACGTGCAATCCCACTTGAATAGAAAGGCGTCGGTCTAATACCTTGGCCGGGCCTATCTGGATAGGTTCTTGCATTGACGGAATATTTCTCCGGCCGTGAGAAAGATATTTGAGCGCGGCGAGTTGATTGCGGATCATCTCTACTTCGTCGGAGACGAAGCGTTCATTCATTTCATCTCGCGTAACCAACTGTTCCCAAACAGCCCTGGGTTCTGCCTTTCGGGCAAACAACCAGACGGCTTCCAGTAAGCACGTTTTGCCCACGCTGTTCTTGCCTACGATCAAGTTGACCCGGCCGAGCCGCTCAATACACAGATGGCGGAAGACCCGAAAATTACGGATCTCCAGAGAATCTAAGATCAGGGAAGACATCGTTCTTCCTCCTGGCGGTTGGACCTGCCATAGATAGAGTGTAGCATTTGTTCCATTATACTCTATCCAGATTGTATAGGGCTACAACCTACCTTTCCAGGGAAACGTTCTGCCACTGGGCGACGCCGATAGGGGTGAGGAGGTAGTTCTGGACGTAAGGCTTGACCAAGACGGCCGCCACTCCATGGGCCACGAAAACCGACGGAGCTTGCTCCACAATCATCTGCTCAATCTGGCTGTACCGGGCCAGGCGTCGGGAAACGTCCAGTTCTGAGCGGGTCTGCTCTAATAATCTATCAATAGACGGATCGCTAAAGCCGCCCAGGTTTTGGCGGGAATCGCTGTGGTAGAGTACGTCCAGGAAGTTCTGCGGGTCAGGGTAGTCGGCGCACCAGCCACCGTCGAACAAATGACCGACCCGGCCGGCGTACAATTCGTCGTAGTACAGGTAGGGGTCGAGTAGAGTTACCTCTATTTGGATGCCCAGGTTCTCCTGCCATATCGTCACGGCCGCCGTCACCAGCGCATCTACTTGACCATAACCAGCCGTGGTGTAGGTGAGAGGGGGCAGGGCGGCCGGGTCTGCGTAGCCAGCTTCGGCCAGAAGGGTACGGGCTTTGTTGGGGTCAAATGAGTAGCCGCCATCCAGGCCAGTGTAACCCGGCATCCCTGGCGGCAATGGGCCGGCGGCGACCAGGGCATTGCCACCGTAGATAGCCTCTACCAGTCGCTCTTTATCTAAAGCATAGTTAAGGGCCTGGCGTACCAGGGAGTTATCCAGAGGAGGGAGGTGGGTGTTGAGGCCGACGTAGGTTGTGCAGAAGGTGGGGGCGGTGTGGAGTTCGGCCGCCAGGGGACTGTTAGGGTCCTGCGCTCGCGCCAGGGTATCGCTGCCAATTGGTGTCAGATCAATCTGGCCTGTTTCGTATAGACTGAGGGGTAGGCCGGCTCCTATCAAGTAGACGAGGTGCGAGACGGCCGGTGGAGTCAGGTAATAGCTCTCGTTTCGCGCCAGGACGATGATTTCATTGTCTTGCCAGACCACCAGGCGGAAAGGGCCTGTGCCGTTCGGTTGGTATTCCCAATCGGACTGGTTTACGTTTTGCCGGTCTACCACGAAGGCCACTGGATAGGTTAATTTTGCCAGGAAGGTGAGGTCAGGCCCGTTCAGGCGGATAGATAAGGTGTGGTCGTCTATCAGCCGCAGGCCGCTGATGCGCTCGGCCGTTCCCGCCAACTTCTCCCGGACGCCGGCAATGTCGCCCAGGTAGGTGGCGGCCGTGTCCGAACCTAACTCTGGGTCAGTCGCCCGCTCCCAGGAGAAGATGACATCTTGGGCGGTGATGGGGCGGCTGTCGTGAAAAACGGCGTTGGGGCGCAGGTAGAAGGTGTATTCGCTTCCGTCGGGGCTGACCTGCCAGCCGGCCGCCAGGTCTGGCTGCACCTGTAAGTTTGTATCCAGCGTGACCAGCCCGCTAAAGATGGCTCCTATCACGTCGGCCGGGCCACTCAAGGTGCGGGCCGGGTCCAGGGTGAGGGGTTGTCCGCCGGCCAGAAAGAGGGCTTGGTCGCGCTGGACGCCGTAACGAGCGGCCGGGTTATCACTATCACCCAGGCTGGACAGGAAATTGCAGCCAAGCAAGAGCGGGGCTGCGATCAGGATAGTCGCTACTAAAACTTCACTGCGCCTGGACATCATTGCTACCAGAATCCAATTCTACCATAGAATCGAGAGACGGCCGGATTCCTCCGTGATGCCTCAAAACAAAGTGTTACCGAAGGGGTATGGGCTGCCTCAAAATGAGTGTTACTCTGCCAGTAGCCACAACCGCTTCAGATGCTCGTCAATCCGTCGCCGCAGGGCGGCTGGATTG
>JBFMFT010000040.1:0-19249 GCA_040751925.1 Chloroflexota bacterium
CCGTATCGGTGCGAGGCACTTCCCACAGTGCCTCGCACCTCATACATAATGAGGAGTGAGGCATCCTCAGATGCTGGTTCTGGCCAGGGCCGCATCCAAGGCTGCCCCTCCTCGTGCATAGATCGTGACTAGGAACCCATGAAAACACGTCTCTCGCTGGCCATTGCTTTGCTGGTTCTTGTGATTGGGGTGGCCGGCCGCACGGCCGCGCACGTGCCGTCCGCGACGTTCACGGTAAACAGTATCATAGATGCCGTGGACGCCTTCCCTGGCAATGGGATATGCGCGACAGCCACCGGGGAATGTACGCTTAGGGCGGCCGTTCAAGAAACCAATTCCCTGACCGGCGCGGATACAATTATCGTACCCGCCGGGACGTATAGCCTGACCGTCCCTGGCGCTGGCGAGAACGCCGCCGCCACCGGCGACCTGGACATCCTGGATGACCTGACGTTGAGCGGCGACGGGGCCGCTACAACCATCGTGGATGGCAACAGCGCCGTTACGAGCGACCGGGTCTTTGACGTACTTGAGAAAACGGTCAGCCTATCCGGCCTGACTGTCCAGGGTGGGCGTGGGCGGCCGCGGGGCGGTGGCATAAAGAATGAGGGCGACCTGACCCTCACCGGCATGACCGTGGCCTTCAACAGCGCTGCCAGAGGTGGCGGCATCTATAATCTCCCGAACTTAGACTTGACTATCCTGAGCAGTGAAATCCACGACAATACCGCCATTAGCGGCGACAGCGGCGGCGATGGAGGCGGCATTTACGCTTCCGGTACCCTGATCATCGAAGATAGTACTATCAGCCGCAATGTGGCCCGCAGAGGTGGTGGCATTTTTAAGTACAGCGGGTCTATGAGGCTCCAGAATAGCTTCGTGACCGATAATGTGGTCGAGGGCCAGCGGGCAACCGGCGGCGGCGCTGAAATTTTAGGTTCCACGTTCGTCATTGAAAACAGCCAGATAACCGGCAACGTGGCTCGTGGCTCGGCCATAGACGTGGGCGGTGGCGGCCTTTACCTTGATGATAGCGGCGTCATCTCCGGCAGCACCATCTCCAGCAATCGAGTAGAAGGCCTGGCTAACTCCCTGGGTGGAGGCGGCATTTACGCCCCGTTTACGCCTGTGGTAACCATCATCAACAGCACCATTAGCGGCAACGAAGCGCTGGGGCAAAAGGGCGGAGGCATTGCCACCTCCGGCGATATACAGTTCTACAATAGCACCGTGACGGCCAACGTCGCCGGCGAGGGCCAGGGTGGTGGTCTTTACATTCCCTTTGCCTCGTCATCCATCCTGCACAATACCATTGTGGCCGGCAACGATACAGGCGGCGATTGCGTAGGAACGGCCATTTCCGCGGGTTACAACATTCTGGGTGACGAGACCGGCTGCGCCTTCACACCGGCCGCCGGCGACCAGGTAGGCACAGCCGGGAACCCCATTGACCCCCTCCTCGGCCCGCTGCAAGACAACGGTGGTCCTACCGCCACCCACGCATTGCTGGACGGCAGCCCGGCCATCGAGATGGGCAATCCGGCCGGCTGCACGGACGACCAGGGAAATCTCCTGACCAGCGACCAGCGCGGCTATACGCGGCCGGTGGATGGAGATGGTAATGGTAACATTGTCTGTGACATTGGCTCATTTGAGGTGCAGCTACCGGCCGTGTCCTTTTGCAGTACGCCCAACCTGCCGATTCCCGATAACAATGCGGCCGGGGTCAACGATGACCTGATTCTCACCGACACAGGTTCCATCACCGCTCTAAACGTGAGCCTGGTGGCTACTCATACCTGGGTGGGCGACCTGGTCTTTACTCTGGAACACGTGGACACAGGTACGCAAGTGACTTTCATTAACCGGCCGGGCTGGCCGCCCCCACCCTCCTGCAACGGCGACGACATAGACGCCATCCTGGACGACGAAGCAGCCGGGCCGGTGGAGGACGCCTGCACCCCTACCCCGCCCGCTATCTCTGGCTCGCTCATCCCCAACAGCCCTTTGAGTGCGTTTGATGGGGAAGACTTGAGCGGCACGTGGCGATTGACGGCGGCCGACGTTGTCGCTAACGACGTGGGTACGTTGGTGGAGTGGTGTGTCGTGATGACGGGGGAGTAAGGCATGGAAGCTGAAATATGGATGGAGAGACATCGGATGTCTCCAAGCTATCCGATGTCTGAAATCGGGGCCAGTAGGCCCAAGTAATAGGAGGACCCCATGAAGACTCGTCTCTCGCTAGTTGTTGCTTTGCTGGTTCTTGTGATCGGGGTCGCCGGCCGCATGGCCGCCCAGTCGTCAGTCACGGCCGCCGACGGCCAACCGCCGGCCGCTCCCAATCTCGAATCTCCATTCTCTAATCTCCAATCTCCGCTACTCTTCATCGAAAACCAGGGCCAATGGGAACCGGCCGCCCGCTTCCAGGCCCGCAGCGGCAATATGACGCTCTGGCTGGCCGATGACGCCCTCTGGCTGACCATCGCCGGCCCGGAGAGCCGGGAACCAGGGGCAGCCGGGCCTTGCCCCCCGGCTCCCTTCCACCTCTGCCCCCCCGCTCACGGCCGGGGCGTCAACCTTCGCCTCACCTTCATAGGCGCGAATCCCCATTCCCAGATGGAAGCCTTTACCGCCCAGGCCACCCCGGTCTCTTACCTGGTGGGCGAGCCGGCGCGCTGGCGGCCGAATGTGCCTGCCTGGGACGGCGTGCGCTACCATGACCTCTACCCTGGACTGGATTTAGAACTTACCGGCGAAAACGGCCGCCTCGCGCCGCGCCTCACGTGTAAGGCGGATTGCCAATCCGCCCTACAAAATGTGCGGCTGCGGCTAGAAGGGGCGGATACCGTCGTCTTTGACGAAAAGGTGTTGCGCCTGGACACGGCCGCCGGCCCCATCACCCTCCCCCTGCTCAGTGTCGAAGGGCTGGACAGCCAGGCAGCGGCCGCCGGTTTCCAACCCACTATCTTGCCGCTCGCCGGCAACGGCTTTGAGATTGTCACCCCCCTCGCCACCGGCGGCCGCTCCGCCTGGCCCGCCGATCCCGACGCCGGTATCCTCTGGGAAAACGACGCCGACCTCGGCTACAGCACCTACCTGGGTGGCAGCAGCACCGAGACCAACTACAACATGACGGTGGACGCCAACGGCTCGGTCTACGCTACCGGCGACAGCTACTCCTCCGACTTCCCTACCACCCCCGGCGCGTTTGACACCTCCCAAAACGGCTCCACCGATGTCTATGTCGCCAAAATCAGCTTCGATGGCAGCGAGTTGATTTATGCCACCTACATTGGTGGCAATTCGATAGATTTAGGCGACGACGTTGCCGTAGACAGTTCCGGCGCCGCCTACGTCGCCGGCAAAACGACCTCCAACAACTTCCCGGCCACCTCTGGGGCTTACGACACCACCCACAACGGGGGCTGGGACGCCTTCGCCCTCAAGCTGAACGCTGATGGCAACGCCCTCCTCTATGCCACTTACCTGGGCGGTGGCAGCGAAGACTATGGTGAAGGCGTGGTCATTGACGACACCGGCGCGGCCTACGTGGTCAGCGAGGTCTGGTCGTCAGCCTATCCCACGACGGCCGGGGCCTACGACACCACCTATGGCGGCGCGGGCGATATTGGTGTCACCAAGCTCAATGCCAGCGGCAACGGCCTGGTCTACTCCACCTTCATCGGCGGCGGCGACTATGACTGCTGGGACTGCGACATCGCCATTGACAGCGAGGGCAATATCTACGTCACCGGCTACACCGAATCCACCAACTTCCCGGCCACCTCCGGGGCCTACGACACCACCCACAATGGGGGTTGGGATGGCTACGTCGCCAAGCTCAATGCCGCCGGCAGCGCACTCGTCTACGCCACCTACCTGGGCGGTAGCGGTAGTGACTGCTACGAAGATTGCGCCATCACCGTCGGCCCAGACGGCGCGGCCTACATCGGCGGCAACACCTATTCCTCCGGCTTCCCCACCACCCCTGGAGCTTACGACACCACCAACGACGGCCGCGATGCCTTCATCACCAAACTGAGCCTGGATGGGTCGCAACTGGCATACTCCACCTTCCTCGGTGGCAGCAACACCGATCAGGCCCACGCCATCGAAGTGGATAGCGCGGGCAGCGCCTACGTCGTTGGCAAAACCTCCTCCTCCGACTTCCCCACCACCGACGACGCCTACGACACCACCCATAACGGGCTTTCCGACGTGTTTGTCGTCCGCATGAACCCCACCGGCGACGAACTGCAATACAGCACCTTCCTCGGCGGCAGCAGCAGCGATTGTGGTTACGATTGCAGCCTGGCCCTGGGGCGCAATGGGGCCGTCTACCTGGCCGGGCAGACCAGTTCGGCTAACTTCCCCACCACCGAAGGGGCGTTCGACACCACCCTCAATGGTAACAACGACGGTTTCGCCGCCAGCCTCGGCCTGGGTATCTACTGTGGCGGCGATATGGTCATCCCCGACAACGACCCGGCCGGCGTCAGCCAGACCCTGACCATCACCGACACCACCCTCCTGGTAGATATGGATGTCAGCCTCTCCGTCGAACACACCTTCGTCGGCGACCTCATCTTCACCCTTACCCACGACACCACCGGCCACAGCGTCACCCTCATTGACCGGCCGCTTGGCCCGCCCGCGCCCTATTGCAGCAACAACAACATCGAGGCCACCCTCGACGATGAGGCCACCGACCCCGTCGAGGATGAGTGCGCCGAGGCCATCCCCACCATTGACGGCACGTTCTACCCCAACACCCCCCTCAGCGTCTTTGACCTGGAGGAGTTAGGCGGTACCTGGACCTTGAACGTGGCCGACGTGTCCGGCCGCGACAGTGGCGTGGTCAACCAGTGGTGTCTCCAGCCCACCCTGCAACCGGAGCCAATCACCCTGGTCAAGACGGTGGGTGTGAACCCCAACGAGTGCGCCACCACCGATTCGGTGGCCGTCTACGCTGGTGATGAAGTCACCTACTGCTATCAGGTCACCAACAACCTCTTCGATACCCTGACCCCTCACGACCTGGAAGACTCCGAACTCGGTTCGCTCCTCTCCGGCTACGCCTACAACCTGGAACCGGGAGCCACCTTCTTTGTCACGGCGACGGCCGCCATCACCGAAACCACCACCAATTCGGCCACCTGGACTTCCTACGCCCCCAATGGCGCGGTCGTCTCTGACGACGACACGGCTACGGTCATCATCGTCCCCGACGGCTGTAGTATGCCCCTGGCCGCCATCCCCGATCAAGACCTGAACGGCGTGAGCGATGACCTCATCTGGACCGAAAGCGGCACGCTGGCCGATCTGAATGTCTATCTATTGGCCGAACATACCTGGGTGGGCGACCTCCTCGTTGATCTGGAACACGTGGACACCGGCACCAAGATTACCCTGATCAACCGGCCGGGCTACCCGCCACCCCCCTCCTGCAACGGCGACAACATAGACGCCACCCTGGACGACGAGGCGGCTACCACGCTGGAGAACGAATGTGCCCCCAGCACCCCCACCATTCTGGGCGACTTCCGGCCGATTAACGACCTCACCGCCTTTGACGGCGAAAACCTGGCCGGCACGTGGCGGCTGACCGTCGCTGATGTCATTGCCCAGGACGTAGGCGTGCTGACCATCTGGTGCATGGAATCAGAGATTGCCGACCCGCTCATTGGCGTGCAGCCGGCCGCCCTGGAAAGCACCCAGGCTCCCGAAGCCACAGTAACCTTGCCCTTGACCCTCACCAACAGCGGCCAGGCTGACCTGACCTGGACGATTGACGAGACAAGCTGCGGCGGAGATGTCCCCTGGGCCACGTCCGCCCCCGCCTCTGGCGTCACCGCCCCCGGCGAGAGCGCAGTCGTAGACGTGACCTTTGACGCCGCCGGCCTGACCACTGGCATCTACACTGGCACCCTCTGCGTCAACAGCAACGACCTGAACACCCCTCTGGTCACAGTGCCCCTGACGCTGACCGTCGTCCCCCCGAATTGCCGCCTGCCGAACCTGGACATCCCTGACGACAACGCCATTGGTGTCTCCGACGACCTGCTTGTCACCGATACAGGCACCATGGACGATCTCGATGTCTATCTCCAGGTTCAACACACCTGGGTCGGCGACCTGATCTTTACTCTCACCCACGTGGACACCGGCACGGCCGTCACCCTCATTGACCGGCCGGGCGGCCCACCCCCACCCTCCTGCAAGGGCGACGACATTGACGCCACCCTGGACGATGAGGCCACGACGCCGGTGGAAGACGTGTGCGAGCCGACTCAGCCCACCATCTATGGCACGTTCAGCCCCAACGAGTCGCTCAGCGCGTTCGACCAGGAGACGCTGTCGGGCGCCTGGCGCCTGACGGCCGCCGACGTCTCCGGTGGCGATACCGGCGTGCTCTATCTCTGGTGCGTGGAGACCACCGTCACCGAGGCCGACATCGAAATAGACCCGGCCGTCGTCGCCAGCACCCAACTCTTCGACGTGGTCACCACCCAGCCCCTGACCATCACCAACGCCGGCCGCACCGCGCTAATCTGGAACATCGTCGTCGAGGGTGACCTCCATTGGGCCTCCGTCACTCCCACCAGCGGCGAGACCGTCCCCGGTGGCAGCGACCTGGTGACTGTCACCTTCGACTCCACCGGCCTGGAAACCGGCGTCTACACCGGCGCCTTGCTTATCAACAGCAACGACCCCAACACGCCCCAGGTGACGGTGCCCCTGGTATTGACCGTCGAATGTCAGACCCAATGCCTGCGCTCTGTCGGCATCCAGTTGCAGGGGCGGCAGCAGGGCAGCCTGGTAGGGGTGCGCGGTACGATGCTCGTGACCAATGAGACTGGTCAACCCATCTCCGGGGCGGTCGTCTTTGCCACCTGGACCCTGCCCGATGGCTCCACCCAAAGCCAGACGGCCACCACCAATTCGGCCGGCAACGCCCGCTTCACCGCCATCGCCGGCGCGGGCGTCTACACCCTGACCATTGACGACATCGTCCGGCCGGACTACACCTTCGACCGGCTCAACAGCGTCCTCAGCGCGTCCATCACCTACCCGCCGGGTGATTTAAGGTCAGTCGCCCCTTACGGAGTTGTACGTGAGCAGTAGCCCAGCATCGGTCAATGAGAATGTAGGCGGCTCATTGTTCATCATTCGTCATTCAGCATTTCCGAGAGAAGATCCGATGAACACACGTCTCTTACTCACCGTCATTCCCCACATCCTGGTCACAGGTGTCATCCGGCCGCCACCACCGCCTGGTACGCCTTCTGTAGAGAACTCTCCACCTCCCGCCAATCGGCCGCCACGTCATTAGAATAGCGGCCGGTGATGCGGTCAACGGCTTTGGCGGCCAGCGCTCGCCACTCGGCCGAGGAACGCATCTGCTCCGGCGTTGAATCGAACAGAGCCGCGTGCAGGCGAGTCAGCGACTCAATCATCGGCTCAATGTCATCGTCCGCCTGGTTCTGGATGCGCCGCAAGGCCAGTTGGCGATGAACGATCCAATAATCGAGTTCCAGGTCCGCCAGCGTCGTCGGCGCAGCTTTCATGCCCACTGAGCGGCGAGCCTTTTGGTAGAAACGCTCGATGAAGTGCCTGGCCCTGGGGACATCGTTATCCTTGGGCGCGAAAGCGATACTGGCCCGCACAATATCCAGGGCCGCCAGGAACGCCCGGCCGAACGGCATCCCAAACTCCTCGCGGTTCAGCCCCACCATCAGGCGGAACGCCCGCCCCCATTGGTGGTCATAATAAGCCTCCCAGCCCGCCTTTTCGTAGTAAGCCACCTTGTTAGGGTTGAAAGTGCGTACGAGATTCATAGCAATTACCTCCATTACCTGGACATCGGATGTCTCTGAGCCATCCGACGTCTGATGATAGATAGTTTAGCGGGGACGGCCGCCCCTGAACAGCCCAATCATTGCTCATTCACTACCCAATCCGGCGCCCCACCCCCGTTCCCCCTCAAACAGCCTATTTAGCCACCTGTGGTACACTACCCGCAAAAAAACGGCGTCCCAATCCGGCCGCCCCAACAACCAGTCAACCACAGCGATTATTGAATGATTATTGAATCAAATCAATCAAATCCCGTAAGTCGCCGCGACCTACGGGGTTAACAAGGCTACTCCATGTTACTCAAAGACAAACGCGCTGTCGTCACCGGAGCCAGTTCAGGTATCGGCCGGGCCATCGCCCTGGCCCTGGCGACGGCCGGGGCCGACGTAGTCGTGAACTACCGCCAATCGGCCGCCCGCGCCGCCCAAGTCGTAGCCGAAATAGAGCAACTCGGCCGTCGTGCCTGGGCTGTGCCAGCCGACGTAGCCCAGGCCGCCGACGTAACCCGCCTGGTCGAAACCGCCTGGCAGACAATGGGCGCAGTGAGCGTCTGGGTCAACAACGCCGGGGCCGACATCATAACCCAACCCCATCGCCAGCGGCCGGCCGCCGACCGTTTAGCCCAGGTCTTAGACGTAGACGTGCGGGGGACTGTCCTGTGCAGTTGGGCTGTGGGGCAGCGGATGCAGCAGGCCGGTAGTGGCGTCATCCTCAATATCGGCTGGGACAAAGCCTGGCTGGGCATGGCCGGGGAGACGGCCGAACTCTTTGCCGTCGCCAAAGGGGCGGTCATGGCCTTCACCAAGAGCCTGGCCCGCACCCTCGCTCCCCAGGTGCGGGTCAACTGCCTGGCCCCCGGCTGGGTACAAACGGCCTGGGGTGAGACAGCCAGTTCCCCCTGGCAGGAACGGGTCATCGGCGAAACCCCCCTCGGCCGCTGGGGCCAACCAGAAGATATAGCCAAAGCGGCCGTCTTCCTCTGCTCCGACGAAGCCGCCTTCATCACCGGCCAAATCCTAAACGTCAACGGCGGCGTTGTGTAGCGCACGCTTCCAGCTTGCGCGGGCAAACTACAAGTTTGCCCTACAATCGTCGCCGGCGGCGGAGGATAATCCAGAGGGTCATGGTGAGGATCAGGATCAGGGAGACCAGGCTGGCGACGGGCAAACCCAAATCCACCCCGGCCAGGCTGACCGTCCGGCTATCCAGACGCACCGTTTCCAGCAGGATACGGCCGAGGCCATAGAGAATCAAGTAGAGAGCCGTCAGGTCGCCAGTGCGAAGCTCCCTGGGGTAACGGCGAGCCAGGCGCAGCAGAAAGAAGAAGGACAGTAGACTCCACAACGACTCGTACAGAAAGGCCGGATGGAAACGGCTGAACTCCGTATAACCAGGCAGGCGGTAATCCTCGTGAATGGTGATGGCCCAGGGCAGGTCAGACGGTCGCCCATATAGCTCCTGGTTAAAGAAATTCCCCCAACGGCCGACCACCTGGCCCAACGCCAACCCCACTACCGACAGGTCGGCCCAGGCCAGGCCAGGCAATCGCTTACGACGGGTATACCAAAATAACCCAATTGCCCCGCCCGCCACTCCTCCGTAAATGCCCAGGCCGCCGCTCCGCAGGTTGATCAATTGGAAAGGCTGGCGAAAGTAATCCAGCGGCGAATGGATACCCAAAGCAGCCATGCTGGGCGAGGGGGTCAGGACGTGATAGAGGCGCGCCCCAATGACCCCTAGCACCAAACACCAGGCTACCCCATTCCAAACGTGTTCCGGGTTCCATACCCGCCAGGGCGCATCCGCCAGCCATTGGGGGTTGACGCCAGGCACGGCCGCCAGGTAATCGCCTACCGCCCGCTGGCCCGCTTTGTTGAGACCCAGGCCGCGCGGGTCCAGCCCCCAGGCATAGAGGAGTTCACCCACCGTCTGGATGCGCCGTTTTGCCAGCGTCTTGACGATTTCGGCCGGTAACCCCACCTTCGTCTCCGGCCCGGTTCTTGCCACTGCCAATGGCTGCTTGAGGAGGGCGGCCGGCACATACTCCCGCCACACCAACCTAGCTTTTTGGTTGACCAATTCCGACACGGCCGCCCCGCCCAGCATAATACCGCCCACGATGAGGATGCCATACCAGTAAATGTCGAAGTTGAACAGCTCCACGTGCAGAGCCACCCGGCTCGGCGTCACCCCCGTCAACAAATGATAAACAAACAAGCCTCCGCTACCGACCAGAAAAGTAGCCAGGACAAACCAAACACGCTTCACGTTTCACGTTTCACTTTTCACGTCCAGACTGCTGCCAGACGTGAAACATACGTTGGGCGACGGTAATGTAGGTGAAAATGGCGATGAGGATGAGGCCGTAGGACGGCCGGCTCAACACCATCGCCGCTACCAGCACGACATACCGTTCCACCCGCGACAAGAGGCCAATTTTGGCCGAAAGGCCCAGGGCTTCGGCGCGGGCGCGACTATAGCTAACCAACAGGGAGCCAGTCAGGGCGACGTAGGTGGTGAGAACCATCGTGTCGTTGCCCTGACCAGCGTAATAGAAAATAAAACCGGCGAAAAGGGCCACCTCAGCCAATCGGTCTAAGGTCGAGTCCAGGAACGCGCCAAAGCCACCCTGCTTACGGCCGAGCTTGCGGGCCAACGCGCCGTCTATGGAGTCTAGCGGGGCGAACAGCATAATCGCCAGGCCAGCCCATTGGATGTGGCCGCGCGCGATCAACCAGGCGAAGAAGACGTGAGCTACTGCGCCGGTGACCGTCAGCGCGTCGGGCGACAGCCGGTAGCGGGCCAGGAACTCCACGATGGGCTCCAGGATAAAGCGGGTGCGAGCGCGCAAGAAATCCGTTAGAGTGGGTTTATCCGGCCGGGCCATTTCCGAAGATGGAGGAGGGTTCATAGTGATCCACGAAGTCCACGAAGATTCACGAATTGCCGGTAGATTGTACGGGGATATGCGCCAAACGCCAAAAGCCAACGCCATAATGCCCACCCTCACCCCCGGCCCCTCTCCCTCTGAGGGAGAGGGGAGAGACCACGTTTTGACAGTCCCCAGGGGGATGGCTACAATCAGCGGAGTGAGTCGCGTTGGCAACGCGACCTACAGCAGAAGGAGATATGGATGACTATTACCGCGGAGCAGCGACGACAATTGGACGAATTGGGCTATACCCAACTACCCGGTCTAATTTCGCATGAGGAGGTGACGGCCCTGATTAGCCGCCTGGAAGAGTTGTGGGCGGCCGAAGGCGAGGCGGCCGGCAGCGAAAACTACAAAGAAAAAAACGTCCGGCGACTGGCAAATCTGGCAAACAAGGGCGATATTTTCCGGCCGGTCTTCGCCCAGCCCCAGGTGCTTGAACTGGCCCGCCAGGTCATGGGGCCAGACGTGCGCTTGAGTATGCTCAACGCCCGCGACGTGCCTCCCCTATCCGAGCCGGGGATGCCCTTCCACTGCGACACGGATGGCGGGGCCAGACCCGACGAACGGGGCTACAAGGCTTTTACGGCCGTGTGGATGCTCGACGACTTTACCCGTGAGAACGGGGCGACCCGCGTCGTCCCCGGCAGTCACCGCAGCGACAAGACGCCCAAAGAGGCCATGCCCGACCTCTATCACCATCCAGACGAGGTGCAAGTGGCAGGCCAGGCCGGCGACGTGCTGGTATTCAACGGCCACTGCTGGCACACCGGCGGCGAAAACCTGTCTAACCGCCACCGGCGGGCCATCCTGGTTCACTATCTGCGCGGCGACCAGCCCATGGGCCCCAACCGACGGCAACACCTCTCGCCAGAGACGGCCGCCCAAATGACCCACTTGGAGCGAGAGCTTTTGGGTATCCCGTCTTGAGGGATCTAAAGGAACTTGAGGAACTAGAGGAGTTCCTCTAAGTTCCATGAGTTCCTTCTCAAGAACCAGGGCTACTTTATGGATGTTGACGCTCTCTACCAGCAGCACCAGGCCAGCTTAGAGGACTTCTGGGGGCGACGGGAGAACGGGCCGCGCTTCACACAGACAATTCACCTCTTCGGCCGCCCCTTCCTGCTCACCAGCAACGACGAAGGAGTATTGGCGGCGGCCGACTTTTCGCTTCCCCTCTATTCCACAGCCCCCGCCACCAATCACTCCCCTTTCTCCATCCACCTGGTCGTCCGGCCGATACCCACTGCGCCCGGCCCCGCCCCCGACGACATCTTTGAGCAGATACAATATAGCGGTTACGGGGATTGGCTAACGCTCCACCTATCCCAATGGGGCCACTGTTTTGTGGACTTGAGCGACGGCCGGGCCATCGCCGTTCTGTCTCCCGAACTGGCCGTCCGGCCGGAGGTGGTGAGCCGGTGTTTGTTGAACACCCTGTTTAACAACTTCTTCAAGGCCAGCGGCTACGGCATGTTGCACGCGACGGGGCTGTGGCGGGACGGCCGCGCCCTGCTGCTGATGGCCCCCCACAACAGCGGCAAATCCACCACCGCCCTGCGCCTGGTCATGGCTGGCTACGCCCTCCTGTCAGACAGCCAGATATACGTTGACCCCGACAGCCAGCGACTACGCCTATTTGGATTTCCGGTGGGTAAAGGGAAATTGCGCCAGGACGTGCTACCCCACTTTCCCCAGTTGCAGCCCTTTCTACAAACGGAGTTAGTGCGGGGTGAGGTCAAGTATGGGGTGGATTTGCGCCGCTTCGACCCGTGCCGGGTGCAGGCGGCGGCCGTCGAACCGGCCGCCGTTGAGTTGTGCCTTTTGGCGAATAATGGCAGCAACCACACCCACCTGGTCCCGGCGACAGAAGACGAAGCGATGGCGGCCGTCATGGTAAACAGTATGTTTTATGACACGGCCGAGGCCTGGCGGCGCAATTTACGGCCGGTTGAGCGGCTGTTGCGAGTAGCTCGCTGCCACCATCTAGTGATTGGTTCAGAACCCGACGGCATTGTGGCGGCCGTCAATTCGCTTTGGTTGTGAGGAGGAGTCGCAGTGGAAGGTGATCAAGGTGATCAAGATTTACATATAGGGTCTTGATGATCATGTTCCTGCCGGGGTGGGGTGGGAGGCGGGCGGGCCGTGCAGCAGGGCCAGGAGGTCGCCTAAACGATTGCGGCGATAAAGGAAGAGGAGGAGTTCACGCACCTTCTCTTTCTTGTTGCGGCCGGTCAACTGCTCCCAGTCCATGCCCAACTCACCCGCCATGGCTTCCAGTTGGGCCAGGTTGTAGTGGCTGAGGAGATAATGGCGCAGGACGGTGCGAGGGGAGTCGGCGTTCAGTTTTTCCAGACGGGGCAGGTCTTCAGCCGTGGGGGGCAGTAATATCCGTTCAACAGCCAGGGCCAACGCGCCGGATTGGCCCCGTTCCTCGGCCGTATCCATGAGTCGCACAATCACCTGGGCCACGTCCTGATTCAGACCAACCACCTCGTTCTCCTCTAAGCCCAGGTCAAAAATCAAATCCAGCACGTCCTGGGGGCTGAGGCGTTGGCGAATCTGGTCGTAGAGCATTTGGCGGTCAAAGACGGCTCCTGGCTGCTCGGCGGCCGGCGGCCGGATCGGGGTGGGGTTGACCTTAACCACCGGGGTGGGGGTTGACTGGCCGACTATTGTGAGTGGCCGCACCAGCCCCCATAGCCAGACGGCCGCCCCCCCGAACAAAGCCCCACTGATGACGTAAAAGAAAAAGCCGAGTTGTTGCTGAATCTCCTCGCGGCCGAAGGTGGTCAACACCGCGTCCAGGAGGACGGCCGTCGTCACCGTGAGCAAACCGACGCCCCACACCAGGCGCGACCCGCGCAGGAACATGACCAGGAAAACGAAGACGGTTAGAAGTTTGAGGATGAGCCAGAAGTTCATAGTCGTTCGTGAAACGTGAAACGTGAAGCGTAATTCACGTTTCACGCTTCACGTTTCACTTGCAGATTTTAGCACTCCCCTGCTATAGCCGCAAAGACCCATTGCGATACAGTAGTCGGCCGTTATGATGAGGAATGATGAGTTACGAGGGATGAGTGCTGAGTGATGAGGAACGAGTCATGAGTATTGACCGTAGGTTGAGGGGCTTGTGGCTGACGGTGGTAATCCTGGCCCTGACGGCTTGTTCACGGCCGCCTGACCGGCCGCCTGTCGTGTTGGCGGCTGAACAGGCGACGGCAACGCCAACGTCTACGCCGAGTTCGACGGCCGTCTCCCTACTGCCCACCTGGACACCCGCAGCGACCGCCTGGGCGCAGCTCTATCCGGCGGCCAACGCTGTCCGGCCGCTCTCCCCCACCCGCACACCTACCGTTACGCCAGTTTTTCCAACCCTCACGCCGATCCCCCCCACACGAACACCTACCCCAACCTTAGAGCCGCCGGCGACGGCCACTCGCTACGTCAGTCTCATCCCCATCCTGCCACCGACCGATGAATTGGGGCCGAGTAAATTAGGACTGCACGTGGTCCGCAACAATGACGCGGGCATCATGGAGTTTGTGCGGCGGGCGCAGCCGGCGGTGATGAAAGCGGTGGACGACCTGGGCTTTCTGGCTGAAGTCAAGAGTGTATCGCCCAATACGATTACCATCGGCCGCTTGACCGTGGGCAACCAGGATTACGTGGGCAACCCAGAGGCGGCCGCCCGCCGCTTTGTGGCCGACCACCTGCAAACCTACTTCCTCAACCCGGCCGTTGACTATTGGGAAGGCTGGAATGAACCGGACCCCAACGTAGAGAACATGGACTGGTATTCGCGCTTCGAGCAAGAGCGAGTGCGTGAGATGGCTCGGCATGACCTGCGGACGGCCATTGGCGGCTTTGCCACGGGCGTTCCTGAGTACCACGAGTTCGAGCTATTCCTGGGGGCGGTCGAGGTAGCTCAAGAGTATCGTGGCATCCTCACCTTGCACGAATACGGCGCGCCCGACATGACCTACCTCTACGGGGGCGCGTTGCCCGGTCTGCCTTCTTATCCAGATCGGGGGGCCTTAACCTTTCGCTATCGCTGGTTCTACCGCGACCTATTGGAGCCGGCCGGCCTGGTCATCCCTTTGGTTGTTTCTGAAGCGGGCATAGATGGCATTATTGGCAACCGGCCGGGGCCGGCCGGACTGGGTTGGATGGATTTTCAGAGCTTTTGGGTGGAGCAGGGTTGGGGCGCAGACGGCGCGCAGGCTTTTATCAACCAATTAGCCTGGTACGACGCCGGCGTGCGTCAGGATGGCTACGTCATTGGCTTCACCGTCTTTACGGCCGGGGCCTTCGACCAGTGGGAGCATTACAACGTCAATTCTATCTTGCCTCAATTGACAGGTTACGTGGTCGGCCAGCGTTGAGTTGCCAGCAATCAGAAATCAACTCAATTTTGGGGCAAATATCCAACGTGTGCCAAACGTCGGATGTTTTTAGCCAGGATTACCCCAAAGCGTAAAGGCACCTGGAAGATCGGTGCACACGCGTAAAGTGACATTCGTCACGATTAAGAGATGACGATTATCACTATCCAGGAATAGTGATTGGGTGTAAAGTAGGAGCAGGTGGTAATAGAGCCTGGCCACCTGGCAGGGTGGCCGGCCGTTACGGGATTACCAAAGGGAAGTTGCATGAAAAAACTCCTCTTTACCCTCGTCATCTTGACCTTGTTCATCACGGCGGCCGTGCCAGTACTAGCCGGTGAGGTTAGCCTGGTAAAGCGTGCACGGGGGTGGGAGGAGTTGTTTCCCCCGGTTAGCCCTCCTTCCCGTTCTGATCATGCGATGACCTACGACACCAGACAGGGGGTAGCCGTCCTCTTTGGTGGGGCCGGCGAAAGTAGCGCCCTGGACGACACGTGGGAATGGGATAGCGCTACCATGACCTGGGTCGAACGCCAGCCCGCCCACCGGCCGCCGGCCCGTTTCGGTCATGCCATGGCTTACGATGAAGCCCGTCGTGTGACCGTGCTGTTTGGGGGGACAAGCTGGAACCTTGACGATTATGGAGATACCTGGCTTTGGGACGGAGATGATTGGATACAGGTTTATCCCTCTGTCTCGCCCGCACCGCGCTGGTTGGCAGCCATGGCCTATGATGCCCAACGTCAGGTCATCGTCCTGTTCGGGGGAAACGGTGATGGCATTTATGGCGATACCTGGGAGTGGAAATATGGAAGGGATTGGATTGAACTGGACATCGTTGGTCCTTCGCCCCGATATGGTCACGTCATGGCCTATGACCCAAACCGAAACGTTATGGTCATGTTTGGAGGGGCCGATCTTTTTAGGTTCTATAACGATACGTTTGAGCGCGTAGAGGGTGGGGCCTGGCAACAGAGCACGCCACCTCGAAGTCCATCTCCACGTGCTAGGCCGGGTTTCGTCTATCTTCCGCCAGCCGGACGCAACTTCTTGTTTGGTGGATCGAAGTTCGTTTACTTTGACGACAGCTGGGCCTGGAACGGCCGAAGATGGCAAACTGCACAGTTTGATCCGCGACCACCAGCGCGCTGCTGTTTCGCCATGGTCTATGATCCGGTGTTAGAGGGTGTACTCGTATTCGGTGGCTCACTTAGTTGGGTAAAAGACAATGACACCTGGCTCTTTCGCTAGCAGCTTATTACATAATCAAACACAAGGGGTTCTCCAGGTTGCTGGAGGCATTTAGAGAGCATCTGAAGGGTTCAGGTTATTGGGAGTAGCCACCCACTATCAGGGACGCCACACCCAAGGGAATAGCCTCTTTCAGAGAGGCTCTTAGAGTTACGCTCTGATGCTTACGGGAACCTGGCAGAACCCAAACGGAGGTTCCCATGAAGCAATGGCTCATTCCCATTGTTGTTCTTCTCCTTTCGGTGGTCATCTTGATTCCACGAGGGGAATCTGGCGGTTACACGCTGTGCGCGCCTGGTGTTAGCGTCGCAAACGTTGATACCTTTTTCGTTGTTGATGGTGGTGAATTGAAAGGTAAGTACTACTACCCGGTAGGAAATTTCGCCCCAGGCTCGTTACCCGGCATCGTCATGACGCACGGGTTTGCTGCGGATTTCAGTGCGGTGCAGGCAGAGGCGGCCGATTTCACAGCCCAGTGTTTTGCGGTTTTAATCTTCAACTACCGGGGGCAAGGTCCTCGTCATTTGGTTGACACGAAATATACCTTTCAAGGTGAGTGGGAGCACAGGGACATACAATTCGCCACTGAACATCTTAAAGGTTTCAGCTTGGTTGACGATAATCACATTGCCATTATTGGCTTCAGCCAAGCTGGTTTTGCCGCCTGGCTCGCCCTGGCCGATAGTGACACACGCGGCCAGTACCGGGTTATCGTGCCATACGATGGTGTGCCTCTCTCTACGGGCTTGCTGACGGCCCAGGATTGCCTGCACATCAAGCTGGCCCAATTCTGGGACCCCGAGGCCTTCCGCACGCCGTTTCCAGATCCACCACCCAACCCGACTCCCACGGATGCGCCGGGGGTCTCCTGGGATGCCAACACGTTTAGCCAGCTTGCCAACGCCTACTTGACGGCTACCCCCAACGTGCCAGTCTGGCAAACAGCCATGGCCACCCGGGACATCGCCGACGACCTGGACGACCCGGTGCCCGGCGCGGACTATCCGCACGTCTACCAGCAGGTCAGTTGGTACGACAGCTGGCAGCAAGCCAACGAAGCCATCGCCGCCTATCAAACGGTGGCCCCGCCCGTGCGGACGCCGGATTACCCGGCTAAACGCATCCTGATCACTTCTGGCGGCCACGTGGACTCCTTCTGGGGACTACCGGACGCGCACCGGCTCTATCGTATCTTGACCCGCATTGGCTGGCTGCACGATTACATAGGGCCCTTCTATAACCCGCCGCCCACCATCACTCCCGGCGGTGGCTTTACACCCACCTTCACTCCTTCACCCCAGGCCGTTGAATACGTGGTAGACTCCTACAATAGCACGCCCCGGCCAGAGCCCATTGCCATACCTACCTTTGAGTTGACGGGTGGTTCTGTCTGGCCCCCCACCGGTTACACCGAGCGCACCCTGTACCTTCGTAGTGGAGGCCTGGTTTCGGAAACTCCCCCTGGTCCCAACGAAGGCAGTGATATCATAAGTCAAACCTGGACGCCCGGATCGCCGGCCTACAACGTGGGCACAGCCGTGGCCGAGGAACCAGCTTTCGCCAACTGGTTCAACCACCTCTCCCTAGTGACGGCCGTCTATGAATCGCCGCTGCTGGCCCAAGACGTGACCCTGGTGGGGTCGCCTAGGGTGCAGCTCTGGGCCAAGCCATACGGAAATACCTACCAAGTTCACGTGCAGATACTGGAGAAAGTGCCTGGCAACGCCACGCAATGGGTAATGCCCTTCATCACGCGAGCCAACGCTTGCGCCTGGGGTAAAACCACGCCACCAGCCTGGTTCAACGGGACCGACTTTTACGGCGAGACGCGCGCCCACAAATTCAAGGAAGGTGACCGCATCGTCATTAAGGTCACGACGGTTGACGAGGACGTGTACGAGAACTCTACTCAGGCCCTGGCTATCACGCCCTTTCTGGGCAGTTTCGAGGTGGAAGTGTTGCATGACAGCACTCGGCCGACCAATGTCATGTTACGCCTACTGCTCAATGAGCCCGGCTCACCCGTTTTTCAGGGCGGAGGTTCCGAAGCGCCGATGGTCGAGCCAGAGGGGACGCCCGCTCCACCAGAACCACTGGCAATTTACGCCCAACTCTATCCGGCGTTCACGAATCCGGGCGGCTGGCGCTCCTGGGCTACGCAGGTATGGCTAACTTGCTCGGGTGGCGAGGGGGCCGTCACCTGTCCTGATGACCAGCTTCTCGTGCAGGACGGGGCCAACCAGAGCTTCACCTACGAAGCCCAGGATGAAGCGGGTCACGTGGCTTCGGTAACTCGTGATGGCATCAACATTGACCGCACCCCGCCCCAGTTGACCGAAAGCCTGCCAGAGTTCGAGACCTTCTGCTCAACAGCCGACCTGACCCTGGATTTTGCGGTCAACGACGCCCTCTCTGGCCTGGCTACCAGCAGTGCCACATTCAACGGCCTCCCAGTCATTGATCAGGACAGCGTTCCCTTGGTACCAGGGGTGAATACGTTGGCGGTGGACGCGGTAGACGTGGCTGGCAACCGGCTCTTGCAAGACACGACGCTACAGGTCAATTACGCTGTCATCCCCGACTTTCCGCCGGATGGTCAGACGGTGAATCCAGACCAACCGCTCTCGTTCCGCTTCGCTATTAGCGACGCCTGCGCGATAAACGGCCGCTATGGTTATGCCATCGCGGAACTTTGGCTAACCGGGCCGGATGGAGTAGAACAGCCGGCAGCCTGGGCTAACAACACACCAGGTAACTTCTTTACCTACGATGGCTTGAGCGGATGGTACAACTTTGATGCCGACGTCAGTGGTCTGACGGCCGG
>JBFMFT010000400.1:0-4921 GCA_040751925.1 Chloroflexota bacterium
GCGGTGGTTATACGGTGTGCGCCCGGCCGGGCGCGCTGCCCCCTGGCGGTGTCATCACCTACGCCTGGGCGCCCGACCCGCCGCCGACCGAAACCGAAGCTGGTGTGGGCCATAGCTGCACCCTGTCTGTGCTGGACGCCCAACTCAATCCGGTGGAGCAATTCGACGAGCCGATTCTGGTGGCTATCCCCTTTGCGCCGCTCGACCTGGCGAACGTTGACCCGGCTACCCTGGCGATTTACTGGGCCGAGGCGGACAGCTTGCTCTATACGCCCCTACCGACCTCGGTCAACTTAGAGGAAGGGGTGGCGACGGCCGAGACCGAGCGGTCGGGCAAATGCGCTCTGCTGGGTCGGCCGCGCCGCGACCTGGTACCGCCCAAGACGGTGATAGAGGTGCAGGGGGACACCTCGGCCGAAGGGATCTGGTACGACAAGGTTCTCGTCACTCTCAGCGCGCCCGACGCCGACGACCTGGAGTTCATTGAATATAGCCTGGACGGTGGCACGACCTGGCAGCGTTACGAAGGGCCGTTCCCGTTGGTCGCCAATGGGATTCCCTTGCCGCTGCCACTGGAAACATCAGAGAGCTTTGGCGGGGGGCCGGGACGCTTCCTGGTGCTGGCCGCCGCCACCGATGAGACGGGCAACGTGGAGCAGCCGCCGGCTTACCGGATGGTGGTGATTGACCCGCGCTACGCCCCGGCCGTCTCCCCGACGGCCATGCCAACCCTTTCCCCTACGTCTCCGCTCACGGTTACGCCGACACTGACGCCAAGCGTGACCCCGACCCCGACGCCAGACATCCCGACGCCGACGCCAACGGCGACGGAGACACCCACCCCTACACCGACGGTTACGCCTTCGCCGACGCCGACGGCCAGCCCGCCGCCGGTCACGACCGAGCCGGTAGCGGTACCCATTCCCCTCAGTCCATTGGGCGACCAGGTGTTACCCTGCGGCAGTGTTCTGATTCTGGCATGGACGCTGCCGGCGGGGGCGACGGCCGACTTCTACAAGTGGGAATTGTGGAGTGCCGATGATCCGCCTGGCTACCAGTTTTACCTGGGCGGCGAAACCGAGCAGACGGCGGCGGTCATTGCCTCGTTCGACTGCTCTAAATACTACCAGTGGCAGGTGAAGGCTATCAGCCAGGGCCGGGACGGCGAATACTCGGAGTGGGCTACTTATAGCGTGAACCTGACGCCGGTTCCCTTGAAGCCGGCCGACGGCACATTCATTGACTGCACGGATGCCCTGTGGCTGGAATGGGAGGCGCCTGGTGACCCCCGCGCTGTCCTGTACGAGTGGCAGGTGGAAATCTGGACGGATAACCAGTACGTCTTGTTCAAGGCTGACTTCGTGGAACGGCCGCCGGCCGTCGTGCAACTGGAATGTGTCCAGTCGTATCGCTGGCGGGTGCGGATCGCTGACCTGGACGGCCGGGAGGGGGAGTTTACGGAGTGGCTGGCCTTCACTGTGTTGGATTGAGGGACATGGGAGAAGGGCGGCCGGCCGGTTGAGCGATGGAGGGATGGGTTGCGTATCACTTTTTTTTCGAGGTTTAATCATCAACATATAGTCGCAGGAGGGCCATTTTGCCGTTAAATGGCTAGATGTGGCGGTCATGGGCGATGTTTAAATTGATTTAATCATCGGTTTAATCATCGTTAGTGATGAGTGATGAGTGGTGAGTGGGGCGCGGCCGGGTGGCGGCGCGCTGTTTTTTTGAGTATAGTGTACCACAAGGGGTTGAACAGGCTGTTTAACGTGGGGGATCGGTTGGCTATAGATGTTCGGATCATGTTGGGGGGCGGCCGGGGGCACGGTCAGGAGACCGGCCACAGTCACAAGGTCTATCCTTCCACCGCGCGACCCGATATAATAAGAGTGGAGAGGTTCAAGATGCTACAAGTCACACTCAATTTGGATGAAAGACACACAAAAGAACTCTTCAAGCAAGCCCTTTTAGAAATGCTTGCAGAGAGAAATGAAATGCTATACAGGGTCCTGGCAGAGGTGCTGGAGGACGTTGCCCTGGCGAACGCCATCCGAGAAGGTGAATCCAGCCCCACTGTCGGCCGTGATGAAGTCTTTGCCATTCTTGGGGAGGCCGCTTGAACGTCGTTTTCAGACGCAGTTTCGCCAGGGACTTGAAACAGATCAGAGACAAAGCCTTGCTCAAGCGGGTGCGGGAAATTATTGAGCAGGTCGAACAGGCCAATGTCCTGGGTGAACTCAGCAACGTCAAGAAACTGGAGGGAAGTGACCTCTATTTCCGAATCCGTGTGGGCGATTACCGGCTTGGCTTACTGATAGAGGGTGACACCGTTACCTTTGTACGTTTCCTGCATCGCAAAGACGTTTATCGTTACTTTCCCTAACGTAAGTTTTGTGCAATTGGCGGCGAAATCGTGAGAAATCGCCAAAAATAAAAGTCGAACCTTTACAAACTGCTCAAAAGTGGCAGGCTCATAGCGATTCTTCACAACGAGGTCGCTATGAGTCACATACAAACATCACCAGAAATAGCCCAACAGATGACCCCACATGCAATGCTGGTCATATGGGGATTGTTTGCCCGTCGCATCGGCTTGGTTCAGGCCATCGAAGCGGTCAAGCTAAAACAGAAAAACCGTGACCACAGGCCACAAACGAAAGTTCTGGAGTTCCTGGTCGCCATGTTGGGCGGCTTGACCCATCTGCAAGACATTAGCCGGTCCGCTCATCCATTGGACCAGGATCAGACGGTGGCGGAAGCGTGGGGACAGGCAGCTTGGGCCGATTACAGCGGCGTTAGCCGCACCCTGTCTCGACTAACGGCAGACGAAGTAGAAGGACTGGCCGCCGCTCTGGATAGTATCAGCCAGCCGATTATCGACCGGGAAGTGGCATTGGCCCTAGAGCAGGCCGGTGAATTGGTCTATGATGCCGACCTAACGGGACGACCGGTAGCCAGTACGAGTAGCAGCTACCCGAACACGGCGTTTGGTCATATGGGCGACACGATTGAACTGGGGTATCAGGCCGCGCTGGTCAGCCTCCACAGTTCGACGTATGGTCGCCTCTGGTTAGCCAATGAACTGCATCCAGGTGATACGGTCAGCATGACTCGTACACAAGCGCTGGTCAAGGCGGCTGAAAACCGGACAGGTCGTCGTCCACGGCGGCGTACCGAACTGCTGGCAGGCCGGTTAGCGGCGGCCCAAGCGGAAGGGGAAGCAATGGCGCACGAGGTTGAGGACAGCTATCAACGGCACCGGGAAGCTGAGGGCAAGCTGCATGATACGGAACTGTATCTGCGGCGATGGGAACAGGAAGTGTATAGTTTGACCGCCACGTATGAACGGGAAAATCGCTCGCAGACGGCCCATTGCCAATTGACACGAGCGCAGCGCAAGGTGGCTACCTACCGGAAACGGTTGCCCCGTTGTCAGAAGGCGTTAGGGGTTGCCCAGCGTTGTCTGGCTCGGCAAGCAGCGCGTGACGAGACCGCCAAAGCGACCGTTGACCGTTTGCAAGCCCGTTACCAGCAGCTTCTGGCCGACAATACGGCCAATCCCAACCCGATTCGAGCCACCTTTCGTCTCGATGGCGGCTTTACCAGCCAGGAAAACCTCTACTGGCTGATTGAAATGGGTTACGATGTCTACACTCGCGCTCGCTTCCCAACGGTACGGGATGCTTTGGACGTAGCCGTGACGACCGAAACAGACTGGAGTCGGGTCGGTGGCAATGCCAGCATGACGGGCTGGCGTAACACCACCGTCGCTGGTTATTTTGCCTATCCATTTGATGTCGCCCTGCTCCATTACCACACCGGTGACACCGTACAGCGGGCGACCTTACTCCACTACGGCCAAACCGATGTCGTGGCTGACCTGGATGGTTGGTTTCATACCTACAACGGCCGCCAGACCATTGAGGCGGGCATCAAAGAGGGTAAAAATGTCTTCCAGATGCATCATCTGAAAGTGCGCTCGCCGGAAGCGTTGCTCCTACAGGAGCAGATGGCCTGTTTTGCCGCCAATTTCGTTCGGTTTGCTGGTCGCTGGCTAGCACAAGAAACGCCACCAACGCCCTTTTCAACCACATCCGTCAAGCAGATGGTTCAGGTGGCTGCCCATACCTCGGCCTGGGTGCAAAGGCAAGGTGATGTTTGGTTGTTAACGTTCACTGAGCAGAGTTGTTATGCAGGCTGCTCCCTGCGTTTTGGCGGCGGGGTGATTCAATTGCCCCTACCGCTTTTCAAAGACATTCATTTTTCGCATTTTTGAGCCATTTTGGCTCTGATTGCACAATAGTTACGCTAACATTCTGTGGAAAGGTGACTTATGGGAACGACCATTCAAGTTCGTCAGAGGGGTACACTGACTCTACCGGCCGAGATACGGCAAAAGTACCAGATTCAGCCCGGCGACACTTACCGCCTGGTAGACCTGGAGGGCATTTTTGTTCTGACGCCCATGGCGCCCATCGTGCCTGAACTGGCCCGCGAAATCGAACGGGTGCGGGTGGAGGCAGGTCTGACGGTGGACGAGTTGCTGCTGGCTTTGCGGGAACAGCGCGAACGTTACTACCAGGAAAAGTATGCCGCCGGCCTTGATTTCCAGCCAGACGATCTTCTCGACGCCGGGCATGGTTTGGGTGTAGCAGGTGAGGGGAGTGGCGGTCATTCTGGAATAATGAATGATGAATAAGGGACCGGCCGGGTGGCGCGGTCAGGAGACCGGCCACAGCCACAAGGTCTATCTTTCGGCCGCATGACCCGCTATAATAAGGGTGGTGAGGTTCAATATGCTACAGGTTACACTCAATGCGGGTGTGGGAGATTATTGGGCAGATTGAAATCATCCGAAGACCGGATTAGCATCGTGTCATGCGAAACAAGAGGGCTGGCTGTGGCTGAAAGACTTGAACTG
>JBFMFT010000401.1:0-4901 GCA_040751925.1 Chloroflexota bacterium
CTATGGCTTGCCAACGACGCCCTGGCTTCTGGCTTTGGTCGAGCGGCCGGGCTGGCATCACTATCTGTTACGTCGGGGGAGAGCTATTGCCGCCGTCCGCAGTATGTACGTCCATCACGATGGGATGGCCTGGCTAGGGATTGACGCGCCTGTGCCTGGCATTATGGCTCCATCATACGACCTGGATAGACAACTCTGCCAGGCGATGGTGAGAGATGGCCTTGGCCTGGGCGTGCGTTATTTCGCGGCCGACATCGAAGCCCCCACGCCGGCGATGAACACGCCAGCCTACCACCATTTCGAAGCATTGGGCTTCAAGAGACCCTATTTCCGCAGCCACTACAGTTATTAAGAAACCAGGTTTTTCAGGAGGCATCCTATGGGCTGGTCTTTTCGTATTGCCACCGTCGCGGGGATTCCCATTCGGATTCATATCACTTTCTTCCTCATCCTGGTTCTGGGGGGTGTGCAGTGGGGCCAGATGACGGGTACGGCGGCCGGGGCTGTCTTTGGCGTCGTGCTAATGGCCCTCTTGTTCGTCTGCGTCGTCCTGCACGAATTGGGGCATAGTGTGGTGGCCCAGGCTTTTGGCATTCCCGTGCGCCAGATTGTGCTGCTGCCCCTGGGTGGGGTGGCCCAAATCAGCAAGAACCCGGAGAAACCCCTGCATGAGTTTCTAATTGCCGTGGCTGGCCCGGCCGTCAACGTGGTGATTGCCCTCCTGCTCCTGCTCGGATTGGGAATGGGCGGCTTACCCACCATCCTCAACCAGCGTGGCCTTTTGCCCTCTGACCTGGGGAATACGCCGACCGTGACCACTCTTTTGCTGTGGCTGCTCTCGGCCAACGTCAGCCTGGTCTTGTTTAACCTCATTCCGGCCTTTCCCCTGGATGGCGGCCGCATCTTCCGCTCCTTGCTGGCCTTTTTCACCGGCTACAAACGGGCGACGCGGGTGGCGGCCGGGCTAGGCCAATTGATCGCCATCGGCCTGGGCGTTTATGGGGTGGTCAATAGCCACTTCGTCTTGACCCTGGTGGCGGTCTTTGTCTTTCTGGGGGCCGGGCAGGAGACGGCCGAGAGCCAGGCGCGCACCGTTCTGGATACCTTGCGGGTTGGTGACGCTTATAACAAATACGCCCTGACCCTGGCGGTGGGCGACCGGGTCAGCCGGGTGGTGGATTACATTCTGACCAGCTACCAGCCGGACTTTGCCGTGCTGCAAGGGCGAACGCTGTTGGGTATTGTGACCCGCGACGACGTATTGCGCGCGCTCCACAGTGGCCCGGCCGACGCCGCCGTGACCGAGATCATGGAGCGCAATGTCCCTAGGGTGGAGGCCGGCCGCACCCTGGACCAAGTGCGGGGCTATTTGCAGGAGTTGGGGGCGCGGGTGGCGGCCGTCTACGAGGGCGATAGTTATCTTGGCCTGGTCAGCCTGGGGGATATTCAAGAAGCCCTGGCCGTGCAGACTTTTGTCCAGCGTCAGAAGATGACGAATGACGCCTAGTTGCGTCATTCGTCATTTAACGACCAAGGTTCCCACCATGCCGGCCTCTTTGTGGCCGGCTACGGTGCAAGTGAACTCGTAAGTGCCTGGCTGGGTAGGGGTAAATTCCAGGGTGTTGCTTTTACCGGCCAGGGCCACCACGTGGAGGTCGGGGTCGGAGTGACCGTGAGCCATGGCGTGTTCGATAACCTCACCGACGAGGACCCCGGTCACGGGAATCTCGGCCACGGTGAAGTCGTGGTCTACCGTGTCTTTGTTGATGAAGGTGAGGATAACCGGCCGCCCGGCCGTCACTTCCAGGGTAGCCGGTTGAAACTTCATCAGGCTGGCTTCCAGAGTGATGGTCTGTGGGCCGCTGGTGTCCGCAGGCGCGGAACAGGCTACCAGGCTCAGGGCCGTTAGTAGCCACGCAATCATTACAAGTCGTCTCATCAATATACAGTCTCCTTTCTCGAATAGGTATGGTGAACAGGTCTACATGGGTCACTGCTGGAAATTGGTCTGTTGGATTAGATGGGGTGCCTGCATTGGATGCAGTCGCTTAAACACACCGCACCATGACTTGATCGGCCGGGCTATCAAGCTAAACCCCGTAGGTTTTCTGAAACCTACGGGGATTTCTTCTACTCGATGGACAAAACGTGCAGCTTGGCGTGGGGAATCGTCTCGTAGGAGCCAAAGTGCAGCTTGATCGTAAACCCCTGCTCCAAAGTGGGGTATTCTTCGACACGGGCCTGAGTTTGGGCCAGGGCAAATTCGACCAATTCCAGGAAGCGCTCGCGGCTGGCCCGCTCCATATCCCGCGTGCTGTGAATATGCTCGAAGGGAATCGCCAACCAGTGGATCGCTCCCTCGGGGTGAATACTCTTAATGAGGGCGAAACGCCGGGCGTCGTCTCGCGCCAGTACGTCGCCCGGCTGCTCCCCGTTGAGAATCGCGCAAAAGGGACAAACCTCGTTACCATGCTGTAGCATTTCCATTGTCAAACTCCTGTAAAAATGAACACGGATTGGCAGGATTAACAGATTATCACGGAGGATAAACAGCTGTGATGCCCGTGTATAGTCATTCAACGCGGCAGGCTGCTGGCGGCGAGGCTGCTGTGTGAAAATTGTCACACACGGCTATTCTAACATGAGGGGTTTGTTTGGGTCAACAGCAAACAGCAATCAGTTTTGCCAGATGACGGCCGCCCCGTAACCTACAACGGAGTCGTAATCGCCGGTCACGTCGCCGGACGTGGCGTGGCGCAGGACGGTCACTTGGTTCGCTCCCAACCGGCCGGCCGCCCACAGGACAGCGGCAATCGCTCCCCGGCCGCAGGCATACCCCACCCCCACCCCATCGGCCGCCAATACAGCCTGGGGGTCAAAGGCGGCCACCCGCCGCAACATTTCCCCATCGAGACGCAGCGCAGTAGCCTGGGGATAGAAGTGGGATAGGTCAGAACTGGCAACTAGCACGGCCGCTTTGCCCATCAGGGTTTCGGCCAGGCACTCACCCAGGGCCTGAGCCGCATATTTGCTCTGGTCGCGCAGCATCAACGGCGCCAGGCGGAAGGGGGGCAAGACCTCTTGCAAGAAGGGCAGCTCCACTTCCAGCGAATGTTCGGGGTCGTCACGCACGGCCGCCAGGCCATAGCCCAACCGCGCTTGCAGCCGCTCATCCAGGTCGGCCAGGACAGCCCGATCCATTTCAATGGCCCCTAACGGGGTCTGATAGGCTTGGTATTCGCTGGTCAGGATGGGCGGCTGGTAGGGGTAATGGGATGGTCCTACAACCACCACTACTTCAGGTTGCAATCCGCGCAAGCAATGAAAAGCGTAAGCCGCCACCGGCCCGGAATAGCGGTGGCCGGCGTGGGGGGCGACGACCCCCCACACCCTGCCGGCCGGTGGCTGCACCTCGGCCTGAGCGAAGTAATGGGCCAGGTCTCGTCGTAAATGCTCCGGCCGGTGGGGATACCAGCGGCCGGCGATGGAAGGTCTGGTGTCCATAGGGGTAATTGGTAACGGGTAATTGGTGACTGGCAATTACCAGTTACCAATTACCAACAGCTATTGGTTGGCGGCGCGGGCCCCAGTGGCCGGGCCGGGCCTCGAAGTGACCGGGCAGAGGTGTGGCGCAGAAACGGCAACGGCCGTTGGCGTCCAGGTTCCACGCGCCCAGTTGGTACCAGTCGCGCTCGATGAGCAGGCGGCCGCACGAGGCGCAATAGGTGGATTGCCCGGCCGCGTCGTGGACGTTGCCGGTGTAGACGTAATGGAGACCGGCGGCCAACGCCTGCTGGCGGGCGCGGTGGAGGGTGGCTGGGGGCGTGTGTGGCACGTCCATCATCTTGAAGTCGGGGTGGAAGGCGGTGAAGTGGAGGGGTACGTCTGGCCCCAGGTCCTCCACAAACCAGTCGCACAACTGGGCCACTTCGTCCACCGAGTCGTTGTGACCAGGGATCAACAGCGTCGTGACTTCAAACCAAACGGCCGTCTCGTGCTTCAACCAGCGCAGGGTGTCCAGCACGGGTTCCAGATTGGCAAAGCAGAGTTGCTTGTAGAATTGTTGGGTGAACGCCTTCAAGTCCACGTTGGCGGCGTCTATATGTTTGTAAAAGTCCGGCCGGGCCTCCGGGGTGATGTAACCGGCGGTCACCGCCACCGCTTTCAGTCCGTAATCGTGGGCTGCCTGGGCGCAGTCAATGGCATATTCGGCAAAGATGACCGGGTCGTTGTAGGTGAAGGCCAGGCTGCGGCAGCCGGCTTGGGCGGCCGCCCTGGCCACGGCTTCGGGTAAGGCCCATTGGGTCAGGCGGTCGTCGGCCCGCGCTTTGGAGATGTCCCAATTCTGGCAGAAGCGACAGCCCAGGTTGCAGCCGGCCGTGCCGAAGGAGAGGATGCTTGTGCCTGGGTAGAAGTGATCGAGGGGCTTTTTCTCAATGGGGTCAATGCAGAAGCCGGAGGCCCGGCCGTAGCTGGTGAGAACCATGCCCCCGTCGCGGGCCTGGCGGACGAAGCAGAAGCCCCGCTGCCCGTCGTGCAATTTACAGTAACGGGGGCAAAGGTCGCACTGGATACGGCCGTCGGCCAGGGTGTGCCACCAGTGTCCTGGCACGACGCCTGGCTCAAGCATGGGGCGGTTGGTCATCAAAGTTGTCATCGTTACTCAGACGGCCGGGATAAAGGGGAATCATCGGTTTCCTGCCGGTCATTCTTCCCCTCATCCCCGTATCCCGGCTAGAAAATTCTTGTCGTTGTGTTCTGATTCATATTATACCATAGGGCTATCGCATACTCAATTGTAAAGGGCGGTCTGGACTGGTATCCTTCAGCATCCCGCAACAGAAGGAGGATACTGTGTCCGAATCCATCACGACGACCATAGAAGCTCATTTTGGCAGGGT
>JBFMFT010000402.1:0-4894 GCA_040751925.1 Chloroflexota bacterium
GGGGAGCAAGAGCGATTAGTTCCCCTGCTCCCCTGCTCCCCCGCGCCTGTTGGGGCAATGCTGCGCCACCTCTACTAGAATTGTTGGCTCTCGACGAGGCTGCTTTTGAGCGTCGTTTTGCCCATAGTCCCATCCGGCGCATCAAACGACGGGGGTTGGTGCGGAATGTTTGTGTGGCGGCCGGCAACTGGGGTAACCCGGCGGCGATTCCTGCTCTAATTGCTTTGTTGGCCGACCCGGAGCCGCTGGTGCGCGGCCACGCCGCCTGGGCTCTCGGCCGTATTGGAGGTGAGGAAGCAACAGCGGCTATTACTCTGACCTTAGCCAGCGAGACAGACGAAGAAGCGCGCCAGGAAATGGTGGGCGGACTATCGTTTTACGCTTCGACGGCTTAGGCGTATAATGGGTCCACTTCACCACCACATCCAGGAGGGTTCTAACGTGGCCGTTGACTCATCATCCGTCATCCGTCGTCCGTCGTCCATCCTTTTCATCACTGTTCTATTGCTGGGCCTCATCCTTCCGGCCGTCGTCCTGGCCGATGTGATCCCACCGGAGCGTCTGGTTGCCTGGGACCCTGGCGTGCGGGGCGATATTCCCACCTATTACTACGTGGCCGACGTGAAAGACTTTGGCGCAGTCGGTGATGGTGTCGCCGACGACGGCCCGGCCTTCAACGCCGCCATCCAGGCCGCGGCCACTCCCGGCTTCATCTGGGTGCCCCCAGGCGATTATCGGATTGCCACCATTATCCAGATGAAAAGCGGTATTGTGTTGCAAGGGGCCGGCCCAACCCAGAGCCGTTTGCTGTTCGACTTGCCTGGCTACGTCCAGCGCGGCGGCATTGAGTTCAACGGCTGGGCGGAGACGGCCGATATTCCGGTGCAATCTGGCTACACCTTTGGCAGCACGGCATTGACATTGGATTCGACGGCCGGTATGGCCCCTGGCACACTCCTCTGGCTGTACCAGGACGACGACGAGGCGGTGATGTACACGGCCGATTACTGGCGGGTGGATTACGGCCAATACTCGATGAGCCAGATGGTGGGTGTGGCGGCCGTCAATGGCAACACGATCACCCTGGACGCGCCCTTGCGCCTGGACTACACGGCCAGTCTCAACCCCCGCGTGCGAATTGTTCACCCCATCGAAAACGCCGGTCTGGAAAGCCTCTACCTGGAACGTCTGGACGCCGAAGACGCCTACACCGTCTCCATGACCTACGCCCAGAATTGTTGGGTGCGCTACGTGGAATCCAAGATGAGCTTCCGCGCCCATATTTGGGCCTTTTACAGCCGCTTCTTGACCTTTACCACCAACTACTTCCACGAAGCCCACGACTACGGCGACGGCGGGCATGGTTACGGCGTCACCCTGGCCGATTCCACCTCGGACGTGCTGGTGACAAATAACATCTTCCACACCCTGCGCCATTCGATGATGGTCAAAGAAGGAGCCAACGGCAATGTCTTCAGTTACAACTACTCCTTTGACAATCAATTGCTCAAGGCCGACGTTTCCATGCACGGCCACTATAATTACGCCAATCTCTTCGAGGGGAACGTCGTGCGCCAGATGATTGTCTCCGACTGGTGGGGGCCAAGCGGCAAATTCAGCACCCTGTTCCGCAACCGCGTCAGCGACCTGACCGGCATTAGCGTGCGCGACCATTCCCACTATACGAATGTGGTCGCTAACAACACCACGCGCATCGAAATTCGCACCGACCCCGATATTATCATCTTTGGCTACCCGATCTACATGGGCGAGGTCGAAAATGAATTGGTGGATGGCAACCTGGTGGGCGGCGTTTATACCTGGAGTGGTGAACCGATTCCCGCCTCCTACTACCTGGACGCCCCGCCAGAGTTTTGGGGCAACAAGCCCTGGCCGGCTATCGGTGGCGACGTAGACCAGACCTACGAACCGGACGTGCGTCTGCCGGCCCAGGATCGTTACCAGCTAATTCAGCAAGGCGCGTGGCGGCCGCCCCTGCCCTTGATTCTGACGAGCGAGACGGCCGGGCTGACCACCACCCTCACCGTCATCAACGCCAATCCCAACGAGCAGATCACCTTCGTCCAGAGCACGGCCGGCCCCGGTCCTGGCCCCTGCCCCCCACCACTGGGTGGGTTGTGCCTGGACATTCTGAATCCGGTGGCTATTCTCGGCCGCGTGCGGGCGGATAGTACAGGTACGGCCGTCTTCACCACCCCCTTCGCCGGCCCGATCTGGGTGCAGGCGGTGGCCAAGCGTGGAGCGGCCGGGGCTGATTCGGTCAAGACGAACGTGGTTTCAGTGCCTACTCCGTAGGAACACTCTGGACATGAAGCCACTGGCAGAAATACGTGAGCAGCTTGCTTTGGGGCAGTTTGAGTTCAGCCGCCACGCCTTCAAGCGCGCCGTTGAACGTAACATTAGCGCCAGGGAAGAGGTAATTGTGTTTCGATGCCACGCATGCGGTGGAACAGAGGCTCGCCAAGAACTTGTTAGTGAGGTTTTCTATGTGGATGGTCGTTTTCTCCTGGTAGAAGAGATTCCGGCTCAAGTCTGCCTGCGCTGTGGCGAACCTAGCTTTAGCCGAGAGACAATGGAAAAGGTGAGGCGTTTGGTGCATGGTGAAGCAGAACCAGAAAGGTCGGTCGAACTGGACGTATACGCCTACGCTTAACGGGTCGCGTTGCAGATTCGACCTACGGAAAGCTGGATGATGCCTGATTCACTACTCGACCGGCCGATCATCCACGCGCCCGACCTGGCCGACGGGGAGTGGCTGAACACCCCCCGGCCGCTCACCCGCAACGACCTGCGCGGCCGGGTGCTGCTCATTGACTTCTGGGACTACGCCTGCGTCAACTGCATCCGCACCCTGCCCTACTTGAAGGAGTGGCACGGCCGCTACGCCGACAAGGGATTAACCATCATTGGCGTCCACGCGCCGGAATTCAAGTTCGGCCACGACCGGGGACAGGTGGCGGCGGCCGTCCAGGAATTTGGCCTCGAATATCCTATTCTGATTGACAATGGCTTTGAGACGTGGACGCGCTTCGCCAACCGCGCCTGGCCTTCCAAGTACCTGATAGATGCGGATGGCTACGTCCGTCTCAAACGCCAGGGCGAGGGGCATTATCAGGAGATCGAAAAGGGTATCCAACTCCTGCTGCGCCAGCGCGACCCGGCCGTCAGCCTGCCGGAACTGATGCTCGTCTTGCGCGACGAGGATAAGGAGGGAGCGGTCTGTTACCGGCCGACGCCGGAACTGCACGCCGGCTACCAGGCTGGCTTGTTTGGTGGCGCATTGGGCAACGTGGAGGGCTACACCCCCGGCCACCCGATGATTTACCAATTGCCGCCGGCCAATGAACGGCAAGAGGGGCGTTTCTACGCGGCCGGAATCTGGCTGGCTAAACCCGAATCGCTGGACTTCGCCGGGCAGGAGGGCGGCCGGATCGTCCTACCCTATCGGGCGGTGGGGGTCAACGCTGTCCTCAGCCCCACCAGCGATCCCGTCGAGTTGATGCTCAACCTGCGGCCGGGCGATGGGGAGCCAATCGTCGAAGTGCAGCAGGATGGGCAATTCTTGACTTCGGTAGAAGCTGGCGCGGACGTGCGGTTCGACGCCAGCGGTCGCAGCTTTGTGCAGGTGGAACGGCCGCGCATGGTTGAGTTGGTTCGTAACCTGGATTTTGGGGCGCATGAATTGGAGCTAATCTTTCACGGCCGGGGAGTGGCCCTATATGCCTTTACCTTTACGACTTGCGTGAGATGACCATTACCTCTTGACACGGCCCTAAGGGCCGGCCGTACAATAGGAAAGTATGACCGGTCAGATAGAAGACGCCAACTTAACCATTGGGCAGTTCGGCCGGTTGAGCCAGTTGTCCCGCAAGGCGCTGCGCTTATACGATGACCGCGGCCTTCTGACCCCAGCCCGCATTGACCCCGATTCCGGCTATCGCTACTACACGCGCGCCCAAGTAGCGACCGCCCGACGAATCCGTCTATTGCGCCTTATGGCAATGCCGCTAGAGGCAATCGCCAGGGTGCTGGCCCTCTGGGAGAAGGACGGGGCCGCCGCTCAACGTCTGATTCGCGGCCACGTTGCCGCGGTGGAAAAACAACTCACAGCTGTACAACTGGCTTCCCGTCTACTGCTCGAAGAAATGTCATCAGAAAAGGAGCGACAAATGTCATTTACATTCTCTGAAAAGGCAATGCCGGCGCAAATGGTAGTCTCCATTCGCCGCCAAATCACCATTCCTGCTTACCACGAATGGATTATGCCCGCGCTGCGCCAGTTGTGGAGTCACATTGAAGCGGCCGGGGCGCGGCCCGCCGGCGACCCGGTCGCGCTCTATTACGGCCCGGTTAACGAAGAAGACGACGGCCCGGTGGAAATAGGTGTGCCGTTTACGGGAAACGTGATGCCCCAGGGCGAAATCAAGATCCGCGAACTACCCGCGCACAAGGCGGTGCAGATCCGCACCTATGGCGAATATAATCGGTATCCCAAGCTGCTAGAAATGTGGAACGCTGTGGGGCGTTACGTGGATGAACACAAGTTGGAGTCGAACTGGGACGCCGACATGACGACCTATGAAATCTGGTACGAAGATGAAACGATGACGATTTGCTGGCCGGTACGGGCCTTCGCCCTGGAAACAGCCTAGAGGTTGGCGTTCTGGGTTGCCTCGTTGTACTATAGAAGGATTAGAGAAACGACGTTATGCCTTTCCCGTCCCTGGAAACGATTGTCAATTACCTGGTCATTCTGACGGCCGTCCTGGGCGCGTTCCTGTCCGCCTTGTGGTTCAGCCTGGTCTTATGGGCTTTTCGCGATATGCGCGCCCGCTCCCGCGACCCGTTTGCCCAAGTGCTGGCGGCCGTCCTG
>JBFMFT010000403.1:0-4876 GCA_040751925.1 Chloroflexota bacterium
GGTATCGTCAAGGACATCCCCCTCGGCCGCATGGGCCGGCCGGAGGAATTCGGCCACGTCGTCGCCTTTCTCGTTTCCCCGGCCGCCAGCTACGTGACCGGGGTGATGATGCAGGTGGATGGCGGGAGAGTAAGCGGACTTTTATGAATGATGAATGATGAATGATGAATAGCCGTCTGACATTCATCCTTCATCCTTCATCCTTCCGAGAACATTCATGGCTTTTCATGGTGGTGGTTGGTGGTCTTTCTTGAGCTTTGACGAAAAGCAGGATCGGCCGGCGGTTTCGCTGACTTTGCTCAAGCGAGTGTGGCAATTTGCCCGGCCGTACCAGTGGCAGGTTGTGGCCCTGCTTTTCACGATTCTAGCCATCACGGGCCTATCCCTGGTCTCTCCCCTGCTCTTTCGTGACCTGATAGACAACGCCCTGCCCAATCGGGATTTTCGCCGCCTGAACTGGTTAGCCCTCGGTCTGGTCGGCATTCCCATTGTCAATAGCCTCATTGGCGTTGTCCAACGAAAGGTCAGCTCAGAGGTAGGGGAGGGGATGATTTACGATCTGCGGCGGGCCCTCTACCGACACGTCCAGCGTATGTCTCTACGCTTCTTCACCCAGACCCGCACGGGCGAGTTGATGTCCCGCTTGAATAATGACGTGGTAGGAGCGCAGAGCGCGGTCACCGGCACACTGGTCACCCTAGTAACAAATGTGATCGCTTTGGTGTCTACCCTGGCGGTTATGCTGACCCTGGAATGGCGATTGACGCTGCTGGGTCTGGCTATCTTGCCCCTCTTTGTCTTACCGGCCCGCCGCGTCGGCCGCATCCTTCGCCAGCTTCGTCGCCGCTCTCTCGAACTCAACGCCGAAATGAACGCCACTATGAATGAGACGCTGAACGTGAGCGGGGCGTTGCTGGTCAAGCTATTCGGCCGCGAGAAGCGTGA
Source organism: Chloroflexota bacterium (assembly GCA_040751925.1). GTDB lineage: Bacteria > Chloroflexota > Anaerolineae > Promineifilales > Promineifilaceae > JBFMFT01. The sequence continues at coordinate 946 of JBFMFT010000403.1, forward strand.
ATTAGACAAGTTTAGCCAGCACGCCGCCGAGGTGCGCGACATTGGCGTGCGGTCGGCCGTCGTCGGTCAATGGTTCTTCCGGGCCTTGGGCATCGTCAGCGCGATTGGCACGGCCGTCGTCTACTGGGTGGGCGGGCAACTGGTATTGGAAGGAACCTTTAGCGTCGGCACGATTGTCGCTTTCGCCAACTACCTGGGCCAACTGTACGGGCCGCTGATGTCCTTGACCAATGCGCCGGTTGAGTTTGCCCAGAGCATGGTCAGCTTTGAGCGCGTGTTTGAGGCCCTGGATATTCCCATCGAAATCGAGGAACAGCCTGGCGCAACCCGGCTAACCCAGGTGCAGGGCCGGATCGAGTTTCAGCAAGTTGGCTTTAGTTATGCCCGGCTGGGGCAGAACCAGCCGGCCGGCCTGACGGAAGTGACCCGCTTTGGCTGGTCGGCCGACAACACGACTCTTCTCAAGCGCGGCCGGCAGAAAGAAAACGGCCAGCCGCCGGTTAGTGAGCCACCCTCTGGCAACGGCCGGCCAGACGACCTGGCCGAAACCCTGGCCCTTGACGTGGCCGCGCCTAACCAGAACTGGCAACTCCAAGACGTAAGTTTTACCATCGAGCCGGGCCAACTGGTGGCCCTGGTGGGGCCGAGCGGCGCGGGCAAGACCACGATTACTTATCTCATACCCCGCTTGTATGACCCAACCGACGGCCGTATCTTCCTCGACGGCCACGACATCAAGACCCTGACCCTTGAGACACTGGCCGAGCATATTGGCATGGTCACGCAGGAAACGTACCTGTTTTACGACACCATCCGCGTCAATTTGCTCTACGCCCGGCCGGAGGCTAGCGAAGCGGAAATGGTGGCGGCGGCCAAGGCGGCCAACATCCACGATTTCATCATGGGCCTGCCGGAGCGTTACGATACAGTGGTCGGCGAGCGGGGGTATCGCCTGAGTGGGGGCGAACGGCAACGGGTCGCCATTGCCCGTGTCATTCTTAAGAACCCGCGCATCCTGGTCTTAGATGAGGCGACCTCCCATTTGGATTCCCTGTCTGAAGCCCTCATACAAGAAGCGTTGCAGCGAGTGATGCGCGGCCGCAGCAGCCTGGTCATCGCCCACCGCCTATCTACGATTCTGGCGGCCGACAAGATTCTGGTGATGGATCGCGGCCGGTTGGTGGAGATGGGTACCCACGAAGAACTGTTAGCGGAGGGTGGACTGTATGCCTCTCTCTATGAAACACAGTTCCGCCATAGACAGGATTTACAGGATTTGCAGGATTGACTTCACTCTGTCAATCCTGCCCAGCCACAATCGCTATGACCATTCAACTCCGCATAGACACCGTGTTGCGTTCGGATCGCGGCCGGCACCGTGAGCGAAACCAGGATTTTGTCGCCCAAAAGGAACCGGCCGGGGCTGAGGACGAAGCCCGTGACGGCTGGCTTTACGTCCTGGCCGACGGGGCCGGTGGCATGGAGGCGGGGGAGGTAGCCAGCCGCTACGCGACTGAGCGGACCATCTATCATTACCTGGCGAACCATGGGGAGCGTGATTGGGGCCAACGCCTGCGTGCCGCCATGGAGGCAGCGAATACAGATCTGCGCGAGTTGGCGGCCGAACAAGGCCAGAGCAACCGCATGGCGACGACGATGGTAGCCGTCGTTTTTCAGAGCCGGCAGGCCATTTTGGGCAACGTGGGTGACAGTCGCGGCTACCTATGGCACGACGGCGTGTTGCGCCAGGTGACGAAAGACCAAAGCCTGGTAGCCAAGTTGGTCGAGGAAGGGATTATTACGGCCGAAGAAGCCGTCAACCACCCCCGCAAGAATATCATCCTGGGTAGCCTGGGGGCCGATAGCTCACCTAAAATTGATTTGTACAACCTGGAATTGGCCGGGAACGACGTCTTATTTCTTTGCTCCGACGGCCTGACTCGCCACGTGTCAGACGAGGAAATTGCCCATGCGATAGGGGAGGACGGTGAGGCGGCGGCCGACCATTTAATTGGACTTGCCAACGAGCGCGGAGGTGAGGATAATATATCCGTTGCCATCCTACGCTACACCCCATTGGTGACGACGGAAAGCAATACGGCCGCCACGGCAGCCTCAACCGCCACCTCTTTGCCCTTGCCAGAGGCCAGCGGCCGGCGATGGCTGTGGATGTATACGGCCGTCTTAGGACTGGCGCAGATTATCCTGACCGTTTTGGTCTGGTTATTACTACAGATTTAGTGAAACGTGAAGCGTGAAAAGAAAAAATCACGTTTCACGTTTCACGCATCACGTTTTTTGGAGACATTTATGACATCGAAACTACGCCTGCTGCCTTTGGGCGGGCTAGGGGAAATTGGCAAGAATATGACCGTCATCGAGTACGAGGACGAAATCCTCGTCATTGACGCCGGCCTCATGTTCCCCGAAAATGATATGTTCGGGGTAGACTTGATTATCCCCGATTACAAATACCTGCTAGACAAGAAAGAGCGGATTCGCGCCGTGCTGATTACGCACGGCCACGAAGACCACGTCGGCGCGTTGGATCACCTGATGGCCGAAATAGACGCGCCCATTTACGCCACGCCACTAACGGCCGGCCTCATCGAAGTGAAACTGCGTGAGGCCAAGTTGTTGCAGAAGGTTCGCCTGTTCACCATCCAGGCCGGCGACGTTCTGAACATTGGCTCCTTTACCATCGAGCCATTCCACGTCGCCCATAGCATTCCCGACTGCGTGGGCTTTGGCATCACCACCCCGGTGGGCCTGATCGTCCACACCGGCGACTACAAATTTGACCATACGCCGATGGATGGCTGGCCGCCCGATTTCGCTAAGTTGGCCGAATTTTCTAGTCGGGGCGTCTTGTGCCTGCTGGCCGACAGCACCAACGCCACCCGGCCGGGCTGGACACCCTCGGAAGCGGTCATTACCAAAGCCTTTGACGAATTATTCCAGAAGGCCCAGGGGCGCATCATTGTCGCCACCTTTGCCTCGCTCATCTCGCGCATCCAGCAGGTGGCTAATGCCGCCACGAAATACGGCCGCAAAGTGGCCATTACCGGCCGCTCCATGCGCGATAACGTGAAGATGGCCCGCCGGCTGGGCTATCTGGACGTACCCGACGACTTGCTCATTGACGTGGAACAAGCCAACAAGCTGGCCCCCAACAAGGTGGCTATCGTGGCTACCGGAGCGCAGGGCGAACCGACGGCCGTTCTCGGCCGGCTATCCATGAACGCCCATCGTACCTTGAGCATCCAGAAGGGGGATACTGTCGTCATGTCGGCCCATCCCATCCCCGGCAACGAGGAGATGATCTATCGCATCATCAACCGGCTCCTCCAAAAAGGGGCGGAAGTCTTGTACGAAGGTGTTGCCAACGTCCACGTCTCCGGCCACGCCAGCCAGGAAGAGATGAAGCTGATGATAAACCTGGTGCGGCCGAAGTTCCTGGTACCGATTCACGGTGAACTGCGCCACTTGCAATATCACGGCCGGATGGCCGAGCAATTGGGGATTCCCGCCTCTAACATCGCTGTCGTGGAAAATGGCACAATTCTGGAACTCACGAAGGATTCCCTGACAGTTGGCCCGCGCATCCCTGGCGGCTACGTCTTCGTGGATGGTTCTGGGGTGGGCGACATTGGCCCGGCCATTATGCGCGAACGAGAAAAGTTAGCCGACAGTGGCTTCTTTATTACCATCCTCAACGTGACGCCCCAGGGCAATCTGGTGGGCCAGCCGGAGATCCTCTCGCGAGGCTTCGTCAATATGGAAGCCGCCCAGGAACTGCGTGAGGGGGCTATGGAGACGATTACCAACACCGTCAAATCTTACGGGCGCGGCCGCCCGCCTGAGCAATTAGCCGAGAAAGTCCAGGAAGAGCTAAATCGCTATCTCTATGGGCAAACCGGCCGGCGGCCGG
>JBFMFT010000404.1:0-4876 GCA_040751925.1 Chloroflexota bacterium
CGCGAGACCATCCCCGCGCCGACTCGGATAGCCTCCAGCCAGGTCATGCCGCCGGCCCGGGCCCCCAGGCTGGCCCCCAACAGCTTAGAGACAACAGCCACCAGGACGATGACGGCCGCCAGTCCCACGTCGCGGCCGGAGAGGGCGCGGGCGTCGGCCGTCAGCCCAATCCCCACCAGGAAAATCGGCACGAAGAAGGCGTAGGTGAGGGTGTGCATCCCCTCCTCGATTTCATCTTTGACGCGGCTGCGAGCCAGAGCCACGCCCGCGATGAAGGCGCCGGTAATGGCCGCTACCCCCCCCACCGCCTCTGAGGCCCAGGCGAAAGCCAGGATGGTGACGACGACGATGGAGATGATGGGCTGGCTAACAGATAGTCGTTCGGCCCAGTGAGACAGCCGGGGCAAGAGCCATAGTCCCAGGGCGAAGGCCGCACCCAGGAAAAGAAACATACGGGTAATCGTCCAGGCCAGCCCCCACGCGCCGCCGTCGCTACCCCCCACTATCGCCACAAAAGCGGAGAGGATGGCAATCGCCAGCACGTCGTCCACGACGGCCGCCCCCAACAAGGTCAACCCCTCGCGGCTGCGTAGATAGCCCAATTCCATCAGGGTTTGGGCGGAGATGCTGACCGAGGTGGCGGCCAGGACGATGCCCACGAAGATGGCTTGCTCGGCCGTGTAGCCAAAGGGTAGGGAGGCCAACGCGCCCAGGGCGATGGGGACCAACACGCCCAGGACGCCTACAAACATCGCCGCTTTCCCCGTCTTGGTAAAGTCCGACAATTGAATTTCCAGGCCAGCGGCAAACATCAAGAAGATGACGCCGATTTCGCCCAATTCGTGGAGGGTTTCGACGACGTGGGTGGCCGCGAAGTAAGGGCGGCCGAAGACGTTCAGTACCGACGGCCCCAGCAGCAAGCCGATCAGGAGTTCGCCCAGGACGGCCGGCTGCCCCAGGCGGTTAGACAACCAGCCGCCCGCTTTAGCGGCGGCGATCACCAGGGCCAAAGCCAGTAATAAGGGTACAATCATCTACGTTCCCTCCCTCCTCCGAAATTCGTCCGCCGATTTACGCGGGTGAATTTCAGTCAGAGTTTAACCTACTGTCAGGTAATCAGCCAATACCCACCCCACGATACCATTCACCTGAACCTGTTGCCAGGTCTGGCCCTCGACCACCTCCCGGCCGTCTAGCAAGACCACTACCGTACCCTCCGGTAACAAAGCGAGCAGTTCCCCCTCCACCCCTGGCTCCGCCCGCAGGTTGAGACCATACGGATAGGTTACGACGGCCGTCACTACCGTCGGCGTGGGCGTCGGCGTATGGGTTGGCGTGGGCGTTGGCGTATCCGTTGGCGTGGGCGTCGGCGTATGGGTTGGCGTGGGCGTCGGCGTATGGGTTGGCGTGGGCGTCGGGGTAGTGGTAGGGATGAACGTCGGCGTGGGTGGGGGCGTGCCTGTGTTCGTGGCTGTCGGCGTGGGCGTCAGGGTGGGGGGAATCAGGGGATCCAGTTGGGTGATGCGGATGACCGTGAGGGTCAGGGCGACCGGCCGCTGCAAATCAATGCCGATTTGCTCCTGGAGGGCGACGACGGCCGCGTGCGAAATCGGCTGGGGAGAGCGGACGGTGATTTCGAGTTGGACAGGAACTTCTTCGCGGCGGAGGCCATTCTGAATGACCAACTCCCTCAGCGTCGCGCTGGTGATTTCCGCCACGCGCTGCTGCGTGACCTCCCGAATACGCGCCTCCCACACCAATTCCTGGGCCAGGCTATAAGTCGTGTAGCCCAGCAGCAAGGTGATGGCGATCAAGAGGCCCAGGGCCACGCGGAAGGTGCGGGCCTGGGTCAACCGGCGCGCCTTCTGGCTGACCGCCGGCCGGAAGCCCAACGATAAAAAGACCAGCGCGGCGGCCGAACTGATAGCCACGAAGTTGGTCGTGAAAAGCAGCAGCGCCCCCAACCCCTGGCGCGTGTAACCAGTGGCCCAACTGATGCCCACCGTCGCCAGCGGTGGTACCAGGGCGGCGGCAATCGCCACGCCGGGTAAGGCAGCCGCCGCCTCGGAACGACAAAGGGCGTAAGCGGCGGCCAGCCCCGAAAAGAGGGCCACGCCCAGGTCTAGCAGGCTGGGCTGAACACGGCCCAGCAATTCGGCCGTCAACGGTTGCCCTGGACGGGCGAGGCCGCTCAAAAGACCCACTAGGATAGCCAGGGTCATACCACGCAGGGCTGTCGTCAGGGATTGACGCAAGAAGCTGGCTTCACCCAGGACAATCGCCATGCCGACGCCGATGATCGGAGACATGAGAGGAGCGACCAGCATGGCCCCAATGATGACCGCCGCGCTATTAAGCAGCAGGCCCAGCGCGGCGATGGCCGCCGACAAGACGATCAGGACGAAGAAATCCAGAGTGGGCTGAGAGCCACGTTGGATGCGGGCGTATATGTCGCCTTTCTCTTGGGAATTCAACCTGGGAACGATGGCCTGCAACACCCAGTCCACTTCTCTGGACAGCGCGCGCCACCGGCCGTGTGGTGGGTCTATCACCACCACTGGCTTCCTGGCCTGCTCTACCACTTCGTCGGCCAGGCTGCTGTGGACAGCGTTTTCCAGCGAATGGAGGCCACTCGTACTCAGAACCACCCCGTCAAAGTTGGGGGCCGCTTGGGACAAGGAATCGGCCGTGAGCAGGCGCGGCCGGTTGCGCTCGTCGGCATTGACGTAGTGTAACAGTCGCTCCAGGTGGGCAGTCGCCGACATCGCCTGGGTAGGACTGTGGGCTACGTCAATGGCGGTTATTTCCATTGGCGGGGACAGGGGAAGCAGCAGTTGAAGACAGTGGGCGACGTTAGCGTTGGCCGGTGTGTGGACGAGAAGGCGTGACAGAGGGGTATCGGCCGGGGTTTGGGCCGCTTGCGCCAACTGGCCGCGCACGGCCGCCACCGCGCAGGGCAGCTTAAACGCGCTGACCTCTGGCAAGTCTTCAACCTGAAAGAGCAGCACATCAATCCTGGCTTCTTCGACTAGCTCCACCACGATCTTGCGGTTAAGCGTGGTTTCTACGAGGACAGGGTGCAAGCGGCCATCGGGCAACCCACCGTTGGCCTGTACCCAGGCCAGGCTTTGCCGCGCCTTTTCCAACCCTTCTGTGTCCTCTGGCTCGACCAAAACGGCCGCCACCAGTTCGCCGTCGTGGGCCTGGACGAGTGAATGGCCTAAATACCAGGCTACCCCCGGCTCGGCTGCCGGTGGGAGCAGCACCAGCACCCGCCACATGGGGCTTTTAGGTAACTCTCCGCTAATAATCTTCACATCACGATCAACCCATGAATCTGCCGGACGGCCGTCACCGTGTCCTTTCCGTCCACCACCATACTCACGCTGCACTCGGAAGAACCCTGGGCGATGGCGATGACGTTGACCTGGCCCTGCCCCAATGCGCCAAAGATGCGGCCGGCGATGCCGGGGGTGCCTCTCATGCCCGCGCCAACGACGGTGACGATGCTGACCGGCCGCTGCGCCCAGATGCGGTCAATGTCCTGGCGATGCAATTCTACCGCAAATTCGGCCTCCAGACTGGCAACGACGCGGCCGGTCGTCTCGTCCGGCACGATAAAGCAGATAGATTGTTCGGAGGAGGCCTGGCTGATGAGCAGGACGCTGACCTGGGCGCGGGCCACCGCGCCAAAGGTGCGGGCGGCGATGCCTGGGACACCCATCATGCCCTTGCCCTCGACGGTGATCAGGCTCAACTGCTCGATAGCCGTCACCGCCTTCAACTCACCCACGCCATTGCCGCCATCGGGTACGATGAGGGTGCCGGGGTGGTCGGGGTTGAAGGTGTTTTTGATCCGCAGGGGGATATTGTTCTCCACTACCGGCCGGATGGTCTTGGGGTGCAGCACTTTAGCCCCGTAGTAGGCCAGTTCGGCCACTTCGCGGTAGGTAAGAGTGGGCAGGGTGCGGGCGTCGGCGGCCAGGCGGGGGTCGGCCGTCATCACCCCGTCCACGTCGGTCCAAATCCACACCTCCTGGGCCTGGATGGCCTGGCCCAGAATGGCCGCGCTGTAATCCGATCCGCCTCGTCCCAGGGTGGTGGTGAGGCCCTGCTGGGTGGCGGCCATGAAGCCGGTGACGACGGGGATGAGGCCCTGCTCTAACAACGGCCGCAGGCGAGCCCGGCATTGGACGGCCGTCTGTTCGGGGAGGGGGGCGGCCGCCTGGAAATTGTCGTCGGTGATAATCAATTCTCTGGCGTCCACGGCCTGGGCCGGTTGCCCCATAAGGCGCAGGGCAGCGGCCAGAATCCGCACGCTCATCTGCTCGCCCATGGAGGTAATAGCGTCCAGGGCGCGGGGCGTCACTTCGCCCAGGACGAGGACGGCCGCGCACAAGGTTTGGAAGCGGTCTACGAAGCCTTCCATTTCGGCCGTGAGTTGTCTGCGCTCCGCCCCCTCAGCCAGCAGTTCCAGGATGGCCGCGTAGTGCCTTTCGCGGAGGGTTTGAGCCAGTTCTTTGTAGGTGGCCGGGTCGCCGTTGGCGGCCGTCGTCGCCCCTTGCAGGAGGGTGTCGGTCACTTTACTCATGGCCGAAGCCACGACGACCACCTGCGGCCATTGCGGCCGGCTGTGGGCGATAAGTTCGGCCGTGCGCTGGATGGCCCGGCCGCTGCCCACCGACGTGCCACCAAATTTCATAACCAACACCATCTTTACTCTCTTTTGGCGGGGATTAGGGGATTGGGGGATTATTGGGATCCAGAAAAATCCCCTAATCCCCTAATCCCCGCATCATTTGAGATTTATCGGCACATATTCTACAATCTGCCCGACATGGCACAAAAATCCAAAATGAGGAGGTGGCAGGTGGCA
>JBFMFT010000405.1:0-4871 GCA_040751925.1 Chloroflexota bacterium
TGTCGAGGCGATGGCCGCCCGGCCGCCCTTCGAACGGCCGCCAATGCTTGGCGACGCCGACTTGGGCCTGGGGATAGCTCTCCTTAATTGTGTGATAGGCGACGGCGTGACAGCGGAGCAGGTTCGCCAGGGCGCGCATTCCGGCCGACCAGCCGCGCTTTCTGGGGGCGGGGAAGGCGGTGTCCAGGTAGCGATAAACCAGGTAGACCATTGGCTCGTTAATGGTAATCCATTTTGGTACCAAATCGCCCAGAGATTTGACCACTTTAGCTGTGAAACGTTGGAAGTAATCTACCACCAGGTCGCTGTCAAAGTCGCCCTTCTCCACCAGCCATAAGGGGTTGGTGAAGTGATGCAACGTGACCATTGGCTCGATGTGGCGGTCACGCAGGGCTTGAAGTATCTGGCGGTAGCGGTCTACGGCCGCTTCGTCAAAGACGCTTGGCTCTGGTTCAATCCGACTCCACTCCACCGACAGGCGGTGGGCGTTGGTGCCCATTTCGGCCGCCCGATCCAGGTCGGCTTCGGCGTTTTCCCACCAGTTACAGGCCAACCCCGAACGGTGGCCCTGGAGAATGTGGCCGGCTTCCTGCTCCCACTGCCACCAGTCGTTGTTGCTGTTATTGCCCTCGACCTGGTGGGCGGCCGTGGCCGTACCCCATAGAAAGTCTGGTGGAAAGTGCATCGTTGCCTGGGCCATAAATACCTCCATATCCCGTCAACTGCCTGCCCCGGCCGCCCGCCGCCAATCATACGGCAGTAATTCGCCGATAGTCACGATGATCCCTTCACCCACCATAACTTCGGTGTGGAGGTTGTCGTCGTGAAGCTGGCTGATGAACTCCCGGCAACGGCCGCAGGGCGGCATGATCCGGCCGTCCCAGCCTACGGCAATCATTTTGGCTACACGGCTTTCACCGGCGGTGATCATGGCTGCTGCCGCGGCGTGTTCGGCACAAAAACCCATCGAGCAGGCCGTATCAATGCATACACCCACGTACACCGCGCCGCTTGCGCCGAGGACGGCCGCGCCCACCCCGCCCGCTTCAGCCTCTGGCGAAAGCTGGCGAGGATGAATGACCGATTTTGCTTTTTGGTAAAGCTCGTCGAAAGTCATCGTCAACCAACCACGGCCTCGGAGCCTTGTGCGCCGTTGATCCCACGGATCTGATCCATTGCCCGGTCAAAGTCGTCCAGGGTAGGGACATCTAAAGCCAGGTCAAAGAGGCGGTCCAACTGGGCGGCCGTCAATCCTTGTGTCTTCAGAACCAAAGCAATCGGAGCTTGACCAAAGCGATGACCCAACAAGCGCAACAACAAGACTCGTCGCTCCTGCCGAAACAAGCGGCGAATGACCTCTTTATCGAGGTAGCGGGCAGCCAACAAGGCCACCAGGGAAACCAAAAGGGAGCGGCGTTCTGCATCTGGCTCGTGGAGGGCCAACGTTTTCGCTGTTTGTACCGTTTCCTCGGTCGGCCGGGCCACAATCTCCAAAAATGAACAAGGTTTGCGGCACAGTGGCGTTGTGTTGAGCATAGTATTCAACAGGAGTAGCCAATGTGTGGAAACGAGCCATAGAGTTTCCTGTCATCATGTGGGTTAATCGGATCTACTCCTGTGACCTTCGCGAGTGGACGCGCGGTCCCTGGGGGGTGTCCTCGATTTCGTAGCCGGCCGCCCGCACCTGCTCCCGTAACGCATCCGCATCCTTCCATCGCTTCTCCAACCGCGCCTGCTGGCGTTGCTGGACGAGGGATAGGATGTCGGCCGGCGCGGTCTCTTCGGCCGGCTGCCACTCGGCCAGGCGCAACCCCAACACGCGGTCAAATTGTAAGAGGGTGGCCTTCTTGACGGCCGGCGGCAACTCACTCTTGACCAACTCCCAGGTCACGGCCAGAGCGCGGGGCAAGTTCAGGTCGTCGTTGATTTCCTCGGTGAACTGGGCCAAATAGCCGGCGTCCGCCTGATAGAACGCGGATGACGCTGATGAACGCAGATTTCCGCTGAGTTTTGTCTCATTCATCCGCGCCGATCCGCGCCGATCCGCGTTATCTGCGGGCCATCCAGCGTCACCGGCCGGCCCCCAGCTATGGGCGGCCAGGCGCAGGCGGTTGAGGGCGGTGGCTGCCCCATCCAATCCCTCCCAGGTGAAGTTCAGCTTGGCCCGGTAAAGCGCACCCAGGCAGAAGAAGCGATAAGCCATCGGGTCGTAGCCTCGTTCGATCAGGGTTTGCAAGCGCAGGAAGCCCCCGGCCGACTTAGCCATCTTCGCCTCGTCCAGTTGCAAGAAATGGCCGTGCAGCCAAAAATTAGCCAGGCGCGTGCCATGGCAGCCTTCGGTCTGGGCAATCTCGTTGGTGTGATGCACCGGGATATGGTCTTCGCCGCCGCAGTGGATGTCAAAGTAACTGCCCAGGTACTTGGCGGCCATCGCTGAACACTCGATGTGCCAGCCGGGGAAGCCCATCCCCCAGGGACTATCCCACTCCATTTGCCGCTTCTGGTCGGGCGGGCTGAACTTCCACAAGGCAAAGTCAGTCGGGTGACGCTTTTCACCCACGTCTATACGCGCCCCGGCTTGCAAGCCGGCCACGTCCAGGCGGGCCAGGTAGCCATAATCAGCCAGCTGTGAGGTGTCAAAATACAACCCGTCCAAGGTGCGATAGACAAAACCTTTGGTCTCCAGGCAGCGGATGAACTCGATTTGCTCTGGAATGTGGTCGGTAGCCCGGCACCAAATCGTTGGTTCCAGGATGTTCAGGTGATGGAGGTCTTCGCGGAAGGCCTGGGTATAGAACTCGGCGATCTCCCAGGCCGAGCGGCCGGTGCGCCGCGAGCCTTTCTCCATCTTGTCTTCGCCCGTGTCGGCGTCGGAGACCAGGTGGCCCACGTCGGTAATGTTCTGCACGTGTTTCACCTGGTAGCCGTTAAATTCGAGAACGCGGCGCAAGATGTCCTCAAAGATGTAGGTGCGGAGGTTGCCAATGTGGGCATAGTCGTAGACGGTCAGGCCGCAGGTATAGAGACCGACTTCTGGCGGCCGTAATGGTTCGAAGTCCCGCACGCGGCGTGTGTAGGTGTCGAAAAGACGTAGGGTCATGGGGTTATGGTATCAGAACAATGAACAATGAACAATGAACAATCACATTGTTCATTGCCCATTGCCCATTACCGGCTGCCCCGCTGCCCGGCCAGCCGCAGTTGAGTGGAGGAAACATCCGTGCGGAAACGGCCGCTGGGAATCGGCCGGAACAAATCAGCGAAGGCGGCCGGGGCTTTCAAGTTGACTGCGTCGTGAAACTGTTCGTCAGCGTCCACGCGGCCGGCCACCAGGAAGCGGCAACCCTGACCGCCGATCTCAGTCAGGGCGGCGGCCATCTTTTCCTCACTATTGTCGTAGAAACGGGCTTGCAGCACCCGCACGGCCGTATCGTAGCCGACCACAAACGTCGCCCCTGGGAATAGCCGCGCCTTCTCCACAAAGGTCGGGGTGTCTGTGACCAGGACGGGCCAACGGCCGGCGAACTGAGCCACCCGATCCAGCACCGTCGCCTCGGCCAGAGGCGGCTTGTCGGCGTTGGTGGCGGTCAACTCAAAGGCCACCGGCTGCCCGGCCATTTCGCCAGCCACCTGGGCTAACCCCAAATGACCCGCGTGTAGGGGGTTAAATGACCCCGACAGAATCACGGCCGGCCCCACCCCCCTCGCCCTCCCAGGGAGAGGGGTCGGGGGTGAGGGTTCTTCCCCACACGCCCCATCGCCCGACACCACCAGCCCGTCCGGCCGCACACAGCCATCATCATTCACGCTGAAATAGCCAATCTCCTGGCGTAGCAATCGGCGCACCATTGCCGCCAGGTCAATCTCCTCCACGCTCAAGTGGTCAGTGTCCAGCAGAGGTAATTCCAACTCCAGGCCCACGCCGCAAGCCTGGGCCAGCGTGTTCAGCATCAAGCGGCTCACCATCTCTTCCTCGCCCGCGCGGTCCCGCGCCCCTTTGGTCAGGTACAGAGTGTAATGGCGCACACGCTCCGCCTCCCAGGTAGCCACGTGGGCGCGGTGTTCGCCCCGCTTCGGCCGATCCGTCACAATCGTCGCCGTACAAGCCAGCCCGACCACCCGTTCGTCGTGTTCGCGCAGCCAGCGCGCCCGCGTCATGGCCCGGCCGGCCAGCATCCGCGCCGCTTTGGCCGCCACATATTGGGGCGGCCGTTGGCCCAGGAACTCATCAAACGAAGTGGCCGCGTAGGGAACGAGGGCTTCCAGCAAGGTGCGGCTGGCCCCAGCTACCCCTAGCAACCAGGAGAGGGCTTGCGTACCGGCCCCGGCCGTGACCATGACCAGCTGCGTCGGGCCATCGTGAATCGCCTGCACCAGTTGTCGAGTTGCACTATCCATCAGGTGGTTTTACCCTTATCGCCCACCTTAGGCAAGGGTAATCGGCCGGATTGCCTGTAGCGCAATCCACTGGATTGCGGGAAGGCACAAGCCGGCGGCTTGTGCTACAAGGCGGCTTGTGCTACAAGGCGGCTTGTGCTACAAGGTTTCGATGGTCACGACCTCGCCCCGCCGGCGAAGCTCGACCAGGTGGCCAGAGCGGAGGTGTTGGGTCAGGTCGGTGTCGAAGCCGTAGGCGTAGGGGATGCCTTCCAGCGAACAGGCCGGCGCGCTCTGCTGATCCATCTGGCTGTTGATGATGGCCAAAGGGGCCACGCCCCGATAATACAGTTCCAGCAACACGTAGGGGGCGACGGTCGAGCCGATTCCTCTGGGGAAGACGGCGATTTTGCCGGCCATACTCTGGCCGTCGGCCGGGTGGCCTGGCTCCTCTATCACCCCCGTCTCCCGATTCACAAAGCCCAAGAAAGTAA
>JBFMFT010000406.1:0-4870 GCA_040751925.1 Chloroflexota bacterium
CCCCGGTAATGAGGGCTACTTTATCCTTGAGACGCATATTTTTCTCTCCCTTTGCCGGGATGAGGGGATTGGGGGATTTGTGTCAAAAAAAAAGCATCCCCTTATCCCCTTATCCCGGCTTAAATCTGTTCAAAATAGCGATTCCGTTCCCAGTTGGTCACGGCCCGGTCAAAGCGGGCCTGCTCGGTCTTGAAGAAGTGCAGGTAGTGTTCGATCACGTCCTCGCCGAAGGCGCGGCGGGCGAAATCGCTGCCTTCTAACGCGCTGATAGCTTCACGCAAGGTGCTGGGAACGCGGGGCAGCCCGGCCGCCGCGTATACGTCCCCCTGGAAGATGGCCGGCGGCTCAATCTGGCGGCGGATACCATCGAGGCCCGAAGCTAACACGGCCGCGTAAACCAGGTAGGGGTTCACGTCCGCCCCCGGCACACGGCACTCGATCCGCAGCGACGGGCCATGACCCACGACGCGGAAACCGGCCGTGCGGTTATCATAACTCCAGGCCAGGCTAGTGGGAGCCCAGGAGGCCGCCTGGTAACGCTTGTAAGAGTTGATCGTCGGCGCGTAGAAGGGCATCAGTTCGTGGGTATGGGCAATCCAGCCACCGAGAAACCAGCGAAACTCGTTAGAGGCCATAACTGGGCCGATGGCCTGGTCGCCGGCAAAGAGGTTCCTTTCGCCTTCATCGTCCCACAGACTGACGTGGACGTGGCAACTGGAGCCGGCCAGGTTTTCGTCGTACTTCGCCATGAAGGTCACGGCCAGCCCCAATGGGTCGGCCAACTCCTTAAAACACTGCTTGTAGACCGTGTGGCGGTCGGCCATCGTCAACAGGTCGGCGTAGCGGATGTTGAGTTCGTGCTGGCCCGGCCCCCACTCCCCCTTGCTGAACTCCACCGGCACGCCACTAGCCGCCAGGTGTTTGCGAGCGGCCGCATTGAGAGCCTCTTCCCGTGTTCCTTGCAAGATGTGGTAATCCTCGATGTAAGCTCCATACGGCCGCAGGCCCAGATAATTCATCCCCCTGGCTGAACGGTAGCTCTCATCGAAGATGTAATACTCCAACTCCGAGCTACCCAGGGCCCGATAGCCCATTTCGGCGGCGGCCGTCACCTGGCGACGCAGGAGGGTGCGCGGAGCGACGGCCACCAGGCCATGGATCTTCTCATCGGCCACGTCGCAGATGACCAAAGCCGATTTGTCCAGCCAGGTCGCCAGGCGCAAGGTCTGTAGGTCAGGCACGCAATGGAAGTCACCATACCCCAGTTCCCAGTTAGCATACTTGTAGCCAGGCACCGGCTCCATTTCCATATCTACAGTCAGGAGATAGTTGCAGGCGTGCATACCGGCGGCGGCCGTCTGCTCCAGGAAAAATTCGCCGGTGATGCGCTTGCCCAGCAGCCGGCCGTACAGGTCGCTAAAGACCGTCACCACCGTCTCAATCTCACCAGCCTCGATTTTCTGGCGCAGTTCCTCTAAGCTCAACATACCACGCGCCGGGGTTGTTGCCATGACGTCTCCTTCTTAAGAATGTGTGATCGTGAAACGTGACCAGATGTTCACGTTTCACGCTTCACGTTTTACGATACGGGCCAAGAGTTGTGGATAGTCCGTAATGATACCCGTCACCCCGGCCGCCACGAGGCGGCGCATCTCCGCTTCATCGTTGACCGTCCAGGGAATGACCATTTTGCCGGCCCGGCGTAATTGGGCAATTTCCTGGTTGCTGACCATGCTGTACCAGGGATTAAAGCCATCCACTGGCAAGGTTGGGTCTATGGGGGTGGGGTGAGGGCCAAAGATGCCCACCAGGGCGGCCGTGCGAACGGCCGGGCACAGCCGTTTGGTCTCTAGCACCTTCTCGTGAACGAAGGAACTGACGACCACCTGGGAGGTCATGCCAAGTTCCTGGATCAGAGCGACGACGGCCGGCACGACCGGAAAATCAGCCAGGGGCGCAGGCAGGGCCTTGATTTCCACGTTGACCTGCCAGTGGTGGTCGCGGGTGAACAGGAGAGCTTCGCGGAGGGTAGGAATACGCTCACCTTTGTAGCTGGCGAGGTCGGCGGCCGCCACCACTCCGGCCGCAATCTGCTCGAAAGGATCACTCTCCACGAACCAACTACCAAAATCCAGTTCACGCAATTCGGCCAAAGTAAAAGTCGTGAATGTCCAGGGAGCGCGGCTGGGGTAGACGGCCAGGGCGTTGCTGGTGCGGGCCAGGGAATCATCGTGGATGACGATCAACTGGCCGTCGGCCGACGCGCCTACGTCCAATTCCCACATATCGGCCCCGACCTCTAGCGCTTTACGGGCGGCGGCCAGAGTGTTTTCGGGGGCTAGACTGCGAGCGCCGCGATGGGCAACGTTGAGAACCATAGGTAGGTTGCGTATTGCGTGTTGCGTGAGGACAAACGGAATACGCACTACGCAATAGGCATTACGATAGATTCCTGCTTCATCGTCTGCGGAACGGGAAGGCCCAGAAGGGTGCAAAGGGTCGGGGCGATTTGCAGCTGGGAGATGAGGTCGGGACCAGGGGTGGCCCACCGGCCGGCCCTCTCCCCCTCCGCTTCGATGACGTAAAGTGGCACGTGGCGCACGTCGGGCAGCGTGCCGCCGTGCATCTTGTCGTTATTGATGCCGTGATCGGCCGTCACCAGTACCGTATAACCAACCTCTAACCATTTGGGTACAGCGTAACCCATGATCTGATCCTGGATGGTGGCCTGGTTGCGATACTGACTGGAGTCAGCCCCGTAGGTTTCGCCCAGGTGATCCAGAGCCATCGGGTGGATGAGCAGATAGTCGGGATAGAACTTAGCCACCAGCGTACCGGCCGCCGCAAAAACCTCGGCGTCCGGGTAATCGGAGGTCACGTAGAAGCGGCCGTGCTGAATGGGCAGCAACGGATCATCCACTTCACGGTCGGTCAGGATGTCGTAAGGCACGCGGTTGTATAGCTCGGAGTACCAGAAGTAGGCGGAGGCGGCCGTCGTGCGGCCGTGCCTAACCGCTGACTCAAACACATTGGGCGCGTTGGAGCGGCGCACAACGCGATTGGTGGTGATGCCGTGCTGGCTGCTGGGCAGGCCGGTGTGCAAGGTTTCGTATAGCGGGCGGGACATGGTGGGCAGTTCGGCCCGCACGGTGTAGCGGTGGGCGCGGCCGACCTCTACCAGATGTTCCAGGTAGCCCATCTGCTGGGCGGCCGTGTCGTCGCGCAGGGCGTCGCAGACGATGAGAATAACTTTCGACATGGTTGTCTGGTGGCAATTGGTGATCGGTAATTGGTAATCACCAATCACCAATTACCTCTCCATGTACGGCACGACCAGGTGGTTGAGCCAGTTACGAAGCTCACACTGGCGAATGTGGTCATCCAGAATGTCGTCGCCAATGTTGAGTTTCTGGCGCAGTCCCGGGTTATCGGGGTTTTGTGAGAGGGTGGTCATATCGTCCACCAGAAGCTCAACCTCCGCCTCTTCGTGGAAAAACCCTTCTTCGGTGAGGTACTTCTTGTGGGCTACCAGCAGGCGAGCCATCTCATAGAGGGTGTATTCCGGGTGGTATTGGGTGGCCCAGAAAACGCCCCCGGCCGGATAGCGTACCTCTAACCCCTGCACCGGCGTATGTTTGTTGGTCGCCAGCAACGTGCCACCGGCCGGAATGGTGGTCACTTCGTCCAGGTGCATGATGAAGCCATCGAACTTCTCCGGTTTTTCCTCGTACAGGGGGTGATAGGCGCCAATGGGAGTTAGGGTAATATCGCGGGCAATTGACCATTCCCGGCCGCGCGGATTCTTCTTCACTTCACCGCCGGCGGCCACGGCGGCCATCTGCACGCCCCAACAACTGCCGTATTGCGGCTTGCCTGACTCAAAGATAGCCCGTGAAAGCTCAATCTGGCGGGTCACTTCGGGTGTATCGTGGTAAATGGTTAGATTAGAGCCAGTCCAGATGTAGCCGTCGTAGGATTCCAGGTTAGTTCCACTGGGCAGGTTCACGTCCAGGTCGGCCACGTAGAGAACGTCGAAGCGGCCGTTCGGCACGTAGCGGCGTAGGAAGTTCAGGTAGAGGTCATGGGCCTGGGAAACACCAGACTCATCCAGGGCGATCCGGCTGCGGAGGGGATAGCCGTTGATAATGCAAAGGGAAATGGGCAGGTCGAGAGGCATAGATAGGATTCCTTGAGAAGTGTTGCGTATTGCGTAACGGCCGACATGATTGACTTGCACTGGCCGGGACAGGCGGGATTATATGCCTGTTCCTGGGTTCTATCAACGACTTGGGCTACAATCCCCGCCTTCACGTACTACTCATGACTTATCACTCATTACTTCATGTCACTTCTCCCCCTCTTTCTCATCTTCTCCTCCGCTTTCCTGCACGCCGGCTGGAATCTATTGGTGCGTCGCCACCGCACGACCGAAATCTTCCTGCCCATGACTGCCCTTATTTCTGTGCTGGGACTGGGGCCGGCCCTGGCGGCCGAATTGCGAGGGACACCCACACCCTGGGTGGTTTGGCTGCATTTGCCGGCCGCCGGTCTCTTTCAAGCCTGCTACTACCTGGGCTTGAGTCGAGGCTACCGCAAGGGTGACTTCACGGTTGTCTATCCTCTGGCCCGCGCCTTGCCTGTATTGCTCCTGGCGGTGGCCGACGTGTTATTGGGCCAGCCTCCCTCTATCGTGGGCTGGTTGGGGATGCTCCTGGTAACGGCCGGTTGCCTGGTCGTCCCCCTCGAATCCCTACGCGACTTTAGCCGGGCCCGCTATTGGAACGGGGCGACCCGCTGGGCCATCTTTACCGCCCTGGCGACGGTCGGTTATACAGTGGTGGATAACCACGCGGCCGAGTTTCTACCGACC
>JBFMFT010000407.1:0-4868 GCA_040751925.1 Chloroflexota bacterium
CTTTGGCCTCGACCGCACCCTGACCACCGGCGTCATCAGCGCGCTCGGCCGGCCGCTGCAAACCGATAATGACGCTTTCATCTACAACGTCATCCAGACAGACGCGGCCATCAACCCCGGCAACTCAGGCGGGCCGCTCCTCAACTCGCGGGGGCAGGTGATTGGCGTCAACACGGCCATTCGCCAGGGGGCGGAGGGGATTGGTTTCGCCGTGCCGGTGGATACAGTGAAGCGCATCGTGCCGGTACTGTTGGAGAAGGGCTACTATCCCCATCCCTGGCTGGGCTTACTGGGTTATTCGATTACCCCCGAACTGGCCGAGGCGCTGGAGTTGCCGGTGGAGCGGGGTGTGCTGGTGGCCCAACTGTACAACGATGGCCCGGCCCTGGCCGCCGGTGTTCGTGGGGCTACGGATCAGGTCATTGTCGGCAATCGCCGGCTGTACGTGGGCGGGGACATCATTACCGCCGTAGATGGTCAGACAGTGAAAGACATGGAAGGCTTGCTGCAATACCTGGAGGAGCGCACCCAGGTCGGACAGGCGGTAAGGCTCACCCTCTTGCGCGACGGCCGCGAACGAACCGTTACGGTCGCTTTGGTTGAACAGCCCTAAGACAGTGCCGAAAACCCCTAGGTTGCTGCAACCTACAGGGTTTTTGGTATTTCCAGTTGGACGGCCGCCGCCAGCTTCTCCACCAGTTCGTCGAGTTGTTCTTCGTGGATGATCAGGGGCGGGCCAACCATCGTCAGGTCGCCATTCATCCCATCGGCGCAACCCTGGGAGTAGTAGACGATCAGGCCCAGGTCAAAGGCCCGGCGGCAAAGCGCCCAGGCCAATCCGCGACTGGCCGGGAACGGCCGCTTCGTCTCCTTATCCTCCACCCATTCGATGGCCCAGAAGAGGCCCCGGCCGCGAACGTCGCCCACGTGGGGATGGTCGCCCAGGGCCGCTTTCAGCTTTTCACCGAGCAGAACGCCCAGGCGGGCTGAATTTTCAACCAACTTTTCGTTTTGTAGGATGTGGAGGGTGGCTAACCCGGCCGCCGCCCCTACCGCGTGGTGGCTGAAGGTGCCGCCGTGATTGAAGTCGCCTAGCTTCTGGCGGATCAGTTCCACGTCCTGACCCTGCGCGGCGATGAAGCCCAGGGGGAAGTAGCCCCCGGCCGCCCCCTTCGACGTAACCAGTATGTCCGGCTGCACGCGCCAGTGGTCAATCCCCCACCAGCGGCCGGTGCGCCCCAGCCCCACCAGCACTTCGTCGGCAATGAGCAGGACGCCGTACTCCTGGCAAATCTCGGCCACCCTCGGCCAGTAATCGTCCGGCGGCGCGACCGCCCCCAGGCTGGCCCCACTGATCGGTTCGGCGATGAAGGCGGCCACCTTGTCCGCGCCGCAGGTCAGGATGGCTTCTTCCAGGCGGTCGGCCGCCTCGCGCCCACTGGCCGGATCGCGGTAGGGGTAGGGCGGCTGGACGTGGGGCATTTCGGCCATCATCTCCAGGTAAGGGGCGCGTAATCCCGGCCGCCCGCTCACACTCAACGCCCCCAGGGTCATGCCATGATAGCTCTGCCAGCGGCCGATCACCAGATGCCGCCCCTTCTCCCCTCGCGCCATCTGCACCTGGCGGGCCAGCTTAATGGCCCCTTCCACCACTTCTGAGCCGCTGCTGAGGAAGAAGAAGCGGGCGGCCGGTAGGGGGACGATTTCGGCCAGTTCGGCCGCGTATCGCTCCACCGCCTCACTGGTGAACATGATGGCGTGGACGTAAGCGGCGGCCTGGGCCTGTTCGGCCATGGCCTGGACGATTTCGGGGCGGCCGTGACCGACGTTGACGACCAGGGGGCCACCGGAGCCGTCCAGGTAGCGTTTACCTGTTTCGTCGTAGAGGTAGATGCCCCGGCCGTAGGCGATTTTGGGGCGGCCGTGAGCCATCTTCCGGTAAAATACATGCCCGTCAGGATGTGAATATAGCATAATGCTCCCTACTCCGTGTGCAGATAGGCCACGTAGCCGTCTGGATGTTTTTCAACGATAACCTTGAACTGTCTTGTCACCACGCTTACTCCGGCCGCCGATAATTCTGTCGGCTATGATAACACAAGTCTCTTTCGACGTGTGTCCAGATATTTTCTAACCTGATCGGCGGCATGATCAGGACATCGGCATCTGCCACAGACGAGATGCAGCTTGTGGCATCAGCCGATATGCTTACTAATTTGCTTCAATGCTTCTTCTATTGCACGGCGTAGAGAATCCTCTTGCTCACTCACATCCTGGAGGATTCGATCGCGAGCTGCCTTAACTGGCCCTGAGGGCATTGTAGGATTATGGTCCGCCTCGTAAAACTTCTGTCTTAGAATTGATGCGACTCGAATGTGGTAATATGCTGTTGAAATAGTATCAAGAAGCTCCAGGGTCTCGATATACTTGAGCTCCCCCCCATCCGATAACGTCTGCCACATCTCATCCTTCAATTTAACATTGCCGCCGACCGGGTTCAGATTGTAGGCAAGTTCTGCCCTAACTAGTCTGAGAATTCTTGCTGTCCGCTCTTCTGCTTCGCGTATCTGGCGACGACTGTCTGCGTTTTCGAGTGCTTTCTGCTGCAAATGGCCTATAAATAAGGCTACTGGAATACCAACAATAACACCCGCCATTGTTGCCCAAAGATCACTCAGGAAGCTATTCAGAAATTGCCCATCATTGATACGCTCGTTCAGAGAGATGTATCCAAGATAGAAAAGTAAACCAAGTACAAGCAAGAGTACGAGTATGGGGGACCACGGTGTGCGAGTTTTCATTTCGGTACTAACGATACAACCCCTGGGGGTCGAGTTCCTCACGGATGAGACGGAGTTCGGCCGCCGTCGGCGGGGCCATCACGCACAGGTCGGGCGACACGCGGAGAGGCCAGGCCACGTCAGCCTGGATGCCCTCGACCGTCTCGCCAGGGGCCAGCTCAGTCAGGGTCATCTCGTGGTCAATGGGGTCAAAGTCGAAAAGGGCGCGGTCGGTGATGACTCGTGTGGGGCCCCGGCCGGGCAAGCCCAGGCGTTCCCGGCCGCCCTCTCCATTCAGGTGGCCCGGACTGGTCACAAAATCCAGCTTCTCCACAAAGGCCCGCCCCTTCAGACGCATAATAATCAGGACGCGCTGGGCCAGAATCGCTATCTCGCAGGCCCCACCCGATCCAGGCAGGCGCACCTTTGGCTTCGCATAGTTCCCAATGACGGTGGTGTTGAGGTTGCCATAACGGTCAATTTGCGCCCCACCCAGGAGGGCCACGTCAATCCGGCCGCCTTGCAAATAGTACATGAACAGGTCAGCCATAGGTATCACCGAAGTAGCGTCGCTGACCAAAGTGGGGTCGCCGATGGAGAGGGGGAGACGGACGGGGTGCGCGCCAAAGATGCCGCTCTCGTAGACCAACTCCATGGTCGGCGAATGGCTGCGGCGCGCCAGGTTGCAGGCGATGTTGGGCAGGCCGACGCCCACGAAAACGACGCGGCTGCCCTTAAGGGCCTCGGCCGCCTTGACGATCATCAGTTCAGAAGGGGTGTAGTCCATCTTATGATTTTGGATTTTGGATTTTGGATTTTGGATTGGGGTTGCCAGTTTCCACCTGGGCCAGTTGGGAAGGTAAGACCTGATGCAGTAGAAGGCGGTGGAAGAGGGGCCACTTGGAGTCGCCGCCGGCCGCCTGCTCGATCAGGTTGTAGCCCTGGGTGTAAGTGAAGAGGTAGGAGCGAAAAAGGGGGTTGGACAGAAAGCGGAAGCTCTGCTGCGCTCGCTGTTTATTGGCGAGGGCGTAAGTGTGAATGTACTCAATGGTCTGCGCCTGGCTCGCTTGCCCGGTATGAAAGAGAATGGCGGCGTTGCCGCTGACGGCCCGCAAGTTGTGGCTGGCGCGGGCCAGGCGGCGCAGCTGGTTGGCCGTTTCCTGCGTCAGTTCACCCAAACGGCCGCTCACCCGTTCGGCCTCGGGCAATAAGACCTCGGCGTTCCAGTCGTGGTGGTCGGGGGGGGACGCGGATGGGGCGGATTCTCGCGGATTTTTATGGTTGGGGAAGATGATTTCGACGGCGGTGGTGGCCAGGCCCTCGGCAATGACGGCCGCCGGTGAGTGCAGGAGCATGGCCGCTTGCTCGGCGTAGCCTCGCGCCAGGTAGATATGTTTTTCTTTGAGTTGGGCTTCGGTGTGGTGGCCGGGGTAGCCTTCGTGGGCAAAGGTCGCCAGGATAGCCAGGGCGGAGATGGGCAGGTCGGTGTTAAATTCGATGAGCGAGCGGGCGTGGCCCAGGTACCAGTTATAGGCTGACCAGGGTTGGTTACTGGTCAGGCGGAGTTCGACTGCCTCCCCGTCTACCAGGTCAACCAGGGCGGCCGTGCGCTGTCGCGTCTCGTCCCGCGCCAACTCAATCAACGGCAGGGCTTGCTCCGGCCGCAATTCATAGCGTTGCCGCCGCGCCTCCAGGCGTTCACTCAGGCTGCCGGTGCCTGGTAAAAGGATGTCCAGTTCCTGGTGGGCGGCGGTGAAAACGCTTTCATCCACCTGGGCCGGCGACACGTCGTAGAGCCGATGTACTTCGTCCAGGTAGTCAAACTGCTCCCCGTTCGCGAGGCGCAAAGTGCAATCCATCGCCCGCAGGGTGGCCTCCAGGTAGCTCTGGCGGGCCGGGTCGCCGGTGGGCACGTGGGCTTGCAGCCAGGCCAGGTCGTCGAGGAGGGCGGCCGGGGGTCGTTTCTCGGCCGCTTCGACTTGGGCTTTGAGTTCGGTCGGGCCATAATAGGCATCCACGTAGCCGTCCACGTGTTTGTTGATTTCCAGGGCCAGGCGCAGGTAGGCCAACCCAAACGCATCCATCTAA
>JBFMFT010000408.1:0-4828 GCA_040751925.1 Chloroflexota bacterium
TGGTGAGTGGTGAGTGATGAGTAGGAAGTTGGTGTTGGTGTTGTTCTTTTTGGGGTAGTGTAGCATAGGGGGTTAAACAGGGTGTTTAAGGGTAGGGGTTTTGTCGAGGTGTGGAGGGGGTAAAGTGCGATAACTCGTTTGAGAATAGGACGCGGATGGACGCGGATGGACGCGGATGGACGCGGATTTTCGTTTATCGTGGTGCGCTGCGGCGCGTGAAGTCTCCTCCTCTACAGATTGCCTGACAAACTTTTAGTGTACCCGGTCGCGGCTTTTTATTGAGCGTATACGGCCGATCGTGTACAATACTACCTCGTGTCCGCCTGACAGAGGAGAAAGCAACGGCCACCGCTGAGTTCTTCGTGATGAGTGATGAGTGATGAGTGATGAGTGATGAGCAATAGGCAACACGTAACTCCTCACTCTTTACTCATTACTCATTACTTGCCCGGCGGTGAGGTTGAGTAGATACAGGAGAAAAACCAATGGCATCCATTCTGGAAAAATCGCAGACGCTTATTGCCGCCAATCTGCACGCGATGGTAGATCGCGCCTTAGAGGCCAACTCGATTGCTGTTATGAAACAATATATCCGGGACGCCGAAGACAACCTGGATGATCTGGAAGACGCCGCCTCGACCGTTGGGGGCGAGGTCAAAACGTTGGAGCGCAAATACAATGAGTTCAAGAAGAAGGGCGACCAACTGGACAGGAATATAGATACCTTCTTGATGCAGAACAAGGCCGACCTGGCCCGCGCCGCCCAATCGGAACTGAACACGACCCGCCGCCTGGAAGAACAATACCACGAACAGTGGGTGCGCCAGGAGCGGGAATATGAAGCCCTCTTGAACGCCCGGCTGAAGCTGCAAGCCAAGCTGACCACCATTCGCCAGGAACAGAAGGAGTTAGAGGCTCTGCTGGAATTGGCGAAGTCGAAGGAGACGACTGTCCGCGCTATCAAGAGCCTGGATGACCTGATTGGGGCCGGCGACAGCGACGTGGCCCGTATGGGAGAATCTATCCGGGCGCGACTGGATAAGGCGACCGCCTATAGTGAGATGTATGCCAGCCGGCTGGACGCGCAAATGGATGAGACGCTGGGTAAGGCGGAACTGGATATGCAGTTGGAAGAGCGTAAACGCCGCCTGGGTTTGAGTGAGAGTCCGGCCGCCGCCGAGGTTACGGAAAAGGCTCAGGAAGCGGCCGGTTCGTAGGTCACGTTTGGAACGTGACCTACGAGGGATGTTATGGCTAACGAGGCCCGCCAAAACCTGGAAAAGCGCGTGCAGAACGCCCTTTTCCAGCACGCCCTCTTTCGTTGGGAAAGCGCAGTGGTCATTTCTATGACCCTCCTGTTCGCCTTCTTCGGTCCCCAGTTCATTGAGTTCGTTCCCGGCTGGGCCTGGCTGGTGGGTGGGTTGGCGGCCGAGGCCGGCCTGGTCTACACTAGCCTGACCGACCCGAAGACCGGCCAGCAGGTGGTGGAGGAATTGCTACGCAATGCGTTTGATCCAGGCAAACTGCATCATCGAGAGTTGCAGGATAAGGTTAAGGAGGCGATCAGTTATCGTAGCCGCATCCAGGCGGCCATTCGCCAACGGAATGACAACGTTCTCAAGGATAATCTGAACCAGACGGCCGGCCAGATTGACGAGTGGATTGAAAATATCTATAGCCTGGCTCACCGTCTCGACCGCTACCAGTATGAGAGGCCCCGTCTGGAAGCAGATCGGCAGAAGGCTACCGCCCGCGTGGCCGAGTTGAAGCGACAGTTCGAGCAGGAGAGTGATCCGGCCGTGCAGCAGCAAATGGAAGCTACTACGGCCAATATGCGCCGCCAGATTGAAACGATTGAGATGTTGGATAACGCCATGGAGCGGGCGGCCCTGCAACTGGAAAATACGCTGGCGGCCCTGGGTACGATTTACTCTCAAACCATGTTGGTGGAAGCGAAGGATATTGACAGCGGCCGGGCCAAACGTCTGCGTCAGGAAATTAGCGACCAGGTCAATGAATTGGGCGACGTGTTGGTGGCGATGGATGAGGTGTACGCGGCCGAGGGGCAGGTGTGAAACGTGTTTATCACGCATCACGCTCATCCCGTTTGCCAAAACCCCCTACGTTTGATAACATCCCCCCTCGCAATTCTTAGAAACTCGTTTCTCAGAAGAAACCGAGTTTCTTATAGGTATAGGTAGGAGAAATAAACCAGCTATGAAAGTGCTGTTGAAAGAAGACGTTGCCAACCTCGGCCTGGCCGGGGAAGTCCATAACGTAGCCGATGGTTTCGGCCGCAATTTCTTGATTCCCCGCCAGTTGGCTGTGCCGGCCACCACCAGCGTACTCAAGCAGGCGCAGGTCTGGCGCGAGCGAGCGGCCGCCCGCCGTGAACAACTGAATAATGAACACAAAGCCTTGTCTGACCGCATTAGCAGCGTGACGATGGCTTTCACGGCTAAAGCCGGTGAAACGGGTAAGCTCTACGGCTCGATCACCATGACCGAAGTCGCTGACCGTCTGAACCAGGTGCTAGGCACGGAGATTGACCGGCGTAAAGTGGAAGGTGAACCTCTGCGCCACCTGGGCGAACACAAAGTCACCGTGCGCTTGAGCGGCGACTACCAGCCCCAATTTACCGTCCTGGTCGAAGCGGAGGGCGCAACAGAGTAGAACAATCCGCCGGATTGTTCTAACAATTCAGCGAATTGTTTTACAGGGTGAACAGTGGACGAACTTGGCGCGATTTTGCGCGACGCCCGCGAAGCCAAAGGGCTGACGCTGGCCGCAGTTCAGAATCGAACCCGCATTACCACCCGCTTCCTGGAGGCTTTGGAAAATGGTCAATACGACCTTTTGCCGACGCCGGTACACGTGCGGGGCTATCTGCGGAATTACGCCCGCTGCCTGGGGTTAGACCCCCAACCCCTGCTGGAACGGTACGAACTTAGCCAGAACCGGCGGCCGGCCCCCGTGGCCGCCAGCGTTGAGGACATCTCGCCGGATCATCCCCTCCCCGACCGGCGCGACCAGCCCTTCTTCAATCCGGTCAACGTTCAGTTAGGGCCAGATAGCGGCCGGCGCGACCGCGACGCGACTCTGCGCCTGATCATCATCGTGGCCTTGCTCATCGCCCTGGGGCTGGTCGCCAATCGCTTCGTGCCTTTGTTGCTCGGCCGGGGCGACGGCTCGCAGGAATTGGCCGGCAGCCTGACCGACGCCGTTAGTGAGATTATCAACAACGAACCGGCCACCCCCACCCCGCCGCCAGAGGAAACCGCCACCGGTGAGCCGGTCGTTTCGACCAGCCGCAACAACCAGCCGGCGGCCGGGCCAACACCCACCCCGACGCGGCCGCCCCTACCAGCCACGATGGAGCGTATTCGCCTGCGCCTGGAAATCACCGAGCGTACCTGGATGCAGGTGGCGATTGACGGCGAGGTGGTCTTTGAGGGGCTGGCCCGGCGGGGTGAGGGGCCATTTGAGTGGGAAGCCTTGCAAGAAGCCCGCTTCTTGACCGGCAATGCGATTGGCGTCTTTGTGACCATCAATGACGTGCCGTTGGGCAAGCTGGGCGGCCGGGGGGAGGTGGTGGACGAGACGTGGAGTACGACGGGCCAGTAATCAGGCGCGCCATGAGCAAACACAAGGTCAAGAAGCAGTATTACCTGCTCAGTCTGGGTTGCAGTAAGAATACGGTGGATTCGGAAAGTATGGCCGCTTTGCTGGGTAAGGCGGATTTTAGCGCGGCCGGTGAACCCGACGAAGCCAGCGTACTCATCGTCAATACCTGCGGCTTCATCAACGCCGCCAAGCAAGAATCTCTCTCAGCCCTACGCGAATTGGCGGAAAGCAAGCGGCCGGATCAACTGCTCATCGCCGCCGGCTGCCTTTCGCAACGGTATGGGCCGGCGTTGGCGCAAGAAGTACCAGGGATAGACGGGGTGATTGGCACGCGCCGCTGGATGGATATTGTGCCTTTTGTGCGCCAGCTTCGCCGGCGCAAGCATCCCGAACCGCTCTACCACCTGCCGGACGAGGCGACGACGGTCGGCCGTGACGAGCGGGGGGTGCTGCGGGCGGCCGTGCAGGGGGCTAGCGCGTACTTGAAGATTGCCGATGGTTGCCGGCGGCCGTGCGCTTTCTGCGCCATTCCCCAAATTAAGGGGACGATGGTCAGCCGGCCGCTGGCCTCTATCGTAGGCGAAGCCGTGCGGCTGCAAGAGGCCGGCGTGCAAGAAATCATCCTCATTGCCCAGGACACGACCGATTATGGTCACGACCTGGGGATGAAGAATGGCCTGAGTACACTGCTCAAGGCCATCGTGGCCGCCGCTCCCGCCATCCCCTGGATTCGCCTGATGTACGCCTACCCTGGCTACGTGACCGACGAGCTGGTGGAGACGATGGCTACCCATCACCAGATATTGCCTTACCTGGACATTCCTTTGCAGCACGGTCATCGGGAGACGCTCAAACGGATGCGGCGGCCGGCCAACGTCGAATGGGTCTACCAGACCCTCGACAAGCTGCGCCAGGCCATGCCCAACCTGGCGATTCGCACCACCTTTATCGTGGGCTACCCCGGCGAGACGGACGAGGAGTTTGCGGGCCTCAAACAGTTTGTGGCTGACCTGCGCTTTGACCGCGTAGGGGTTTTCACTTATTCCTACGAGGAATCTACCCCCTCGGCCACTATTTCGTGGCACGTGCCGGACGAGGTAAAGGAAGCTCGCCGTGAGGAGTTGCTCACCATCCAGCAGCGCATTTCGCTGGCGAAGAATCAGGCCCAGGTCGGCCGCGTCTTACCCATTCTGGTTGAGGGATA